>JAFBAN010000036.1 GCA_019247775.1 Chitinophagaceae bacterium | reverse complement strand
CGAACACGCCGGTACTCATTCCATATCCCACCAGCCATTCCCCGTCTTTCATGGACCGCGGCTCCCGGTTACGATTGAACCAGCCGATCTTTTCGGCGCCGAGCTGATATGCTTCCTTAACGAATTTGCTGGAATAAGGCCTGTTCCGCTCGGGATCTGTTTCGGTATAATTCTTCAGCCTGAACTCAAGCGGATCAATGTTCAGTTTGTATGCGAGTTCGTCCATCGCCGATTCGAGCGCAAAGGCGCCGGTAGCTTCGCCGGGGCCGCGCATCCAGATGGGCGAGCCGATATCGAGCGGCAGCAACCGGTAACGGGTATTTACATTCGGACTCTGGTACATGAATTTTGTCATGCCTGCTACGTTCTCCGTGAAATCCTCATAAGAAGAAGTCTGTGAGATCACTTCATGCGTAATGCCCGTGATCTTTCCATCCGCCGTAGCGCCCATACCGATGGTCTGTATTGTTGTTGGCCTGTAGCCCACCGTCGTGAACATCTGATCGCGGCCCTGCACCAGTTTCACGGGGCGTTTCAGTTGTCTGGATATGGCCACGATCACGATCTCCTGCGGCCAGGTGCGCAATCCCATCCCAAAACCTCCGCCCACGAATTCGGAATATACCTGTACGTTCTTATCGCTGAGTTTAAACGCATTCATGATGGCGCGTTGCGTTGCTTTCACTCCCTGTGTTTTGGCGTACACGGTCACCTTATCATCGCCTTCCCAATTTACCAGGATGCCGTGCAACTCCATAGGATTGTGCATTTCGAGCGGCATGGTATATTTCGCTTCGATAAATACCGGGGCTGTTTTGTACACATCTGCTTCCCCTCGTTTATAGTCAGCCGCTCTTTGCAAGGCAGCGGCTTTTGACTGATCCGCTTCGAGATCGGTGCGGGAATTCTGTTTATCATATTTAGCTCTGATCAGCGATGCGGCATATTGCGCCCGCTCCAATGTATCTGCCACTGCTACCGCGATCGGCTGACCATTGAACAGGATCTGGTTACCGCCGAGTATACGATAGCGCTGTCCGCCAAGCGGGAGATTATTCGAAGGCGGCGTATCCCAGCCGGGTATCGCCGGCATATTGAGATGTGTGAATACGCCGATCACACCCGGTGCATTCTCGGCAGCTTTGGTATCGATGGCGATGATGGAGCCGCGGGTGATGGTGCTCGTGGCAAGTACGGCATACAGCAATCCCTGCGCTTCAAACTCCGCGAAGTACCTGGCGCCGCCGGTCACTTTAAGTTTACCATCCACCCTGTTGATCGGGTCTGCTGCGAATTGTTTTTCCATAAATATTCATTCTTCAATAACCGGGACCGACGCCCGTAAAAATTTTTATTCCCAAATCCTTGAATCGAAAGGTCGCGCCAACAACGAGAAACGCGAAACGAGAAACCCAATACACCTACACACTCGCCAACCTCAACGCCTCTGCAATTGCATTCGGCGCCAGTTTCAGCTTGAAATCATTGTGACCATAAGACCTCGCTCCTTCCATAGCGATCGCTGCCGCTTTTTTGAAACTGGTCTCATTCGCCGGCTGGCCTTTCAATGCTTTTTCCGCCTCTGTCAGGCGCCAGGGCTTATGCGCCACACCGCCCATCGCCAGTCTTGCTTCCCGGATCGTCCCGGATTTGATATTAAGTGCTGCCGCAACCGATAACAGCGCAAATGCATAAGAAGCCCGGTCGCGGATCTTCAGGTAATGAACATTTGTCAAATGATTAAAAGGAATATGCACCGCGGTGATCAGCTCGCCATGCTGCAGGTTATTATCTTTTTGCGGGGTGCTCCCCGGCAGGCGATGGAAATCCGCGAATGCGATTTTGCGTTCCGCTTTCGGACCGGCGATCGTTACCGTGGCATCCAGTGCGGTGAGGGCCACACACATATCGCTTGGATGCACGGCAATACATTGCTCACTGGCTCCGAATATCGCATGCATCCGGTTGTATCCGCCGATAGCGCCGCAGCCGGATCCCGGTTCGCGTTTATTGCAGGGCATGGCAGTATCATAGAAATAAGGGCAGCGGGTGCGCTGCATCATATTGCCGCCAACGGTCGCCATATTCCGCAGCTGCGGCGAGGCGCCGGCTTTGAAAGCCATCGAGAGCAAGGGAAAATGCCTGTTCACCAGTGCATGCTCCGCCGCATCGGAGTTGCGCACCATGGCGCCTATACGAAGTCCTGTGGCGGTCTGCTCAATAGCAGCCAGCGGCAGCTCATTGATATCGATCAGCCGGGATGGACTTGTAACGCCTCTTTTCATCAGGTCTACCAGGTTGGTGCCGCCTGCAAGAAACATGGCATGTTCATCTTTGACCAATGCGGCGATCGCGGCCTGCTGGGTACTGGCCCGGGTGTATTCGAATTGGTTCATATCGTTTTCCCTCCCTGTTTTGCATTCATAACGGCATCCACGATATTGGAGTAAGCGCCGCAACGACAGATATTGCCGCTCATGAACTCGCGCACCTGGTCGGGCGTGTTGGCATGGCCTTCGCGCACGCAGGCAACGGCAGACATGATCTGGCCGGGCGTGCAGTATCCGCACTGGAACCCGTCGAATTCAATGAACGCTTCCTGCATCGGGTGCAATTGCTCTCCCTTCGAAAGTCCTTCAATGGTTGTTACCTGTTTACCCTCGGTTGTGAGGGCAAGCGTAAGGCAGGAGTTGACGCGGCGGCCGTTCACATGCACCGTACATGCGCCGCATTGCCCGTGATCGCAGCCTTTTTTGGTACCTGTAAGATGTAACTGTTCGCGCAGCAGATCGAGCAGGGTCACTCGTGGCTCTATCGACAACTGTTGCTTCGTACCGTTGATGGTCACAGACAGCGGCATTTTTTCAAATACCCCGGCGATCTTTTCATCAAACCCTTTTTCAGCCGCGCGCACCATTGCAGGGGGCGTGAGACTGATGGCTGCCAGCGCAGATGATCGTTTGAGAAAAGAACGCCGTGAAGGATCGGGAGTAATAGGATCGTGCATAGGCAGTGATTAGCTTTCAATTTAGCGAAACTTTGCGTACCCGAAGCAGGTCGCCGGCAACAAAAACAGGTTGTTCCACGGCATTAAAACCGAACAATAGCTGTATCGAAAGCGGACAGTAGGGCCGGCAGAGATCGGTGTATAATATCTGATAATCAATCCAGTACAATGCGGCACCCTGTTTGGTATTTTTTGCTGACAACTCCACCGTTAAAACTGACCTTATGCTCCGAAACTATTTCAAGATCGCTTTAAGGAACCTGTGGAAGAACAAGTCCTTATCCTTCATCAATATTTTCGGGCTGGCCTGTGGCCTTGCCTGCAGCCTGCTGATATTCCTTTTCGTAGCCGATGAAACCAGTTACGATAATTTTCACACCGGTTCGGATCGTATCTACCGCGTGGTAAAGGATTTCGTGAACGATGACGGCAGCCGTTTGCCTGATGCTACTACCCCACCCGCCATTGCGCCGGCTATCCAGAAAAATATCCCTGGCATCGAACATGTGACCAGGGTATTCCCGGGTTGGGGCACTAATTTTCTTTTTACTTACCAGGATAAACATCTTTACGAAACCCAGGTGTACCGGGTAGACAGCAGCTTCTTCGATGTATTCAACTTTCCCTTTGTGAAAGGTGATCCGAAAAATGTGTTCAGAGAAATAAATTCGATCGCGCTGACAGAAACGGCAGCAAAAAAATATTTCGGGGCTGAGGATCCAATCGGCAAAGTACTGCGGATAGACAGGCTGGGCGATATGATGGTGACAGCGGTATTGAAAGATCTTCCCTTCAATTCGCATTTCCATTTCGACTACCTGATATCTACCCGCAAATTCGCCGGCGATATCAACAGTAACTGGGGATTTTATAATTTCTACACGTATATCAAGCTTGATCCCAATACCCGTATCGCATCGGTAGAGCCAAAGATCCAGGCCTTGTACAAAGCGTCCAATGCAAATGGCAAGAACATTTTTTATACCCAGGCGCTCCGTGATATCCATCTCGGTTCCAATCTGAAATGGGAACTGGAACCCAATAGCGACCGGCTCTATGTGTATGTGTTCTCCATCATTGCCATCCTGATCATCCTGATCGCGGCCATCAATTATATCAACCTGGTCACGGCCCGGGCATCGCTGCGGGCCAAAGAGATCGGGGTACGCAAAGTTTCCGGCGCCAACAACGGTTCACTGATCAGGCAATTCCTGCTCGAATCGGTAATACTCTGCCTGTTTGCCGCAATCCTGGCCATACTGTTTGCCCAGTTGCTGCTGCCGGTAGTTAACACGGTTACCAATAAACATTTAACGCTGCTCGGACAGGGCAGCAGTTTTATCATTTATTTTTTCCTTACCGCCTTACTGATCGGGCTGCTTGCCGGTCTTTTCCCAGCTATTTACCTGTCTTCATTCAACCCGGTCAGCGTTCTGAAAGGCGGGCGGGTCGGCGGCGGGGTATTGAGCCTGCGCAAGGCATTGGTGGTTGTGCAGTTCACGATCTCCATCGCATTGATCGCCGGTTCGATGGTCATTTGGGAACAGATCAACTATATCCATGCATCGAGACTTGGCCTTAATAAGGACCAGGTGATGGTGATCCGCGGATTTGGAGCGCTGAACAATGGCGGAAAAGCATTGCAGGACGAGATCGAGGCCATTCCTTCTGTTAAGGCGGCGGCAACAGCAGACGGCGTAGTAGGCGGCCAGAACTGGGCCAACAGCATGAACGCCAAAGGCTCCTCCAACAGCCAGCTCGTGAATTTCCTGAGCGTGGGTCATGATTTTATGAAGGTGCTGCAATTGCAACTGGTAGAAGGCCGCGGCTTCTCAAAGGAATTTCCTGCAGATAGTCTCACCAATGTATCGGACCGGACCCTGGCGCAGAATATCGGCAGTGTTGTCATCAATGAAAGAGCTGCCCGCGATCTTGGGCTTAAAACGCCGGTAGTAGGTCAGCAGCTGCAATGGGGTAACGACGGCGACACACTATATTTTGTAACCGTTGTAGGAATGGTGAAGGATTTCCATTTTGCTTCATTCAAGAACGAGATCAAACCATTTGCATTCGTCGTTTCTCCGCGCAGGGTCGACAATCTTACCGTTAAATTATCAGAGAAAGACCTGCCCGCAACCATTGCGCAGATCGAGAAAAAATGGAAGGCAGCTGCACCGGACCGTCCTTTCCAGTATTTTTTCCTCGACGAGACTTTTGCCAAACTGTACAAAGCAGAAGCTGATTTCCAGAAAATATTCATCGTACTGGTGATGCTCAGTATCCTGATCGCCTGTCTTGGTCTGTTCGGCCTGGCCACATTTACGGCAGAGCAGCGAATTAAGGAGATCGGTATCCGGAAAGTGCTTGGAGCAAGTGTTTCCGGGATCGTGACCATGCTGTCGGCGGATTTTATGAAGCTGGTGCTTATCTCCCTGCTGATCGCCACGCCGCTGGCCTGGTGGGCGATGAACCAGTGGCTGAATAATTATGTTTACCGCATCAATATCAGTTTCTGGATCTTCCTGGTCGCCGGTATCCTTTCGATCATGATCGCGATGGCAACGGTGAGTTTTCAGGCATTCAGGGCCGCGCTGGCCAACCCGGTGCGGAGCCTGCGTACGGAATGAGATTGCAACCATTTGAAAAAACGAACTCTTTTACTAAATATCTTTTATGCTGAAGAACTATTTGCGGATCGCCTGGCGGAATGTGATCAAACACAAAGTATATGCGGCGATCAATATCAGTGGGCTGGCAGTGGGTATTGCCGCCTGCATCCTGTTGTTTACGGTGGTAAAATACGAGCTGAGTTATGATAGCTTCCAGCCGAATTACCAACGCATCTATCATGTGGCAACAGAACAGCACAGCGCCGAAGGCATCAGCTACGGAGAAGGCGTTCCCTTCCCTGCCTACGACGCCTTGCGTGCCGATTTCCCAAATTTGGTGACCGGCGCCCTGTTCGCCAATTACACCAGCCAGGTAACTGTGATGTCTGTGGGGGATCCGAATTCGCCTTCCAACAAAAAATTCATTGAAGAATCGGGTAATTTCTTTTCCGATCCCAATTTCTTTTCAGTGTTCAACTATAAATGGCTGGCCGGCTCACCTCAACTGCTGAAAGATCCGGATGTAGCGGTGCTCACAAAAAAACGCGCTGAAAAATATTTCGGTACCTGGCAGGCGGCTATCGGAGGATTGCTGCGGCTGGATAATACCGCTACCGTAAAAGTAGCCGGCATTCTGGAAGACGTGCCGCTCAACACAGATTTCCCCCTTGGGATCATTGCCTCGTACGAGACAATGAAGAAATTTCCGCAGACTTATGGCTACAGCACCGATTTCGGGAATGTGACCAGTAATTTCCAGGCTTTTGTATTGCTGCCCGAACATACCTCACCCCAACCTGTAAATGCCAGTCTTAAAACCTTCAGCGATAAATACCATAACAAACCGGGCGGCGTCAGTAAATCTTATTATTACCTCCAGCCGCTGAAAGAAGTGCATTTCGATAACCGGATCGGCACTTTCGGCGATCATATCACGAGTAAGTCAACTTTGTGGACCCTTTCCCTGATCGGGTTGTTCATTATCGTGATGGCTTCGATCAATTTTATCAATCTGTCCACTGCACAGGCGGTAGGACGCTCGAAGGAAGTAGGGATCCGCAAAGTACTGGGCAGCAGCCGGGGACAATTGTTCTGGCAGGTGATCGGTGAAACCGCTATCATCGTTTTTGCCGCGATCATTCTTGCACTGGTCATCGCGTTGCTGTGCATGCCTTATATCAAACATATCGCTTCCATCCAGGAGACCATTAATCTGCTCAACAGTTCCACGTTCGCATTTGTGGCGATATTGCTGGTGGCAGTTACTTTGCTGGCCGGCATCTATCCTTCGCTTGTTTTATCCGGTTTCAAACCTGCCACGGCGTTGAAGAACAAGATCACATCAGCCAATCTGGGCGGCATTTCGTTGAGACGCGGTCTGGTAATAACGCAATTCGCCATTTCGCAGGTATTGATCATTGGAACCATTGTAGCCATCAGCCAGATGCGGTATATCCGCAATGCGGACCTCGGCTTTAATAAAGATGCGATCATGGTGCTTAACAGCAATGTGGACAGTTCCGTTAACCTGCGCCAGCCTGCTTTCAAACAAAAACTGTTGTCGATCCCCGGCGTAAAAGCGGTCAGTTTCAGCTCCGATGTTCCTTCTTCGGAAAGCAATAACAGCGGCAACTTCGCTTTCGATCATAAGCCGGATGAAAAATTCGAGATGTACCGCAAGTTCGCCGATGAGGATTATTTCAAGACCTATGGACTTGAGCTGGTGGCAGGACGGATCTACGAGAAAAGCGATACCATACGCGAACTGGTGGTGAACCAGACCATGATGAACAAGCTGGGTGTGAAGGATCCGAAAGATATCCTGGGCCACGAGATCCGGTACAATCGCAACAAATGGTGCCCGATAGTGGGTGTAGTGAAAGATTTCAAGACCAATTCGCTGCGGGAAGCAGTGAAACCTCTGGCAATCGCGCCGCGCAACGTCAGGTACTATTATACCGGGATCAAACTCAATACTGCCAATCTTTCGCAAACAAGAGCCGCGATCGAACAGGCCTGGAACCAGTTCTTCCCCGAGTTCGTTTATGCACCCAGTTTCATGGACGAGCGCATCAACAATTTTTATGGTCAGGAAAATCAACTGGCATTGCTTTACAAGATATTTGCGGGCATTGCTATTTTCATCTCCTGTCTCGGTCTGTATGGATTGGTATTGTTCATGGCCGCACAGAAAACCAAGGAAGTGGGCATCCGCAAAGTGCTTGGCGCTTCGGTGGCCAATATTGTGTACCTGTTCTCGAAAGAATTCACGCTGCTGATCATTATCGCCTTCGTAGTGGCCGTGCCGGTTGCCTGGTACATGATGAGCAACTGGCTGAACAATTTCGTTTTCCGGATCACGATGGGTGTTGGCGTGTTCGTGCTGGCCATCGTTTCTTCCATACTGATCGCCTGGATAACGGTCGGGTATAAAGCTGTGCGTGCTGCAAGGGCAAACCCGGTAACGAGTTTGAGATCCGAGTAGGAAGGCTAAAGGCCGAATGCTGAAGGCTGAACGCTAAACATAACATGTAAAATTTTTCGCCGTGTTCATTCATAACCTAAAGACAGCCTGGCGCAATATGCGTCACAACAGGGTCAACAGCCTGATCAATATTGCCGGCTTAAGCGTTGGCATCTGTTGCACCATCCTGATCGTTCTGTTCATCAGGGCAGAACTGAACTTCGACCGGTTTCACCGGCATGCAGACCGGCTGTTCCAGGTAACGCTCAACGGCAATTTTAACGGGAGTGAATTCTGGAACGGCAATACCGCGCCGCCGGTGGGCCAGGCCCTGGCTTCCAATATCCCGGAAATAGAAACTTATTCAAGGATCTATAAACCGAAAGACCTGGTAGTGCGCACGGCGGATAACCAGCGGTTCTTCACCGAAAAAAATATTATCGCCGTCGACTCTCCTTTTCTTCAGATGTTCAGCTTTAATGTACTGGAAGGGAACGCAGCGAATGCCATCCGCCCGGGTTCGATCGTACTTACGAAAGAGATGGCGGAAAAATATTTTGGTAACAGCTCCGCTATCGGCAAAGTGTTATTGCTGAACGACGATAAAAAACCGTTCACTGTGTCGGCTGTTGTTGACAATGTACCCGCCCACTCCTCTATCCGCTTCGATTTTCTCACTTCCACCGTCGATTACCAGGCGATCAAGCAATTCAGCTGGAGCTGGATCTGGATGCAGACGCTCTGCTTTGTAAAACTTCGCGATCAGGCGCCCGCCAGTCCTGCTGCGATACAGCAACTGGAAAGCCGGTTCCCTGCCATCGTGCGGGTACAGGCGGCTAACGGTTTCAAACGCATCGGCAAACCTTTCGACGAATTTATCCGCAAGGGCGGCAAATGGGACTATCATCTTTTACCCATCACCGATATCCATCTTCGTTCCAGTAATATTTTCATGCCCTGGCTGAACAATATCAGCAATATCAAGTATGTCTATATTTTCGGCAGCATAGCGCTGTTCATATTGCTGCTGGCCTGTGTTAATTTCATGAACCTGTCCACCGCGCGTGCTGCAAGGCGTGGAAAGGAAGTGGGCATCAGAAAGGTCAGCGGCTCTACCCGTCCGCAACTCGTTCGCCAGTTCCTGGCAGAAGCCCTGCTATACAGTATGGTATCCGCAGTACTGGCATTGTTCTTAGTGGTGATGCTGATCAAACCTTTTTCAGCCATCACCGGGGAAACTTTTCGCATTGCCCAGGTATTCGATCCGGCTATTCTGCTGACCATCGTATCGCTGGTTGTCGTTACAGGTTTACTCGCCGGCAGTTACCCGGCTTTTTACCTCACGAGGTTCAATCCTGTTACCGTATTAAAAGGAAATGGCACCATCAATACAGGAAAGCGCAGCCAGTGGTTCAGGAATGGGCTGGTCGTGTTTCAGTTCAGCGTGGCTACCATGATGATCATCGGCACCCTGGTCATTTACAAGCAACTGATCCTGTTCCGTGATACCGATCTGGGATTCGACCGCGACAATGTGGTAGTGATCAACAACACCAACAGGCTTGGCGCATCTGAAGAAAGTTTCCGGCAATCCATCAGCAACCTGCAGGGCATTGCGGGTGCGAGCACTACCAGCAGCATACCCTCCGGCGGACTTTTCCAGGATTCCTATGTTCCCGAAGCGGAGTCTGGAAAAGGAGCTGCGGAGGAAATCAATCTCTCCTCTTTCCTGGTCGGTTACGATTTCATTCCTACCCTGCACATGCAGGTGCTGAAAGGGCGCAATTTTTCGCAGCAGTTCTCCGATTCGCTGTCGGTGATCGTGAATGAAGAGACCGTGAAACAGGTGGGCTGGAAAGATCCCATTGGCAAATACCTGCAGTATCCCGGGGGTAATAACCAGAAATATAAAGTGATCGGGGTGCTGAAAGATTTCAATGTTACATCACTTCATACCCCTATTCAGCCCTTTGCATTGTTCCACACCTCTTCGAAAAGTTATTTTATCGGCGTATCGCATATCGTAACCCGGGTCAGCTCCGGTCATATAGCGCAGGCGCTTGCGCAACTGGAATCGCAATGGAAAAAATTTGCTCCGGCGGAGCCATTCGATTACCGTTTTCTGGATGAAGCTTTTGGTGAACAGTACATATCTGAACAACGACTGGGAAATATCTTCGGCATTTTTTCCGGGCTCTCGATCTTTATCGCCTGCCTGGGATTGTTCGGGCTCTGTGCTTATGTGGCGGAGAAAAGGACCAAGGAGATCGGAGTGCGTAAAGTGCTTGGGGCTTCTACCGGCAATATCCTGGCACTGCTATCCGGAAATTTTCTCAGGCTCACGCTGCTGGCTGCGGTGATCGCCTTCCCGGTGTCGTGGTGGGTGATGAACAAATGGCTGGAAGATTTCGCTTATCGTATTTCCATCAGCTGGTGGCTGTTTGCCCTGGCCGGACTGGCGGTAATGCTGATAGCCCTGCTCACGATCGGCTCGCTGGCTGTGAAAGCGGCAAGGGCGAATCCGGTGAAGAGCCTGAGAACGGAATAAAGGAAGTCTGGAGTTAGGAGTTAGGAGTCTGGAGTATGGACTTTGCTTTCGCTTTCTGCCTTTAGCGTTTAGCATTTTGCGTTTTGCGTTTTGCCTTTTGCCTTTAGCCTCCAGCCTTACCCAAATTTTAAGTATTTTCAATTGCAGTTTTTTCCCCTGCGATTGTTATGCGTAGCGTTATACTGAGCTTTCTGTTTTTTCTGATCATTTTATTGGGTGCATCGGTTGCCCAGGCCCAGCCCTGGAATGGCAAGAACTGCGCCGTGGTGCTTACCTATGATGATGCGATCGACGGGCACCTGGATCATGCTGTGCCTGCACTCGACTCATTTGGATTGAAAGGCACTTTTTACCTGATCGGGAATGCCGGCGCAGTTGTGAACCGGATCCCCGAATGGCGGAAAGCGGCGGCCGACGGACATGAGCTCGGTAATCATACCGGTATCCATCCCTGTGATGGCGGGCCGGGACGGACCTTTATTACGCCGGATACCGATCTGCGCAATTACACCATCAACCGCATGCGTGATGAGATCAGGCTGACCAATGCGCTGCTGCGGGCCATCGATGGCAGAACGGAACGCACGTTCGCCTATCCCTGCGGCGACAAAAAGATCCACGACAGCCTGTATTATGAGCCAGTGAAAAAAGATTTTATCGCTGCCCGCGGCGTCAGCGATGGCCTGCTGAAGATAGACAGTGTTCATCTCCACGATATCAATTGTTACTCTATCAACGGGCAGAGCGGTGAGTATATGATCGGTCTTGTCAAAAAAGCCCAGCAGAGCGGAAGGGCAGTGGTTTTCCTGTTCCACGGTGTGGGCGGCGGTCACGATCTTAACGTAAGCCTGACCGAACACCGCAAACTTTTACAATACCTGAAAGCCCACGAAAACGAGATCTGGGTAGCCCCGATGATCGATGTAGCGAAATATATCAAGGCAAGAAAGCAGGATTATTGAGATTATTTTTTCAGCAAAGCCAGATCAGGCTGCGCATACTTGTACACCTTGAAATAAAGCGTTGTTTTCGTTTGGTGCACGCCTTCATAAGCTGAGACTGTATTCACGAAATCCATCAGGTGGTCGTTGTCGCGGCACATCACATCCACTTCCAGATCATAATCGCCCGAGGTCATAGCCAGGAAACTCACTTCCGGCAGCCTGGCGATCTTCCTGGCCAGCTTGTCTTTCAGCGTGGCCGGGCGCACATATACCGCAATATGCGCATAGGCGTGAAAGCCGAGTTTATCGGGATCAACCCGTCCGATAATGCTGATCGTGCCGTCCTCTACGAGTTTATTCATCCGGGTACGGATCGTTCCGACGGATACTTCCAGCTTTTCGGCCATGACCGTAAAGGACATGCGGCCGTCCTGCTGCAGGCAGGACACGATATCGAAGTCGAGCTTATCCAGGCTGATGCCGTTCTTTTGCATAGTCGGCAATAAAAATACTGCTAAAACTTGCTTGCTGGCTAAAATATTTTTAATTTAAACCTTTATTTCTAAAAAAATTGTAGTTCATGAAATACCCGGCTATCCAGAATTTTATCGATGGGCGTTTTGTTCCCAGTTCTTCCCCGAGGAAGATGGAAGTGATCTCCCCGGTCGATGGCAACCTGCTGTCCACCGTGCCCATGTCGTCCGCCAATGACCTGAATGCAGCGGTAGAAGCGGCGAAAGCGGCTTTTCCGGTATGGAGCAGGATGCCGATCAAGGAGCGGGTGCAGGTGTTCTTTCGTTACAAATACCTGCTGGAGCAAAACCTGAAAGAGCTCGCCGAACTCTGCAGCGAGGAGAACGGAAAAACATATGGCGAATCGGTGGCCGAGATAGAGAAATGTATTGAACTGACGGAATTCGCCACTTCCCTGCCCCAGCTGATCACGGGCGAGGTGCTGGAAGTAAGCAAGGGCGTGGAATGCCGCACAGAGCATGTGCCGCTCGGCGTGGTAGCCTCGATCGTGCCTTTCAATTTTCCGGCGATGGTGCCCAACTGGACCATCCCCAATGCCATCGCGCTTGGCAACTGCATGATCATGAAACCTTCTGAAAAAGTGCCGCTGTGCTGTGGGCGCCTTGCTGAATTATTGAAGCAGGCCGGCCTGCCGGACGGGGTATTGAATATTGTGCACGGAGATGTTGAGATCGTGGAAGCGATCTGCGACCATCCTGCCATTGAAGCGGTTTCTTTTGTGGGATCCACCAAAGTGGCCAAGATCGTTTACCAGCGCGCTACCCATCAGTACAAACGATGCCTTGCGCTGGGCGGCGCCAAGAATCACCTGATGGTATTGCCCGATGCAAAACCTGATATGACGGCGCAGAACGTGGCGGCTTCGATGAGCGGCTGCGCGGGACAGCGCTGTATGGCAGCCAGTGCCATGATCGGCGTGGGCAATGTGGATCATATCATCAGCAAGATCTGCGACGAAGCGCGCAAGATAGAACCCGGCAAGAACCTGGGTGCGGTGATCAGCAGGGAAGCACAGGAAAGAATAGAACGCTATATCACCGAAGCCGAAAAAGATGGCGCCAAGATCCTCGTCGATGGCAGGAATGCCAAAGTATCCGGCAAAGAAAAAGGAACTTATGTTGGCCCAACCGTTATCGACTATGTGAAACCGGGCATGTCGGTGGCCAGAGAAGAGATCTTCGGGCCTGTGATAAGCATTATGCGCACAGACACGGTTGATGAGGCGCTCGCTATCGAGAATGCCAATCCCTATGGC
>JAFBAN010000003.1 GCA_019247775.1 Chitinophagaceae bacterium | reverse complement strand
AGCGGCAGTGCAAGACCATGGCCCGTAAACCAGTTGTAGGCCGGCTGGTAATATTTTGCGTCGAAAAAACTGTCCTGTGAGGTCTTCATCACAGGATCCTGCTTGGCCGATTTTTTCAGGAGCTGCCGGAAGTCCTGGTCCGTTTCCAGGCTCGGTTTTTTGCCGAGCCGGTCCATATACGGCAGGAATTCCGCGGCAAAAACGCCCTGGTTGGCGATATACTGCTGCAGCAATTCTTTCAGGTGACCAAACTCCGTTGTCTGCGAGCGCCCGAAAGTGATCTGCCTGATCCGGGTATGCGTTTCCGGGTCTGAATAGTCTGCAAAAACGCTGATATCGGCATAGTCTCCCTCGGCCGTTCCCGTTTCGAAAACATTTACCACCTGTTCTATTTTTTTCTTCGCTGCAGGTCCGACGGGGATCTTTTCAAACTGCTCGTTGTCCGGCTTCGTGAACACTTCCGCATGTTCATCCACCGGTTCTTCATAAGTGTTGAGCGCGCCGCCCCAATAAAAATAATTATCGCGGTCGCGGTACCATTTGCCGAGCGATGGGTTGGGAACCTTTGACACTTCTTCTCCTTCGAACACATAGTTTTCGAATACGGTGCCCGCAATGCTCTCCGGATCGGGCAGGAATGCAGGTACTGAACTGCGTTTGTTGAGCTTCTTGGCTTTGACGATGAGTTTCATATTATCCCACGGCCTCCTCTCCGGGTTTATTGGTGTTAACACTTACTGCAACCGCTGCCGGCACGGGAGCGGGATCCGGGTCCTTCGTATCGAGCTTTTTTTGCACTGCCCCGCGTACCCGCATCAGCTTACTCAGCAGGTCGAACCAGAAAGGCGCTCCGAGCGAAATAGCAAGAGCGGTGATCAGCCAACCAATAAAATTCAGGAAGGAGGCATCGGGGTATGCGAAGAAGAACAAATGCATCAGCCGGCTATGACCGCATTTATAGCCCAGGCCAATGATATTGCTGGTCTCCTCGATATCGGTGGCGATGATATTTTTAGCTTCTGTATACAATGAATCCCTTCTTTTCAGCAACACCGAATCCTTTGCAGGCTGCGAAAGCGAGGTGTCGATCGGGGCCAGTGCTTTAGGCGCTTCGTGACTATCGAGGTATTTTTTTGCGTTCTGAACCATCTGCTCGCGCAGTTTGGGATCGGTGGCGAGTTTTTTGGCGATCAGTACCGTATCCACATTGAATGCAACGGCAATGAGCAGGCCTATGCTGAATAATGTGAGCTGCACATAACGTTTGTACCAGCCCGAAGCGCGTTCCATGGTCTCATTGAACCATTTTTCGAGCAGGGCCCTGAACTTATTCAGATCGCCGCGTGCCTCGGTAACCAGCGATTGCAGGAACATCTGCGTGTCGGTATTGATATGCGGCGTTTCGGCTTTTTTGAGTTGCGCGCGTAAGGCCTGAACGGCAGGGTTGGAACGATCGCCCGTATCGAAATCGTATTTCACGATCCCATTGCGGATACCCTCCTGTACGGTGAGAATATCCGGCGGCGCCCCGTTTGCATTCACGCCATTGAGCAGATCGATCATGATCTTCGAAAAATCATCTGCGGCCATATAGCCGGGTTTGCTGTACCAGTTGTCTTCTGCGAGGTATTTGATCCGGGGATGACTGTAAAAACGGGCCGCGAATTTTTTATCCTTCAACCGGTTCACCCGGAAGATCATCTGCCAGAAGCCCTTAACACGGTCGAAATAAGGGAAGCGGCCCGTGGTCTGTCCGTCTTCCAGCATCCTGAGAATGGCTTTTTCCAGCACTTTGGAACGGAAGCCGAGCTGGGTAGCTATCCACTCCTGCAGAATGCTGGCGAGCAGGCTGTACAGGAGGTAAATGAAGACAAGCCCTATCACCACATCGAGGGCCACATTGCTGAACATGGCGGATTAGTTTTGGTGGATCGCAGCGAACTTCAATGCTGCGGATAGGGGGGACAAGGCCCAAAATATGCATTGGTTATGAAAAATGCAATAGCTGATCGAGATGAGTCCGGAGTGTTTTCGGAACCCACAACTGTGTATTCTCCTCTGAAGTCATTATCATTTTATCCCCACTCCCAGAGGAGATTTTGTCAATTCAACTGATTATTCCCTATATTAGCCATGCTAAAATCATCTATCCACATTAAATTCTAAACAAGATGGCAAAATCAAAGCCGGCTAAAAAAGCCGCAAAAAAAGCAGCTCCTAAAAAAGCAGCGAAGAAAGCAGCTCCTAAAAAAGCAAAAGCAAAACGTAAGCCTAATGCAGCCTTCATGGCCCCGCTCACTCCGAGTGCAACACTTGCTGAAGTTGTAGGAAGCAAACCACTGGCAAGAACAGAAGTGGTTAAAAAGATCTGGGACTATATCAAGAAGAACAAATTACAGGATTCAAAGAACAGGCGCATGATCAATGCGGATGCGAAACTGAAGCCGCTGTTCGGTAAAGGACAGATATCCATGTTCGACCTCACCAAGATCGTGAGCAATAACCTGAAAAAGTAATAGCTGCTCCTCTGAAAAGATAAAACCCTGAAGTGATGCTTCAGGGTTTTCTTTTTCATGGCCGGTTACTTTACCGGGGTCTTTGCGGGTTTTGCCAGCGGATCTTTTTTCCGTGATTTGGACGCGATCTGTGTCTGCAGATCTTCATCGTACGGATGAGAAACACCATGCGCATCGTCAGGGTTGCCTGTGCCCAGGGCCGGACCGCCCTTACCGGCAATATCCCTTTCAATATCCTGGTTATTGGTAGCAAACCCGCGGGAATCTGTTTTTTTATTTGGCATAAAGGATGTTTTTGTTGATACTTTAGATCACACATAAAACATGCCAGCGGCCCGGATCTCAGGGTTTGAGTGCCGGTGCATCGGACCTGGATTTTTTTCCCCAATCCGGGAGCGGTTTAAGCAACCGCGAAAACTAAAATAACGTATTGACCGATAGGCAGTCAGGCGCCTGTAACCATACTTACAAAGCTGTAATGGCCAAAAACAAATTATTCGCGGATATCTATGCCAGTACGGCGCAAACGGTGTTTAACCAGGCATCCGCTTTCGTGCTGTTCTTCCTGCTTTCCCGGCACCTCGACAAGGGCAGCTTTGGCTCGATAAACTGGATATTGGCTGTTCTGCTAACGGCCTCCACCATTCTGGGCCTGGGATATGACCAGCTGGCCGTAAAAAAAACAGCCCGGGGAATCGATATCGATAAACTGTTCAGCGCCTATTTCTTTCATGTACTGCTGGCAGGAGCTCTGCTGTTGCTCACGATAGCGTTATCGGGATTTCTTTTCAGTACCCAAAGCAATCTGAAGATATTTACGATTCTTGCGCTGAGTCAATTCCTCTCATTCTTAACGATCCCATGCAAACAGATCGCAAATGGATTGCAACGCTTCGGGATCCTGGGCTGGATGTCCATCACCGCCAATTTCGTGAAGCTGACCGGGGTGGTTGTGCTTACTGTCTGCAATCTGCTTACAGTTGAATCTGTAGCAATATTGTTTGGGGCAGCGGCTGCCGCCGAACTCGCAGTGTGCTTAATATTATACCGATTTGCCCTGCAGCTGAAGTTAAGGCCGGGCTATAATTTCCCGAATCACAGGGGATTGATAAAAGAATCCCTGCCTCAGCTGGGGATCACAGTATGCAATGTACTGGTGTTGCGCGCAGACTGGATCCTGGTGGGGATACTGACCACGGCCGCAGCTGTAGCGGATTACAGTTTCGCATACCGCTGTTTTGAGTTTTCCGTATTCCCCGTGGCCATACTCGGACCGGTTTTGTTGCCCCGGATAGTCAGGCTGTTTGCCCGGCAAGAGGATAATACAAACGGTGAACCTGCTCTTGTATTCCTGGTGCGCATCGAGCTTATGGTAGCCATATTCATCGGCGTGGTGCTGAATACTGGCTGGCAGGAAACGGTTGACCTGCTGACAGCTAATAAATATGGATCATCCACGCAGTTGTTGTTCCTGGTGCTTTCATTTTGCGGGCCGCTTCTATATCTGAACAATATTTTCTGGAGCATCAATTTTGCCCATAACCGGATGAGGACGATCCTCCGGTGTATCGTTCTTACTTTCCTGGTCAATATCGGCGCCGACCTTTTGTTGATACCTGTTTTTTCTTCGCTGGGCGCTGCCGTCGGTTTTTTGATGGGAGCGATAGTACAAACCGCGTTTTATGCGCGGCATACTGCTGTGAGGGCAGGTGCTCTTTTGAAGCCTTTGCTGACGCTGTTGCCAATTGGCGTGGTCAGTTTTCTTTTGCCGCTTTACCTTTTCGACAATAACAATGCACGCCTGATCGCCGCGCCGGTATTGTATGTAACCCTGCTGCTGGTTACGGGTCAATGGCAGACTAAGACCTGGATTCAATTCAAAAAAACGGGAATGGTATGAATATCCTGTTCGTCTGCAACGAGTTTCCTCCCGGAAGAACAGGCGGCATCGGCTCGGCTACACGCCAACTGGCCGAGGCACTTGTTGCCAAAGGACATGGCGTGCTGATAGCCGGGCTATACCAGCCGGGATACGGGCACGCCGACTACGAGGAAGCCGGAGGAATAAAGATCTGGCGAAAGCGGTTCAGTATCGATAACGCGTTTTTTAAAAGCGATTTCATTTTTTCCAGGGGCTTGAGATTCCTGTTCGGACGATCCGGTATTATGCGTCGCAGCACAGAGCGGGGGCTGCGATCTTTTCTCGCATTCCTCAATGAGTTAGTGGAGACACACCAGGTTGATATCATAGAATGGCCTGATTTTAATGAATGGTTCCAGTATACCGGGTGCGGATCAGTTGCATACCAATTCAAGGTGCCGGTGGTAGTAAAACTTCATGGAACGGATTCATACATTAGCCATCAGTTGGGCCGGCGCGTGAACCCGCGGGTTTTCGAGCGCGAACGCCTTCATCTTTCGGGTGCATCGGCATTAACGGCGGTAAGTGATCATACTGCGCAACACAATACAGCGTTCTATGGGCTTGAGCAGAAGGTTGAAGTACTATACAACAGCGTTTGGGTAAAGCCCGCACTGCCGGCGATAAAAAAAAACAGGCTGATCGTATTTGCCGGCACGCTTTCGCCGGCCAAAGGCGCGGGGTCGCTTATGCTGGCCTGGAACCGCGTGCATCAGACACATCCAGACGCTGTGCTGCATGTTTTCGGCAAGGGCGAACCTGCACGGTTTGCCAGGATGCTGGATCGTAACAGCCGGGCTTCCGTTGTGTTTAAGGGGTTTATCCCGGGCGATCAATTATCCGGGATTTACCAGACTGCCACTGCCGCGGTCTTTCCTTCTTACACCGAATGCTTTTCCATGGCTCCGCTGGAGGCGATGTCTTTTGGCTGTCCGGTCATTTATACCAGCAGGTCCTCCGGGAAGGAATTGATCCGCGACGGCTTTGACGGCCTGCTGGTCGATCCCGACGATATCGAGGGAATTGCCGCGGCCATAAGGAAACTGATCGATAATGAGCCATTGCGGGAGACGATCTCTGCAAATGCGCGCGACACCGTTGCAAAACGATTCAATGTGACCGACTCTGCCGAAAAGCATCTTACGTTTTACAACCGGCTGATACAAAAATTCCAAACGGCCGATGATTAAAGCGATCGCGATACGGACCAGGAAAATACTGCCTGACATCGATTGGGTGCTGCTGATCTTTCTGCTGCTGATCATGAACGTGAAACTGGTCGTTAAAGTGGCCGGCCTGATATTCATCTACCTTGCCAGATCCAATTTTGCTTTTGGATTTAAAAAAAATGGGTCCAGGTTGCCGCTATTCTACCCGATGATCCTGCTGCTGGGTATAGTCAACAGTTTGCCGTCTTTATTTTCGGCATCGCATTATTGGCTGGTGATGTTGATCGGTATAGGGTTCTGGCTGGTTTCACTGCTGGCGATGCACCAGTTAAAGCTGGCCGTTGACAACACAGCAGATGAGAGGATACACAAGACCATCGAATGCTTCCTGGTGCTGAACATCTTGTTCTCTGTTTTGAACCTGTTGGTGATCTTCCGCGAAATAGGATTCGTAAACCCTTATCGGTACCAGGGGCTGTATCAAAAATATTTTATCGGTACGGGTGATTTTATCCGCGGTGTTACATTCGATACATCAATCACCAATGCGATCATAAATGCCGCCGGCGTTTTTTATGCCATCTGCCGCCGGCGAATGCTTCTTGCGCTCTGCTGTATGATAGTGCTGCTGATGACGGGCAGCAATTTTACCAACCTGGCAACGCTGGCCTGCCTGGCTTTCCTGTTTTGCTTTAAAAGCGACCGTGACCAGAAAAGCATCATCGTAATATTTCCTGTGCTGCTGGCGATCTTTCTTACGAATATATCGCCGCAGAATACCAAGTATACGGTAAACACACTTGAGAAAGCGCTGTCGGCCACAAAAGCGCCGGCTGCGAAACAGGTGACGGAGCTGCCTGTTGAACAGCGTCCCGACAGCACACTGACAGCCGCCGAGCGCAGGTATAAGTTTGCAAAACTTTATCTCGATAGTTTGGGCAGGGCGAAAAGAGCGGCGGAGCGAACGCCGGCAAATGGTGAAGGAGCTGTTCAGACAACCAGGCCCGATATTCCCAAACCCAATATTCATGCGCCGGAGTTTCAGCATAAGCACGATACCTCGCAGAGCCGACTGCGGGCCATCCAGCTGATGCAGCAATTGCGTGTTGACACACTCCCCGACATTCGTCAACTGGACCTGCGGAAGGCCAACGGCAAACTCCAGTCGTTCCGTAATACATTCCGCTATTTAGCCGATCATCCTTCCCGGATAGTTGCGGGGAACGGTATGGGTAATTTCTCATCCAAACTCGCATTCAAAGCGGCCGGGTTGGGTATAGCCGGGGGCTATCCGGCTAACTATGTTTATATCAACAATGATTTCGAGCGCAGCCAGCTTTCCCTTTACCTCGAATATTTTAGCAGGGATTCGGGATTGCACTCGGCGGTGAATACACCCAACAGCGTTTATATTCAGTTATTGGGCGAATATGGGGCGGGGGGACTGCTGATCTTTGTATGTTGTTATGCCTTGTACTTTTTGCGCCGATACCGGTATCTTACTTATGGGCTGCCCGTTTTGCTGTTGCTCGGGGCCGCCTTTTTTATAGATTATTGGTTTGAGCAACTGTCGATCGTTATTTTTTTTGAATTGCTGTTACTCTTAAATATCAGGGAAAGTGTCAAACGCAGTTAGTGCCGATATTGAACAACCAAGGGTAACCGTATTGATGCCTGTCTTCAATGCGGAAAAGTATATTGCCGATGCGGTGCGCTCGGTGCTGGACCAGAGTTTCACAGATTTCGAGTTGCTGATCGTTAACGACGGATCTACCGATAACAGCGCATCCATCATCCTTGCATTTGATGACGCACGCATCCGCTTGCTGAACTGTGAGAACAGGGGCGTGTCTGCGGCGCTCAATACCGGACTGCGGGAAGCGAAAGGCAGATATATAGCCAGGTTCGATGCCGATGATATCTGCTACCGCGACCGGTTGCGGGTGCAGGTCAGTTTTCTGGATTCTCATCCGGAGCATATTCTTGTGGGAAGCGATGTGGACTATATCACCGAAGAAGGGAATTTTATTTACCGGCACTATTGTTTCGCCTATACCGATGCTACGATCAAGGAACGGCTGTATTTCTATTGCCCGTTCATTCATTCTGCTGTGATGTACCGCAAAGAGCCGGTACTTGCGGTTGGCGGCTACGAGCCGGCCGCTCATACATTCGAGGATTATTTTTTATGGACCCTGCTGGCCGGCAAAGGTAAGCTGGCCAATCTTCCCGAATCGCTGGTGAAAGTGCGGCTCAACCCTGCTTCCGTTACCATGGATGAAAAATGGCGGGGCCGCCGTTTCAGGCAGCTGAAACGGCAGACGATCAAATCCGGAACGATCAACGCAGACCAGGAAACCGAATTGTTGCAGATACTCCGCGAACAGAACAACGTTCGCATGAAAGCCGGCGCCTATTATGCTTTATGTGCGAAAAAATTTCTGACAGACAGCTATATGCCCCGGGCCGCCCGTCGTTACGCGGCGCATGCGATCTCTATTCAGCCGTTGCGCTGGGACAACTATGCGCTCTGGCTGGCCTGCTATTTTCCCAGACCCATCGTACAATGGCTTGGCAGGAGAAGCCCTAACCGGTTATGAGCCGCGATGCAAACAAACGGATCCGGCTGCTTGTAGACGCCCATACTTTTGATGGTGAATACCAGGGTACGCGTACTTTCATCCACGAGATATACCGCCGGCTTGCTTTATCACCCGAATTGGAACTGTATATCGCGGCATACGATCCGGTCAGGCTTGAGCAAGATTTTCCGGTGGGGCGGATCCGGTTCCTGAAATTCCGGAGCAGGTCTTCGGTGTTCAGGTTATTGGTCGAATTGCCGCTGCTGATCCGGAAACACCGGATCGATTATGCGCATTTTCAATACATGGTGCCGCCATTGCGGAACTGCCGGTTTATCGTTACCATGCATGATGTGCTGTTCCTGGATTATCCGCGCGAATTTTCCTTGTTCTATCGCCTGTATAAAACATGGCTGTACCGGCATGGTGCAAAAAAAGCGTCGATCCTGACGGTAAATTCCGATTTTTCGGAAGCTTCGGTTCGCAGGCACCTGGGCATCAGAACCCCGATCCATTTTACGCCGATGGCGGTTGACCAGCGTTATTTTCAGCACTATGACAAGAATGAAGTGCGGCAGATCTTCCGCAGCCGGTATGGATTCGACCGCTTCGTACTTTATGTAAGCCGGATAGAGCCCCGGAAAAATCATGCTCTGCTCTTGCAGGCTTACCTGGAACTCGAACTCTACAAAAAAGGCATCCGCCTGGTATTGCTCGGGCACCGGAGTTTGCCGGCTCCCGAATTCGATCGCTTGCTGGCCGGACTTTCGAAGGAGATCAGGTCTTTTATACTGACCGACCATGCAGTGAGCGATGCCGAACTGCTGCTTTTTTACCAGGCTGCTTCCCTGTTCGTATATCCTTCCAAAGCGGAAGGGTTCGGCATTCCTCCATTAGAAGCGGCGGCAGCCCGGATACCGGTAATCTGCTCGAACAGTTCGGCGATGAAGGAATTCGATTTTTTTGGCGATCGCCATATCGATCCGGCCGATCACACCGGTTTCAGGAATGCCATCGCTGCAGCGCTGGAGCAGGAACCGGATAACGACAGGCTGGCGGCCATTGCCGAAACGATCCGGCAGCGCTATTCCTGGGATCGTTCCGCCGCCACCCTGCAACAACTGGTTTTGAATGATGCAGAGGCAACCGGAAACCCCCGATAGCCGTACCAAAAAATGTAAAGCGCAGCCATGATCAACTTCGAATATTTAGAGGCACGTAAAGAAGAACTCAGACTTCAATATTTGCTGGCCCAGCCTTTTCCTCACCTGGTGATCGACAATTTCTGCGATGAGCAGAAGCTGACCGAACTGTACCGGCAGATACCCGAACTGGAACGGAAAAGTCGTGACTATGTGTTCGCCAACAATAAATTCGAAAAATCCAATTACCGGGAACTTGGTGTGCTGTTCGACGAGTTGTACCGCGACATGAGTTCTGCGCGACTGAACGAGCTGTTGAGTTTTATATCCCACGAGCAGGTCTTTGTTGACCCTGTTAATCATGGCGGTGGGCTGCACCAGGGTAAAAAGAACTGCTTTCTCGATATGCATCTCGATTTCAATTATCATCCGCTGCATAAAGGATGGTACCGTACGATGAACCTGCTGCTGTACCTGAACAAGGACTGGAAGCCCGAATACCGGGGCCAGCTCAAATTGCACGATCTCAGAACAGGAGCGGAGAAGGAACTGGATGTGCCGTTCAACCGGATGATCATTCAGCAAACAAGACCGTTTTCGCTGCATGGCTATGAAATGACCCGGTTCCCCGACCAGGTGTTCCGGACTTCTATTGCCACTTATGCCTATACCATTCACCAGCGGCTGATCGAGAAGCCGCGCACTACAGACTGGGTGGTTAACGATGCAGGCATGGCCAAGCGCGCGATCGCCTCGGTGTACGGTCCGGCTGTGCGCATCAAGAATATGCTGTTCGGCAGTGCCACGGCAAAGAATACATGATCGATCACGCTCACTAAAACTGCTGTCATCACCATTTTGCGTATCGCCATACTAGGAACACGAGGCATACCCAACCAATACGGCGGGTTCGAACAGGCGGCCGCTCATCTCTCGGCGGGATTGGTGCGCCTTGGCCACCAGGTAACGGTTTACAATCCATCCACACATCCTTATAACGGAGACGAATGGCAGGGAGCCAGGATCATCCGTTGTTATGCCCCGCCAGGTGCCGCGGGGCAATTCGTGTATGATCTGGCCTGTACACTCGATGCCAGGAAACGGAATTTCGATATCTGGCTGATACTCGGGTATACCAGCAGTTCGGTCTGGGGCTGGCTGTATCCGAAAAATACTGTGCTGATCTCGAATATGGATGGGCTCGAATGGAAGCGTTCGAAATACAGTGGCCCCGTCAGGAAATTCCTGCGCTGGGCAGAGAGCCTGGCCGTACGGTACAGCCGGTTACTGGTGGCCGATTCCCTGGCCATAGAGGTTTATCTCGGCGAGAAATATGGAGTGAAAGCCCGCTACATCGCTTATGGCGCCGAAGTACATAACGATGTGGATGAGTCGGGCCTGGGCGAGCTCGGGCTCGAAAAGCAGGATTATTTTATGGTGATGGCGCGCATGGAGCCGGAGAACAATATAGAAATGATCCTGCAGGGATATTGCATGGCCCATACGAAAAAGAAACTGCTGGTGATCGGGAACACGGGCAACGCTTTCGGCAGAAAACTGCGGCAACGCTTCGGGGGCATGGGATCGATACTGTTTGCAGGAGCAGTGTATGACCAGCCCAAACTTGCAGCCCTGAAAAAGTACTGCAGTCTGTATTTTCATGGGCATAGCTGCGGCGGTACCAATCCCTCCCTGCTGGAGGCTATGGCCGATTCTGCGCTGGTATGTGCACATGATAACCCCTTCAATCGTTCAGTACTTAATGCAGATGGCTTATATTTCAAGACCGCGGCCGATGTGGCAAAAGCGATAACTGCCTCTGCCGACAGGGAGGCTGCCGCGATCATGATCGATCACAACCTGGAAAAGATCCGCGAGCATTACAACTGGCCATCCATCGTATCGGCCTATGAGCAGTTGATGCGGGATGGTTTTAATGCACTGCATACATGAAAGATGTTTTTTTTATAAAGGATTCCCTTGCTAACCGGATCGGGTATTATCACCTGCTGGTCTTTCTTGCAGCATTGCCTTTCGACAGGTTGTACAGCGAACTGGCGTTGATCAGTTTTGCGCTGCACACACTTATCCATCTTACCAGAACACAATTGCGCAGGTTTTCAATAAAGGCCGTATTGCTGCCCGTATCGGTATACCTGCTCACAGTTGCCGGCACGCTGTACACTTCATACCGCGCAGAAGCTTTTTATGAATGGGAGCGGCAGCTGGCGATACTGCTGTTTCCACTGCTGTTCGCGCTGAACAGCATCGACCTCGAAAAATACAAGCTTCCGCTGCTGAAAGGCATGGGGCTGTCCTGCGCCCTGGCCATCCTGTATCTGTACATCAACGCCATACAGGTGATCAGGTACAATCACCTGCCGCTGCGTTCGATTTTTTCAACCGCATTCATCAATCATAATTTTTCGGAACCGATCGATATGCATGCTACCTATTTTTCCATGTACATCGCGCTGTCGGTTGCGGCGATGGTGTATGCATTTATCAGAACGAACAGCCGCGGCAGCCGGATACTGTATGCAGCCATTCTGCTGATCCTGCTGGCGGGTCTTGTGCAGTTATCGTCGCGCTCGGTATTCATAGCATTGCTGGCGATCATCAACCTGGTGATCCCGTACTTTATGCTCAGTGGCAAGGACAGGCTGCGTTTCCTGGTGGTCTCTGCGGGGCTTACGGTGATCGTTCTGATCGCACTGATCCAGAACGATGCATTCAAGAACCGGTATGTGACCGATCTGAAGAACGATCTTACACAGGAAAGCATCAATCTCAATATACTCGAGCCACGGGCCGTGCGCTGGGCCTGCGGCTGGGAACTGATCGGGGAATCTCCTTTGATCGGTCATGGCAGCGGGAGCGAAGTGGCGTTGCTGAAAGAAAAGTATTACGAGAAGAAATATTTCAACTCCTTCGTGAATGAGCTCAACATCCACAACCAGTTCCTGAGCATGCTGATCAAAACAGGGGTACCGGGATTACTGGTCTTATTGCTGGTACTGATCGCAGGCTACACCGGCGCCTGGCGTACCCGCGATCCGCTCTATGCCAGCTTCCTTGTGATCATAACAGTGGTGTTCTTTTCGGAAAATGTGCTCGATGGCAATAAAGGGATTTTCTTTTTCGCGTTCTTCTACGCGATGTTCTACCTGAATGCGCTCAAAAAACTGCTTATTCGAAAATGAAATTATTGCAGTAGACCGCTGCGCCGGGGTCCTGGTGCCTGCTGATGCTGAAAGCGGAAACAGGAAGCAGTTTGTTCTGCATGATAAAATAACCTTTGTATTGCGCCTGCTGTAACAGCCGGAAAGTTTCCCAGAGTTTTTCTTCACCTACGAACCTGGCTTCACATTCGAAGAGTATCCTGGGTTTCAGTGTATGCAGTAATTTCTGCGCGCCGGTGAATACAGACAGTTCATTGCCTTCCACATCCACTTTGAGGAAATCCGGCGCCACCTGCCGCGTGGAACAATAGGTATCAAGCGATATGGTATCCACTTCCTCCCTGGCCTGATAGTCGAATGCCATCTTGCTTTCGATTATAGTGGCGCAGGGAGATGAGGGCCTTCCTCCATTATACGGAACACAAAGCATGGCTTTACCCGAACGGTCGGATACCGCCATCGGCTCTATCGTAACCTGCTGCCAGTTGAACAGCCGCTGCATTTTTTTCAGGTATTGGTACAACACCGACTGTGGTTCGAATGCATAAATGGCGCCATTGTACTGCAGTTGCTGCAGAAAGAAATAAAGATAACCTCCTTTATGTGCGCCGATATCGAATACCGTATTGCCCGTCTGAACAGCTTTGCGGATATAAGCGATGCCCCCGCGATCTTCCTTGAACTGGTATTTCTCGGCACGCTTCTGCAGCCTGATCCGTTCTACCTGGCGCAACAGCAGGTCCGTTAGCGGTGTGGGCGTAGGCAAAGGATGGGAGGGGATGGTATAGAGCAGATCCTTTTGCATGGTCATTAACCGGGCAGTATTTTACGCTCGGAGCCCGCTTTGCGCCCGGACTGGGATGCAATGAATCTTGTAACAGACCAGAACCGCTGCCAGATCGTATGCAGCAGAATGCCGGTATCGAGCCGCCAGCCAATATTGCGGATATAATAATGATCCCAGTGATAGCGCATCAGGATGCAGTGCCGGGTAGCGGTGGGGCCATGAAAACCTTTCACCTGCGCCAGGCCCGTTAAACCGGGCTTTACCATATTCCTGAACTTATATCCCGGCAGCAGTTCCGAAAAATGATGGCAGTCGGCATACATATGCGGCCGGGGGCCTACGATGCTCATATCTCCTTTCAGCACATTGAAGAACTGCGGGAATTCGTCCATATTCGATTTGCGGAGGAACCAGCCGAGCCGCGTAATACGTTTATCGTTTTCTGTGGCCTGCACCCGGTCGGCATCAGCGTTGATGACCATGGTGCGGAGTTTATAACAACTAAAAGATTTTCCTCCGAACCCGATCCGTTTCTGCACGAAAAATACCGGGCCTTTGGAACTTAACCGGATCAGCAGGGCCAGCAGGGGTAAAAGCCAGCTCAGAATGCAGAGGACAAAAACAATGGAAAAAGCAATATCGAATCCGCGTTTCAAAAAGAAGAATGATCTTTTGCGGTCGATCTGGTCCCTTAACCGGGAACTTCCCCGTACCACGGAAAGTTTTGGGATAAACGGGGATGCGGATATAGGTGCGTTGTCTATCATTCTTGTCCGGTCTTTGCTTTACCTGCATCAAATGATTCGTAAAAAAAGTATTGAAGGTTGCCTCAACCCGATTTTAGTATCGAAATCTATCCTTTGCATCCGTAAGGCAACCCGCACCGCCGCCTGCTCGTCTTTATAGTGTCAAATCCCTGGCTTGGAAACCGCAAAAAGTATTCTGAAGACCGTCGCTTATTTCGACATGTTCGATTATCCGCTGCTTGCCCCGGAGATCCGCTCATTCCTGGAGCGTTCTGCCACCCAGGCGGAAACCGAGCAGGCATTGCGCCAGCTGGTATCTTCGGGACGGCTTTTTCAACTGGCAGAATTTTATTCCCTGCGCAACGATCCTTCGCTTGCAACCCGGCGCAGGGCCGGCAACCAGCGGGCGGCGCAGTTACTCGGTACGGGTCATCGCATCGGCAGAAGACTAAGCAGGTTCCCGTTCGTTCGCGGCGTGGGTATTTCAGGATCGCTGTCGAAAAACTACGCCGATGAATCTGCCGATATCGATTTTTTTATTATCACCTCTTCCAACCGTCTCTGGATCGCCCGCACGCTGCTGCATGGATTGAAAAAACTCAGTTTCCTGGCGGGCAGGCAGCACTGGTATTGCATGAATTATTTCATCGATGAGGCTGCCCTCGAAATGCCGGAGAAGAACATCTTCATCGCCGCGGAAGCAGTAACCCTGCAACCGGTAGCCGGCCTTGATGCTTTAAGTAAATTCAGAACGGCCAACGAATGGGCCTTCCGGTTCTTTCCAAATTACAGCCAGCCCGATTCGCCTTATTTCTCGCACAAAGTTACCGGCGCCTGGTTTCAGCGCCTGGCGGAGAAATTATTTGCACACAGGGCAGGCAGTATGCTCGATAATTATTTGATGCGGCTCACTGCCAAAAGATGGATGAAGAAAGAACGCACCCAGAAGAAAAATATCAAAGGCGATGTGTTATCGCTCCGCGCAGGTAAACATTTTGCCCGGCCCAATCCCGATCATTTTCAAAAGAAGATCCTGGATCGCTACACAGCCAGTATCGCGTCTTTGGAGCCTGCGGCAGCCATCAGCTCAACTGCGTTTTCGGAGTGAGATGATATAGTAGTCGCCGATCAGCCGCCAGGGCCAGCTGCTTTTCCATTTTGATTCCATCCTGCACAACGAACCAAAAAGTCCTGGATATTTTTCGGCGAAACCCTCAAGGTAGGATGGGGGTACGAGTGTGCAAAGCCCTTCGATATTCATTACCTCAAATTCAGGCAATGCACGCACCACGAAAGAAGGATTATAATACCAGCACCTGAAATAAGTTCCTTCCACCCGCGCACTTGCACCCTTTGTCCCGCTGAAACGCCTGAAAGCGGTCCTGAATCGGCCGCGGAATAATAACATGAATTCCCAGAGACAGAATTTAGGCAATATCACCAGGCTGATGGTTCCACCAGGTTTCAGCAGCGGAGGCAGGTCCTGCAATACTTTTTCAAGCCGCTGCGTGCAGTTCAGTCCGGCGAAATTGGAAAAAATATGATCATAAGGGCCACGGCGTTCCAGGTCTCCGAGCCGGGTAAAATCACATGGCTCCGAACTAAGGCATTCGCCGATACCTGCCTGCTGTTTTTTTGCCCTGAGCTGCAACAGCATGTCCTCGGAAATATCGGTGGCATGCACGCTGTATCCTTTTTGCGCAAAATAAAGTGCGTCTTCACCGGTGCCGGCGTTCAGCTCGAGTATGCTGGCGGCAGGGGTAAGCAATTGTTCAACATGCTGTCTTACCCGCTCACGTTTGTACCGTATGATGGCATCGGTACCGTACAAGTTGTCGAAAACAGCCGACTGCCTGCTGAATGCTTTCGCCGCATTGGTTTCATTTTCTGCTATCGTGATGGATGGTCTCATGCGTGAACCTCCCTTGCCAGCCTGTTCACCTGCCATCGGGCCATGAGCAGGGCGGGAAAATAATAAAGTATCGATAATGCTTTTTTAATGCGGAACAGGTTTGTCCTGCGCGGCTTCAGCACCAGTTGCCGCCAGTGGTCCAGCGCCAGGTGACTGCGATGACTTCTATGCACATATCGGTGCAGCTGTTTGTAAAATGCAGGTTGAAAAGTATTGCGGAACATCAGCTGCAGCTCGTCCGAATCTGTCCAGTTCGATTTCTCCTGCAGGTCCTGTTTCACTTTTTCATAGAAACCGGTGCCCGGCAGGGGATAGGAAACGGAAATGCCGATGCTGTGCGGCAATAAGGTGTTGATCATGTCGATGGTCTTCCGGATATCTTTCCTGGTTTCTGAAAGGTATCCGAACTGGATAAAGAAGGATGGCCTGATGCCGTGTTTTTTTAACAGGGCTGTGGCCGTATGGATCTGCGCTATGGTAATGCCTTTGTCCATGGCATCCAGTATCCGCTGCGAACCGCTTTCGGCCCCCATCCATACATTATCACAACCTGCGGCTGCAAGCGCTTCAACATAATTTTCCTGCACCAGCAGATCGGCCCTCGACTGTATCTTGAACCGGAATTTCAGTCCCGTCGACTGTACAAGTTCCGCGAATTCCTGCACCCATCCAGGCTTCAGTCCGAAAATATCATCACAGAACCAGATATGATCGAATCCGAAATTTTGTTTCAGATAGATCAGTTCATTCACCACATGCTGTGGCGATCTTGAATTATACCGGTTGCCATAGATAGGTTTGGCGCACCAGTTGCATTTGAAAGGACATCCCCTGGTGGTGCCGATATTCAGCGAAAAATAATTACTGCTTTTTAACCAGGCAGCGCGGTAGGGAGAAATATCCAGCAGATCCCAGGCAGGCATTGGTAAACTGTCGAGATCCCTGATCACCGGGCGGCGGGCTGTTTTGATAATATTTTCTCCATCGCGGTAGGCGAGGCCTGGTATCTGTTGGAATGGATTACCGGAATCAACGGCGTTTACCAGCTCAAGCAGGGTATGCTCTGCTTCGCCCAGTAAAACAAAACCGGCGCCAGCTTCCAGGTATTTCTCATAGTGGTCTGTGGCGTCGGAACTTGAAACGATCACGGTGCATCCTTTCTCCCGGGCGATGCGGCACATGCTGAACGCCGCTTCACGCATATTCGTAAGGCACATTTTGGTGAGATAGTTGAAACCGTCGTCGTAGATCACCACGAATGAGGGCCCGTTATCATCTATCGCTTTTGAAATAGCGCGTGGATCACTGAGGAACATGGAATCGAACAGCCTGCAATCGAAACCCGCCTGCCGCATCACCGATGCCGCATACAGCGTGCCGAGCGGGGGATAAGGCTGACCCGCTTCCCATTGTTTGGGATCGAAGCGCAGGAAATACGAATGTGTGAACAGGATATGCTTCATGGATCAGACAGGAGTGGTTGGTGAGAGATGTAAATAACACACACATTGTTTGCAGGTAGTATTCAGCTCCATATCCAGTTCCTTCCTGAAGCGGTAAGCCTGTTCGCCGTTCAGGATCTGCTCCAGTGATCGTTCGCGGATATTGCCTACCGGCTCGTGAAAAAAACAGGGCCTTACGGTACCATCTGCTTCCACTACTGCCGACACCCAGGGCGCATTGCATTTTTTATAGGGAAAAGGCTGATGCCCGTGCACCGCACTGTAAAAATCGTGTATCCGCTGAAGCTTTAACACCGATTCGGCAATGAACCTCGAAGCGAACAGCTCGGCATAACTGACGGTGATATGATCGATCACCGACTGCAGCACCGGGAGGTCGGCATCGGGTATCAATACTTCATCCTGTTTTTCCTTATTCCACGGATCCTTGCGGTTGAATGCCTGGCTGGTGGTATCCGCAGGCAGAAAACTGATCTGGTCCAGTCCCAGTTGTTTTGCGGTATCGATAATGGCAGGCCAATGCCGGAAATTCAGCTGGTGGATCACCGTGCGGGCCGTGATGGGATAATCCGGCTTACGCGATTTCAATGCGGCCACGCCATCCTGCAGTTTCCGGAAAGCGCCGGGAATATTGCGGATCCTGTCATGCAACGCCTCGTCTCCATCCAGCGAAATAATGATATCGTCTACCCATTCCACCAGGGCATCCGCATGCCGTTGCAGGGTCAGTCCGGTTGAAAGCAGGCTGATGCGCAGCCCCTGTTTTTTCAGTAGTTCGCAGAGCCGGAAGAACTGCGGATTGAGCAGGGCTTCACCGCCCGACATCAGCACCTGCCGGGTGCCGAATGCTTTCAGGCTTCCCAGCAATCCTTCAATATCCGCTTCCGTCAGCTGCTTCAGGTTCTTGTTGCCTTTCCAGATATCGCACATCACGCACTGACAGTTGCAGGCGCTGTGCGGCATCAGTATCACGATCGGCAGCGCACTGATCCGGTGGGTCTGCAGCGTACGGTAACGGCGAAAGGTTCGATATAGCGGTTGGGCGAACATGATCAGTCTTTACAGATCCGGATCCATGGAAATGGCAGCCGGTGTTTGGAGAACCGGTTGATCCAGGACGATGGATTATAGAGCACAGAATGGTTGAACTGTGCCAGCTCCTTTATGGAATGATGAAAATAATGTTCGCTCATTTCAGGAAAACCTAATGCTGCATAGTATTCAAGGCTCCGCTGCCGGGCCTGCATGGTTTTTCCTGCGGGATAAAAATGACTGTCGATAATATGGATCTCGCCGGCCGGTTTCAGATGCTGCAGGCAGAGTTCGAGGATCCCGTCGAGCGATTTGAAATACTGGATGGATGCGGCAAACAGGATGATATCGTACTGCCGCTCGTCGAGAATACCCGATCGCAGGTCACCGTACACAAATTTCAGTTTGCGGCAATTGTTGAACACCCGGGCAGCCTGCTGCAGTTCTGTAAAATTTACATCGAGCCCTGTTACCCTGCTGCGCGATAACTGCGACAACTGATGACAAAGCCAGCCATTGCCGCAGCCCACTTCCAGTATCTGCAGCGGGCTTTTCTTCTGCTGCAGGTAGGCCAATAGTTTTTTAGCCGATAATTCCCGCATCGCCCATTCTTCGTGGTGGGGATGGAAACCGGAACACTCGGGCAGCCTGCTTACTTCCGCATCCGTATACACGCGATGTTCCGCCATCCGGCAGGAGATATAGGTTCTTTCGAAACGATGATCCGGAACGGTGGTGCCGGGTACATAGAGGTTATTCAATATGGCAGAATCGGGCAGGTTCACGTTTTCTTTTAAAAACCCTGGATCTCCGGCTGGCGGTATTTCCAGAGGCGGTGCAATAATTTGATCTCGTAAGGATATTTATACAGACTGGTCTTATAACGCACGCCGGCGATCAGCTGGATCACACGCCGCTTCAGTTCATTGAACCGGATATCGGAAACCGTTGGATAAGCGCCGTTCAGTACTGTTTCGAAATTTCTGATCTTGCTGATCATGGCCGGCGTAAGCCAGGGTGTAAGCGGGTTCTTGCGCAGATCGAATTTTTCCCAGGCCGGCTCTATCCAGTCTTCCAGTTTTTCAGGAAAGCGGAATCCTTCGCTGAGTACCTGCTCGTACAACTCCGTTCCCGGGCTGGGCACCGGGCTGTAAGTGTAGATCACGATCTCTGTGTCGGGGTTGATCGCTTTTATCTGTTTGATAAAATCAATGTCGAAATCGATCTGCGCCATCACTTCCTCCGGTGTGGCCGCGGGTGTTCCCAGTACAAAAGAATATTCGGGAATGATATCGAAACGACGGATCCGCTCGGCGAACTTTGCGATCTGTTCGCCCGTCTGCGTGCCGCCTTTATCCATCTGCTGCAATACCTTGTTGTTGCCGGTTTCGGCGCCGAAAAAGATCATTTTGCAGCCAGACTCACGCATCAGCGCCAGTGAGGCATCGCTGTATTTATCGATCGTATCGATCCTTCCCTCGCCCCACCAGACCATATTTTCAGGTCTGATCAGTTTTGAGAATTCAACGGTGCGCTTTTCGGAAACAAAAAAGTTATTGTCGTGGAACTCGATGGCATCGGCTCCCCATTTGTCTTTGATGTATTTCACATCCTGGTATACCAGCTGAGCCGATTTGGCTTTCCATCTCGCTTCATAGATGGGCACCACCGCGCAGAATGAACAGGTGAACGGGCATCCGATGCTCGAATGATAAGCGAGTGTTCTGTTTCCCAGGTAGGTCCTGCCCAGGTATTTTTCCATCGGATAAAACCGGTCGAGCCGGTCATATGGGAGTGGTTGCAATTCGTCCTGTTCGATCAGGTCTTCTTTCTGGTTTTTTATGATCTGCCCTTCAGAAATATAGACCAGGTTTTTGATCAGTTCATACGGCCGGTTATTTTCCAGCGCATCGATCAGCCGGGGGAACGCATGATCGCCGGGACCATTGATCACGAAATCAATATAGCCGGATTCCAGTACGATCCGGTGGTGATTGGAAGGGAAATATCCTCCCCAGATCATCACCGTATTAGGAAACAGCTGCTTTATTTTCCTGGCGATCGGAATGGCCTGCTTCAACTGCGGGCCGGGCATTACCGTGAAACCGATATAGCGGATATCTCCTTCGGCGAGATAACCCGAGATCGCTTCGAAGGGATCGTTTTCGCGGTTACCATCAACGATCACCCATTCATATTTCCCCTCAATGGAAGCGGCAATATTCAGGATTGAGTTCGGTACACGGAATTTGCCGTTCGCGCTTCTGGGGTTGAATAGCAGTATCCTGGGTCGCTGGTTCAAATTGATCTATTGTGGATGGATCCGGTAAATAAAATTCTTCTCGAGCAGGTTGCCGGCTTGCTTCACGCATTCAAGCTCGAATCCCCGCTCATTGGCGATCTGCTGCACCCTGGTGCGATGCACGCCATCGCATAACACCATCAGTATTACGGACTCACGATCCACATAGTTGCCTAATTCGGCAAATAAACCGGCGAAATATTCCCCGTTTTTCCCGCAGTACCAGGCATATTCTTTCCAGTTCACCGGGGTTTGAAAATAATAGGGAGGATTGATAGCGATGATGTCGAATATCCGCGGCGGCACCGCGGAGAACAGGTCCGACTCCACAACCGATAACGAAACCTGGTTAGCCGCTGCATTTCGTTTCAGGTAACTTACCGCTACCGGATTGATATCGCTTGCCGTTACAGCTGCGCCTTGCTGCGCGGCGCTGATCGAGATCAGGCCGCTGCCGGCGCCCAGTTCCAGAAAAGTTTTCCCCTCCAGCGGAAGCGCGGACACCTGCTTCAGCAGCAGTTTGGTACTGAAAAAAAAGCCCGGATGAAAGACCTGGGGATGCACCGATAACCGGATGCCGTCATGCAGGTAATCCCTTTCCTTCGACAGCCATCTTATCAGCAGGGGTTTGTAAAAAATGGTGGTAAAAAAACGGGCAATGCGTCTCATCGGCTGAAAATCGGGTCTAATTTTAGGACGTCCTCGATTATCTGTACGAACCAGGCTCAAAAGAAGTTGCCCGAACTATGCAAATGAGAAATTCCGCCGGAACTTATCGTCTTTCTGCCTGGCAATTGACCGCCATTATTGTTGCCGGCACACTGGTTCGGTTTTTTTTCGGAGGCTTCACCCATTCCTGGTACAGTGCACCCGATCAGCTCGCCTGGGGATTGAGCCTCGATGAAATGCTGCAGAGCCATCACTGGCGTTACATCCAGATCATCCATGCCCCGCATGAAGGCGGCAGCTTTCTGATCGGTCTGCTTTCATTGGCATTGCGGCCTTTCGATTTTTTGCTTCCACCGTTGTCGCTGGCGGCGCTGCTGGTGGACACCGCTTCCCGGCTTGTCCAGGTAAGGATAGCGCAAAAACTTTTCGGCGGCAGGGTTGCAGCATGGTTCGGCCTGTGGACCGTTCTGGCGGTGCCGCTGCTGATCCCATGGGCAACCATCGACTTCGGTTTGCATGCGTTGAGCGCATTTTTCCCGTTTGTGTTCCTCTACCTCGCGCAGACGGAGAACAGCAAACATTTAGGCCTGCGGGCAGGACTGTTCGCAGCGGTTGCACTGTCTTTTTCATACGATAATATAGCATTGCTGCCTCCGCTGATCCTGTGCATCCTCACTGAAAAGCAGTACGGGCGGAACCTCGTTATTTTCTTTCTGAGCTTTGGCATTTGCATGCTGCCGCATCTGTATACCAGGCTCTGGATGGACACAGGCTATTTTGCGGAGAACGCAGGGCTGCTGGCCGGTAAATCGCTGGCCGGGCCGCCTTTGTTTGCAGCGGCGCATTTTACAAATCTTCGGTATGTATGGTCCGGCGCGTTCCCCGCTTCGTTCATGCTTTCGGCAAGCGACAGCCTGTCGCCGGCGCTCACCAAAAACCTGGTGTCGGTCTTTGTCTATGGCGGGTTCTTATTCTTTGCTTTTTACAAAGGCATCGCCGGAAAGATAAGGCTGGTGGCCCTGCTGGTTATTTTCTTTTTCATCGCTGCTTATTGTTTCAGTCCGTTTTTCGCCGATAGTATCAGCAACCACAGTTTTGTGTACTACCGGCACCTCGCTTATATCATTCCCTTTGCTGTTTTGCTCATGATAGCGGGCTTTATCCAAAAAGCCTGGGGGAAATGGGTGATCGCCGCCTGGTTGATCTTTTGTGCGATCGAAACGCTTGCATACCTGCAATTACCCTGGCCGGTAAAAGAACCCGCTTATGCGCCCGCGGGCTGGATACTCGCAAAAAAATATGGTAGCGATGCCGGCAGATTATTCCGGATACATTCGGCAGCGCCGGCACAATACAGGGACACGCTGGCATTCGGCTTCGGCTGGGGACTTTCAGCAGCCCTGTTAAGCAACCCGGCAAGCCAGAAAGCCGTACCGGCGCTTGTGAACATGATCCAACAAAGCCCGTTACAGTACCGGTCTAAAATGGTTGCCGGTGTGCGGCACTCCTTCGAGAAAGGTATAACGCCTGTACTGGATGGGAAGCTGCTCCGGCAGTTCGATTCAACCCTGCTGCAGTGATGCGAATACAGAACCGTAGCATCTTCACTCATACGCACGGCGGCAGCAGGATAAGAATTCACTATGATTAGGAAGACGATAGAAAAAATATACAAAAGGATCAGCCGCAGTTCATACTATGCGCTGGACTCCTTTCAGGGTGCTTCCGGCATGCATGATAAACTGTACCGCAGCGCCAGGGGAGCCCGTATCCTGATCTATCATGGTGTCACTGAAAATGATCCCAACCTGTTCAATTCATTATTCATCAGCCGCAACAGGTTTGAACAGCAACTGCGTCTGTTCAAAAAATATTTTCACACGGTAAGCCTGGATGATTATTACCTGCAACGCTTTGATCCGGATAAATTCAATATCTGTCTCAGTTTCGACGACGGATTTGCGAATAATCACCGGCATGTATTGCCCCTGCTGGAACATTACCGGATACCTGCGGTTTTTTTTATAACCGCTATTCGTCAGGAGAACCTGGATATTCTCTGGAACGACTTCCTCACACTCGCTACCGCCGAAGGCCCGCAGGAATTGATGCTGGACGGACAACGGTACATCAAACATGGCCGCGTTTATCGGCATGCCCATTCCGGCCGCAGCCTGCCCGATATGCTGCGCGATAGCGGCGCCGGATCAAAACGCATCATGATGCAGGCGCTGCAGCATTATTCCGGTTTTCGTGAACGGGAACAGCTGCAGGATTACTGGCTGCAGCTTACCCCCGGCCAGATCCGTGAAATGGCTGCCTCTCCCTGGGTTACGATCGGAAGTCATGGCTATTTCCACAATGACCTGGCACGGACCGGCCAAGAAGACCTGACTAAAGAACTCGTTGATTCAAAAACATTCCTCGAAACGATTATCCAAAAGCCGGTGAAAGCGCTGGCTTTCCCTTATGGAAGTTATTCGCCCCCGGTTATAACGGCTGCATTGCAGGCAGGCTATGAACAATTACTGGCCGCTGCATTCAATAACGAACAGGATAACGATGAACCGGCTATGCGTGAAAGGATGGGGATCAATCCCTATATCAGTGCACATAACCAGATGACGGCGATCATTAAAGGCCATTACCATGACTGAAAATACCGGATATCGTACCGAGCGGCTGAGCGCAGCTAATTTTCATCATCTTCCGCTGCTTGATGCGGCTGTTTATAACCGCACCGTGCCCGAGGGTTTTTATCAACGTAAATATAATACTGCGTATACAGGACTGGAGCGGATCGGTTTTATCGCTTTCAGTTCTGATGGAACAGCTATCGGTTACTACGGTGTTATCCCGTGTTTTCTCCGGTATCGGGGACGGCAGATCATTTCTGCGCAATCCGCAGATACGATGACGCATCCAGGATACCGGTTTAAAGGACTCTTTGTTGAACTCGCCAGACTTACCTATGCGCTTTGCAAGGAAAACGGGATCGGTCTTGTTATCGGATTCCCGAATCAGAACTCTTATCATGGTGCGGTACAGAAACTGGGTTGGAAAATGACGGATACCATGTCCTGTTTCACGATCCCTGTTAAAACGATCCCGCTCGAAAAACTGGCTGCGAAGTTTTCAATGCAGACCCTTTATCATCGTATCGCAGGCAGCATCCTCAAAAAATATGCTGTGCCGCGTACAGACATCGGCAACCCATTGCTCGATGAAGGGTATGGAGGCATTGATCGCAACGCAGCTTACATGGCCTATAAGACCTACACTTTCAACCAGGTGATCCGCCTCGGTGGCGGCACCGCGTGGGTCAAACTCAGGAATGGACTCGTTATCGGCGACCTGCGGGTAAAAGACGAAGAATTTATTCCAACACTGAAAAAACTGCGGCGGCTGGCTGCACTGACAGGTACACGCCAGTTGCAGTTCCATATCAGTCCGGGCACCAGAATGCATGCGCTCTTCACCAGGAATTATCAGGCCGCAGCTTCTTTCCCCGTGTTGTTCCAGGACCTGCATTCAGGACTTGACCTGACTGTATTTAAGTTTAGTTTCGCCGATATCGATATTTTTTAACTGGGCCATGAAATTCGTTTTTACCGGTTATGTCAGATCATCAGGTTTTGCCCGTCCGGAAGACTGGCTGAAGCGGCTAGCTGCCTATTTCGGTGTGCTGGAAGCGCTGGCGGGTCGGCACGAGGTCATCAGCATCGAACAGATAGGGTATACCGGCAGTATGGAACAAAAGGGCGTACAGTATCGTTTCATGGAGTTCGGTACAGGGCGTATTTTATTTTTTCCGTTCCGGCTGCATCGGTTCATCAAACACCAAAAGCCGGATATCGTGCTTGTGCATGGTATCGAATTTCCGTTGCAGGTGTTACAGCTGCGCTGGAAACTGGGCAAAACGGTGAAGATTCTTGTACAAAGCCACAGTAACAGGATACCCGGCGGATACAAGGCCCTGCTGCAGCGCTTGGCCGATAAACATATCGATGCTTATCTTTTTACTTCACACACAACAGGCAATGCCTGGGCGGATCGTCAACTGATCCGGGATCGGCGAAAGATCAGGGAACTGATGGTTGGGTCCTCGGTATTTATTCCCGCGGATCGAAAAAGCGCCCGCGACAGACTGGGTATCCCCCAGGATATATCGTTATTCTTATGGGCCGGCCGGCTGGATAAGAATAAGGATCCGATGACGGTGATCAAAGCGTTTCTACGTTTTGTTGCACAAGAGCAGCGTGCAAAACTGTACTTCATCTATCAGACCAACGACTTAAAAGCAGAGCTGGAAAAATACCTGCGGCAACATGATGCAACTGCCGCAGTTACACTCGTAGGTAAGGTAGAGCATGAGGCGATGGCCGATTGGTTCAGCAGCGCTGACTATTTTATTTCGGGCTCGGCAAAAGAAGTGTTTGGCGCGGCTGTAGTGGAAGCGATGTCCTGCGGATGCATCCCCATCCTCAGCGATATTCCTTCTTTCAGGCGTATCGTCGCTGACGGCGACTGCGGGTTTTTATTCCGGCAGGGCAGCGAGGATGA
>JAFBAN010000136.1 GCA_019247775.1 Chitinophagaceae bacterium | reverse complement strand
TGGCGGGTAAACAGTTTGCCCAATTCTACCGGCGGCACAACCAGCCTTTTTTCGAAGTCGATGCCGTTGATCTCATTGCTTTTCATTTCCGAGAAAGCACGGGTGCGGTTTGGTATCTTATCCAGTTTCTTGAACCGCATGGCCGACCATACATGGTCCAACGCCACCTGGCGAACGCATTCGTATTCGTTCTTGGTGAGCATTTCCCAGCTGCAATCCCGGTTCAGGTCGCTGACGATCTTGCTGGTGGTCTTGGGATAAGCAACCCAGAGCTTGGTATCCTCATGAAGCGCCGGGAAGACTTCACGCAGCACATTGTTCAATTGGGTCTGGCTGATGGCAAAAACCAGGGCGAAATCCACCTTTTTGCTTTTCAGCAACGGGGTCACGTTCTTGGCATAGGTGATCTTTGCAAACTGCTTCTCGATCGAAGATGGCAAGCCCTGGATCAACAGGTTCTTCTCATCTTTTAACTGCAACTTCTCAAGTAAAGACTGATTTGACATACCAAAGGAGTGTGGGGTGATAATTAGGGAGTGCAAAGTTAAAAAATTGTTGCCCAGAATACCAATTAATTAGCCCTAAAATCGGCCGGCGAGCGTTATTTTCGGTGTTAAATCCTTCCTATACAGGCATTTAGCTTTTGCCGGGCTGCTTATACCAGGTCTTTACAATCTCATCCACCGCTTCCTGCATGGCCGAATTCCGCTCGTCCGCATACGGATGGGCGCTCATCAGCACGGGCTGCCTGGGCCCCCGGCTCAGCCGGTCCATCCGTTCCCAGAATACGATCGATTCCCGCGGATTATAGCCGGCCAGCCCCGTGAAGATCATCCCGAGCCGGTCGGCCTCTTTTTCATCCTCCGGACTATAGGGCGGCAGTAAGCCCACGATATTGCCTGCGCCGAAAGAAGCCATGAAAACATCCCTGATATCGGCAGGCCTGGTCTGAAGCAATTCCGACATCCTTTTTCCTCCCAGCTGCTCCTGTAATGCAGTACGGAGCCGTTGCTCCCCATGCCCGAGCAGGGTATGTGCAATCTCATGAGCAAGCACTACGGCCAGCGAGCCTTCGTTCTGCGCCCAGTCGAGCATGCCGGTACCCACCACAATGCGCACACCGGGCAGGCAGAATGCATTAACATCCTTCTTATTGATCAGATCGATATCCCAGCTCAGGTTTCGCAGCACGATCGACTGCTTCTTGCGGCCATAATAGGTTCTGACGGCATTGAAGACTTTCTCTGCCACTTTATGCACCATTTCCGCATCCTTATTCGTGGCTGAATCGAGCAGCCTGCTGCCCGACAGGAAATGAACATATTGTTCGAGGGATTGTGCCTGGATCTCTTCGTCGCTGGCAAGTGCTTTATCGCCTCTCCGTTGGGGGAAACAGAGGGCCGCCGGTAAGATCAATAAATACAGGAGTATACCTGTTCTCCTCATAATGCAGGTTGTCGACAAAAAAAATAGAGCCGAAAGCGAAATGTAAATTTACGCTTTTCGGCTCTATTTCCTTAGTATTCATTCAGGTATGCAGTGCTACCTGCCTTTGTAATATTGCAGCGCTTCCGGCATCAGGTCGCGGAGTTGATTAATACGGTCCGCGTCGCTGGGGTGATCGCTGAGGAAAGGTGTTGAACTGCCGCTGAGACTGGCCATACGGGTCCAGAAATCAATAGCAACCCTGGGGTCGTAGCCCGCATTGGCGGCGAAGATCAACCCGTAATGATCCGCTTCCAGTTCCTGTTTGCGGGAGTGGGGCAACAGAACGCCGTACTCCGCTCCTACACCATACACAGTATTGAAAACACTACCCGCCCTGCTGTTCGATCCCAGTGCCGCGCCACCGAGCGCGCCCAATCCCTGTGCGGCCAGTTGCTGGCTCATGCGCTCACGTCCGTGCCCGAGTACGGCATGCGCTATCTCGTGCCCAAGCACCACCGCCAACGCTGCTTCGGTCTGGGCTACGGGCAGAATCCCGGTATAGACAACCACTTTGCCGCCGGGCATGCACCAGGCATTGACCTGTTTATTGTCGACCAGGTTAAATTCCCACTGGTAGCCTGCCAGGTCGTTGGCAGCCAGTCCGCGGGTGCGGTAATATTGTTCAATCCCGGCCGCGATGCGGGTACCCACCCGTCTTACCATATCCGCTTCGCTGCCGGAATTAACCACCCGGTTCTTACTCAGGAAATCGGCATACTGGGGGCGTGCCATTGCCTGCAGATCGCTCTCGGAAACCAGGCTCAGCTGGCTGCGCCCGCTGATCGAATTGGTGGAACAGGCCACCGCGCCTGCACAAAAAAGCAGGACGATTATAAAGTTTTTCATGTTAGTACATTTATTTTTTACCCTTTTTGCAGCATGGGTTAAAAAATTATGCCGACAGGCAAGCGCAAGGACAAAATACGAGGGATACACGAAATACAATGTAAAAAGCCCGCAGATCAGGCATCAGAATCCAATTTAGGCAAACCAGAAATCAGAAGCCGGCCATCTCGCAGGAATCGCTTCCTCTGTTCCTTGTTCTTCTGTTCTCAGAGTTTTCTCTGGCGGCGTTTGTCGCGGTGCCTGAGGATGGGAACTTTGCTTTCAGTGCCACGGAGGATGCGGCCGATATTTTTCTGGTGGGTAAGCACTACCATCAGCGCCACGAGTACGGCGAATATGCGGTAAAGCGGTTCTTTTTCATTGAAGATAAAAAGAATGAATACCATGAACGAAACCCCTGCAAGAATAGAGCTCAGTGATACGAAACGCGTCAGGTAAAGTGCAAGCAGGAAAACGCCGAGACAGCAGATAGCCACCACCGGCTGGATAGCCACGGCCATGCCGAGTAAAGTAGCAACGCCTTTACCGCCTTTAAAGCCTGCCCAGACAGGATAGATATGTCCTAGAACAGCCGACAATCCCAACCCTATCATCAGGTTGGTACGCTGTATCTCTACCTGCTGCTGCGTGTAATGCGGAATAAGAATGTAGAGTGAAGTAGCGATCACGCCTTTGATGATGTCTACCACCATAACCACCGTGCCCCATTTTGATCCCAGCACTCTGAACGTATTGGTGGCGCCGGCATTACCGCTGCCATAATCACGGATATCGATTCCAAAAAGTGACTTGCTAATCCAAACAGCCGTAGGCACCGATCCGATCAAATACGCCAATACAATGAGCAATAATTCGTTCATCAGGGGGTGGTTGAAGTTGGCGGCAAAGATAACCAAAATGGAGATAATGATTAATTAACAGCCGGATTTTATGATTTTTTACAAAAAAGCATAGCGATCCAGCCGTTCCGTTGAACGGTTTTCAAATGCTGGAAATCCGCCCGGATGGAGGCCGCGGATATATCTTTTTCATCATCCGTTAGCAGGCCGCTCAATACCAATATCCCTTCCGGCGGCAGGGATGCGCTTAGATACCCCAGGTTATCGAGAATGATATGCCGGTTCACATTGGCGATGGTAATATCAAATATCCTACCCGTTTCAGCTGTATCTACCTTCTGAATTTCAATCGTTTCACAAGAGTTGATTGAAATATTTTCAGAAGCGTTTTCAATGCACCATTCATCATTGTCCACTGCCAGTACATAAGCCGCACCCAGTTTTTCAGCGAGGATGGCCAGGATGCCCGTGCCGGTGCCGAAATCGAATACCGATCTATCCCTGAAATCGATATCCTGCATCATGCGCATCACCAGCCAGGTGGTGGCATGGTGCCCGGTGCCGAAACTCATTTTGGGGGTGATCACGATCTCATGCTTTACCCCTGCTATCGGCTCATGGAAATCCGCCCTGATACCCACGAAATCCTCTACCTGCACCGGTTCAAAATTGGATTCCCAGATGCGGTTCCAGTTCTGTTGCTTGATTATTGATCTTGAATGAGATAGTTGATGCTGCTGCAATAATTTATTTAAGTCCTGCTCGTCGAATGCTGCTTCAGAGATATAGGCTTTGAGGTCAGTTTCAGATTCTTCGTAGCCCTGATAACCAAGCGCATCCAATTGGGCAACAAGCAGCTCACGCAGGTCGTCGCCGGCGGGGATGATTATTTCAACGAATTGTTCTTCTTTCATGTGGCACAGTGGGACTAAGGCCCTGTTTCTAAGTGGGTCAAAGCCCCAGCCTGAAGGCTGGGGTTAATAAATCAGTTCAGTGCTCGCGGCTCCTGCAGTTCAGGAAGCTACCCGGGCTACTGGTCACCCTATCAATAAAACAAATGGCCCGCGTTGCGGGCCATCGGATTAATTATTCTGGGCTTCTGCGCCGGCATTTCCTGCCCCTTCCTTCGGTTTGAAATCGGGCTTGGGCATAAGCGCCTTGCGGCTGAGCTTGAATTTGCCTGTTTTGGGGTCTACACCCACCAGCTTCACTTTCACGATATCGCCTTCCTTGAAGAGTCCATCCATGCTTTCCAGCCTTTTCCAGCTGATCTCGCTGATATGGAGCAGCCCCTGTTTGCCAGGCAGGAATTCCACGAAAGCGCCGAATTCCTTAATGCCTTTTACAGGACCTTCATAAATATCCCCTACTTCCGGCATAGCAGTAATGCTCTTCACCCAGGTAACCGCCTTGTCCAGGCTTTCCTTGGATGCGGAGAAAATGCTCACTTCGCCGGTATTGCCTACTTCTTCGATATTGATCGTAGCTCCGGTCTCGCGCTGGATCTCCTGGATCACTTTACCGCCAGGCCCGATCACCGCGCCGATGAATTCCTTGTCGATGATCAGCTTGATCATGCGCGGTGCGTGCGGCTTCACTTCCGGACGGGCTGCGGGCATGCACTCGTACATGGCGTCGAGGATATGCATGCGGCCTTTGCGGGCCTGCTCCAGGGCTTCCATCATCACTTCCATGCTGAGGCCGTCTACCTTGATATCCATCTGCACACCGCAGATACCATCGCGGGTACCGGTTACTTTAAAATCCATATCACCCAGATGATCTTCATCACCCAGGATATCGGTCAGGATCGCGTATTTGCCATCGCCGCGGGTGATCAGGCCCATAGCCACACCACTCACGTGCTTGGCGATAGGCACGCCTGCATCCATCAGCGCCAGCGAACCTGCACAAACGGTGGCCATAGAAGACGAACCGTTACTTTCCAGGATATCGCTCACCACACGAACCGTGTAGGCATACTCGCTGCCCGGCATCATCTGCTTCAGGCTGCGCATGGCCAGGTTGCCATGACCGATCTCGCGACGGCCGGCGCCACGCATCATTTTCACCTCGCCCGTTGAGAAAGGCGGGAAATTGTAATGCAGGTAGAACTTGCTGTATTCAGACTGCGCTGCGCTTTCGAGCAGGGTCTCATCTAATTTAGTTCCGAAAGTAACCGTTGTAAGTGATTGAGTTTCACCTCTTGTAAACAGGGCTGACCCATGCGGAGTTGGCAGTGGTTCAGTTTCCATCGCCAGTGGTCGTACCTCATCAAGTTTACGGCCATCCAGACGGATCCGGTCGTCGAGGATCATATTGCGGACCACTTCCCACTGCAGGTCTGCATAGTATTTCTTAGCGAGTTTTTTGTCAAGGTCGGATACTTCCTCACCCATCCCGGCGATCAGCTCGTCTTTCAACGCGTTGATGGCATCGGTACGTTCATGCTTGGCCGAACCTTTGCGGGAGATCTCGTAGATCCTATCTTTCGCGAAGGTCTCCACCATTTTCTTGATGGCTTCGTTCTCTTCGGGCTTTTTGTAGTCTCGTTTGCCGGTCACACCTTTCTTCGCACGCAGTTCCTGCTGTGCCTTGATATGAACGCGGATAGCGTCGTGGGCGAGCTGCAGGGCTTTTACCAGGTCGGCTTCGGCGCATTCTTTGGCTTCGCCTTCCACCATCATCAGGTTTTTCTCCGTAGCTGCGATCATGAATTCAAGATCGGATTTGGCGAGCTCGGAACGGCTGGGGTTCACGATAAAGTTGCCGTCAACGCGGGCGATACGCACTTCGCTGATGATCTCTTTGATAGGAATATCCGAAACGGCGAGTGCTGCTGAGGCGGCCAGGCAGGCCAGAGAATCGGGCAGTACTTCCTTATCACTGGATACCAGTGATATCAGGACCTGCACATCGCAGAAATAATCTTCGGGGAACAAGGGACGCAGCGCGCGGTCGATCAGGCGGCTGGTCAGGATCTCGTAATCGTTCAGACGGGCTTCGCGCTTGAAGAATGAGCCCGGTACGCGGCCGGCGGAAGCGAATTTCTCCTGATAGTCTACGCTCAGGGGAAAAAATTCCTGGCCTTCTTTCGGCTCTTTATTAGCCACCACGGTGGCCAAAATGATACAATTGCCCTGGCGAACGGTAACCGAACCGTTGGCCTGGCGGGCGAGTTTGCCTGTTTCGATGGTAACCTCGCGGCCGCCACCCAGGTCAAAACTCACACTGATTGGTTGTGATAACATAGTTTTGAAAATACGGGTAATGGAACCTTGCCCATTGCCCCTGTTAATGAATGCGAAGTAAAAAAATCGGGAACCGTAGAAACAACTATTCCCAACCGTACATAAACCAGTTGGGAACAGCCTGCCAATGGTAGTTCGCTGATTATTTTCTCAGACCCAGTTTCTCGATCAAAGCGCGGTAGCCAGTGAGGTTATGTTTCTGCATGTAAGTAAGCAGGCGCTTGCGCTGGCCTACCAGCTGCATCAGACCCCGCTGGGTGGAATGATCTTTCTGGTTCTTCTGCAAATGACTGGATATCTGTGTGATACGTTCTGTCAGAAGGGCAATTTGTCCTTCGATAGAACCCGTGTTGGCGGCTTTTCCGCCGAATTCAGCAAAAATGTTTGCTTTCTTTTCACTAGTTAAATAGGGCATTCTGAAAAATTTAATGACTCCGGAATTTTTTCTTCTTTTTTTATCGGCGGCAAAGGTAGGAAAAAATTGGGAAATTTTGGAATTGGGAAATTGTGAAATCGGGCCTTGGCAGAAAGGGTAACGTGCTCCATTTCGAAATTTCCCGGTCCCAAAATTTCAAAATTCCGTTAGCTTCGTACTCCTTCATTATCAGCATCCTATGTTCGGCGTCACTATTTTGGGAAATAACTCGGCCCTGCCGGCCTACGACAGGCACCCCACCGCACAGGTGGTGACCCTGAACGAGCAGCTGTTCCTGATCGATTGCGGCGAAGGTACGCAGATGCAGATCTCCCGGTACAAGATCAGGCGCAGCCGGATCCACCATATTTTCATTTCTCATCTCCATGGCGATCATTATTTCGGGCTGATCGGGCTTGTTACCAGCATGGGCCTGCTGGGCCGGGAGCAGGAGCTGCATGTGTATGCGCCTCCGGGACTTGAGGAGATCGTGAACATGCAGTTGAAAGTGGCAGTCACTTCCATGCCTTTTCCGCTGATCTTTCATACGCTGCAGCAAGAGGGCATGCTGATCGACAACCCTAAGTTCAGCGTGGAATGTTTTGAAACGCAGCACCGCATTCCCTGCTGGGGATTCATCATCCGGGAAAAGAAAAAGCCCCGCAAGATCGATCGTGAAAAAGCGGTGGCGCATGATGTGCCGGCCGCATACTACGAAAAACTGAAAGAGGGACTGGATTATGAACGGGATGGAAAGCTGATCAGGAACGAATGGGTCACTTTCGCCAATACACCGGCGCGCAGCTATGCTTTTTGCGCAGATACAAAATACTACGAGGCGATCGCTGAAAAAACCCGGGGCGTTTCACTGCTGTACCATGAAGCCACTTATCTGAAAGACCTCGAAGAGCGGGCCATCGCAAGGTTTCATTCAACGAGTGTGCAGGCTGCCGCGATTGCGGCGAAAGCGGGTGTGGACAGATTGCTGCTGGGGCATTTCAGCAGCAAGTACGAATCATTGGAAAATTTCCTGACAGAAGCGAAAGAGATCTTCGAACGGACGGAGCTGGCGATTGAGGGGGTTACGTATAAGGTTTGAGATTTCCTGATTTCCGGTTTCTGATTTAAGTTTTCAGGCTGAGGTACGCGATATACTTCACAACGGGCTTTTGCGCTTGGATGAGCAATGACATCCACTGATAGCTGCACCTCGCAGATTTTTAGCGGCGTTGAGGGCTGAAGCCCATATTCTTTTGGATGCAGCCAGCCCCAGCCTGAAGGCTGGGGTTAATATTTGTTCGTTGTATGATGGCGTGCACAGCGTCCACTAGCTTCATCAACCCCGGCCTTCAGGCTGGGGTATGCGATACAACTTCGCAACGGGCTTTAGCCCTGGATCGGCAGTGAGATCCTGGCCGGCTATCTTTTTCGGGAATAATAAAAATCAACGCGCCCGTCCTTCCCATTTTGTTTCCCATCGATCCAGGCGTGGAGGGAATCGGGGGTGACGAAATGATAGATGATCCGTTGCGGAAAATCGTGGGCCGGATTTTCGAAGATGAATTTTTCGGGAGTGGATGCGGTGAGCGTGAATGGTATGGCCCTGCCTTCATTCTCGTTCTTCACTATCGACAGGTAAGTGATCGTTTTACCATTGCGGCTGAGCTCCACCGACTCGAGCCAGGTGGTATCTGTTCCGTTGAGTTTGAAAGAATGGTTCGTGAGCTTGTTGTCATTGATCTTTTTCCATTGTTCGCCCAGCTGACCTTTTTTTGTCTGCATTACCCAGGTACCTCCCGTGAGTTTGTATAACAGCCGGAAATCAGCTGGTCTCTCCTGGATAAAACCGGAGGACAGTATGCAGGCGAATAGCAAAAAAGTCTTCATAGCAGTTATTGTAAGATCAATAATTCATCAGCCATACATAGAATGAGGCGAATTCCTGGCGCCAGGTCTTTTCGTTGTGTTTACCCAGCGGATCGCTTACCAGCCTTATCGAATATTGTTGTTTTTTCTGGAGTATGGCGGCCATCTTTTCATTATTGGTGACCATATTGGCGGGCTCCATTTTCCCTGCATACATATAGAAACGGGGCGACGCATCGGTCTTGAATTTTTCAGCTTCGTCGAATACCTGCTGATTTACCCAGAATGAAGGTGAAAAGATTCCGCCTGCTCCAAATACTTTGGGGTATTGCAGCATTGCATAAAAACTGATGAGCCCGCCCATGCTGCTGCCGGCGATGAAAGTATTTTCCGGACCTTTTTTAGTACGGTATTTGGTGTCGATGAAAGGCTTTAGCGTGTTCACAATAAACTCGAGGTATTGTTTGCCTTCACCTTTCCCTTCTTTGGGATCATCGTATGGGTTGTATTCGGTCATACGGTTCCTGCTGTTGTCGATGCCGACCACGATGCATTCTTTACCTAGTCGCTGCTGCAGGGTATCCAGGCATTCGTCTATCCCCCATTCGCCGAATGGCGCGGTTTGTTCATTGAACAGGTTCTGACCATCGTGCATATACAATACCGGGTAGATCTTTGATGAAGTTGCGTAGCCTTTGGGCAGGTATACCCAGATCCGCCGGGTCCGGTTCAGCTGCGGTATTCTGAAAGCCGTGTCGATGATACGTACCTGCGGGCTGGCTGTATAAGGCTTCGGACGCTCCGGATAATCATCTTTCCAGCCCGCTATGCTGAACTCCTGGGCGAGATCCGCATTTACTTCCAATACCCTGTCGCTGATGTCGCGGCCATCGGCAGCGCATTCCACTTTGTCGAAACCGCCGCGCGTGAATTTAAATGCATAAGTGCCGGCTGGCAGGTCCTTCAACACAATAGCCCTTCTCGACCCGCCGAAAGGTTTGAGCTTGTAATTCTCGTCCTTCGGGTTCCAGTTATTGAAATTGCCGGCTACATAAATATCATCCTGCTTGCGGGTGGCGGCTTCGGTTACCACCAGCCTTACGGAAAATTGTGCGAGTAACGAGTTTGCCACGAGCAGGGAGGCGGCAAGTACAAATCCTTTCATTCGCTGAAATTACAAAACGCAGGCAAAAAAAAGCCCCGGCATCACTGCCGGGGCTGTTAAAAATATCAGAACGACTTAGTCCAGAACTTCCGCGTCTTTCGGGTA
>JAFBAN010000244.1 GCA_019247775.1 Chitinophagaceae bacterium | reverse complement strand
ATCTGCAGCGTCTGAACCAGATCCTGAAGAACCTGCTTTCGAACGCCTTCAAGTTCACTGAAAAAGGTGAGGTAAAACTGAAGATGTACGAGGCCAACAAGACCTGGAAATCCGGTGTGCCCAGCCTCGATGCCGCAAAAAAAGTGGTGGCGTTCGCCATCAGCGATACCGGTATCGGTATCCCGCAGGAAAAACAGAATATCATCTTCGAAGCATTCCAGCAGGCAGAGGGCTCTACCAGCCGTAAGTATGGCGGTACCGGCCTGGGTCTGTCTATCAGCCGCGGTCTCGCAGAACTGCTCGGCGGTACCATCGAACTGGAGAGCGATACCACCCACGGAAGTACCTTCACTTTATACCTGCCGGTGGAAGCTGCAGGCGGCGTTATCAAAGAAACGCCTGATCTCGGCAACTACCAGATCGGACCGGATGCTACGGAGATCGATTCGCTGATCCATTCCATCCGCGTTACCAATGAAGGCTCTGAGAAGAACCTGGCCATTGTGAACGAAATGATCAATGAAACCGGCGATGACCGCACCAATATCCAGTCGGGCGATAAAGTGATACTGGTAGTGGAAGACGATCTCCGCTTCGGCAAGATCATCATCGAAAAAGCGCATGAATTCGGCATGAAGGCGGTTGTAGCGGTGAGCTATATTGAGGTCTTCGATTTCGTGAACCGCTTTGCACCGGTTGCCATTACACTGGATGTGAAACTTCCGGATACTTCGGGATGGAAAGTACTCGATCTGTTGCGCAATGATCTTAACTACCGTCATATCCCTGTTTACCTGATCTCGGGCGAAGAGAACCGCAGCCTGGCGCTGAAACGCGGGGCCAGGAGCTTCCTGCTGAAACCGCTGGATAATGACTCGCTTACAGAGCTGTTTGAAGATATCCGCTCCTTCGCCCATAAACAGACCAGGAAAATACTGGTAGTGGAAGACAATGAGCTGGAATCATCACAGATCGCGAAAATGCTGGAGAGCGATAAGGTGGAAGTGACCATCGCCCCTACCGGTAAAAAAGCACTTAAGCAAATCGCCAGCAAGGATTACGATTGCATCATTCTCGACTATACCCTCCCTGATATTTCGGGGGGTGAACTGGTGAGCCAGGTCGGCGAGACCAAGAAAAAGCTGACCCCTGTGATCATGTATTCGGCCAAGGATTTCAACAAGACCGAACTGAACCAGATCAGCCGTACTTCGAACAAAGTGATCCTGAAAGGTGTTAATTCACTGGAGCATCTGCTGGAAGAGACCGTGCTGAACCTGCACTATTCCCACAAGGAGCTTCCGCCCGAAAAACGCAGGGTGATAGAGAATATCCGGATGAAGGAAGATATCCTTACCGGCAAGAATATTTTGGTGGTGGATGATGATGTGCGCAATCTTTTTGCCCTGACCACCGTTTTTGAAAGATATAACGTGAATGTGATCACGGCGGAGAGCGGCAAAGAGGCCATCCAGATCATCAGCGAGGACAATCCTAAGATCGATATGGTGCTGATGGATATTATGATGCCTGAGATGGACGGTTACGAAACCACCCAGAAGATCCGCCGCGAGCACAAGAACAGTACCCTGCCGATCATTGCGGTTACGGCCAAGGCGATGAAAGGCGACCGGCAGAAATGTATTGAGGCGGGAGCGTCGGACTATATTACGAAACCATTAAAAATAGACCAGCTGCTGTCGTTGATGCGCATCTGGTTCTACAAGTAGGAAATGCCTCAGAAGATTCTATTAGTTGACGACCGGGATGATAACCTGTTTTCATTGGAAACGATCCTCGAAGCCGATGGCTACCAGTTCGTGAAAGCGAACTCGGGACGCCAGGCTTTGAAGATCCTTCTCACTGAATTCGATTTTGCCTTGATACTGATGGACGTGAAGATGCCCAACCTGAACGGCTTCGAAACAGCGGCGCTTATCTACGAACGCGAGAAGCTGAAGCATATTCCCATCATCTTTATAACAGCCAATAATTACGGCGAGGAGAATGTTTTCAAAGGTTATCGCTCCGGGGCTGTGGACTATATCTTCAAACCCATCAACCCCGAGTTGCTGCGGGCCAAAGTGAGCGTGTTCATAGACCTGTACAAGAAAAACCACCAATTGCTGGCCCAGGAAGAAAAGCTCCGGGCCATCAACAAAAGCCTGGAGAACGAAATAAAGGAAAGGAAGAATTCGGAGGAAAAGATCAATGAGCTGAACAAGAAACTGCTGGCGAATATCGAGAGCCTTGAAGCCGCCAACAAGGAGCTCGACCGTTTCGCTTTCATGGCCTCCCATGATATGCAGGAGCCCCTGCGCAAGATCAGGACCTTCAGCGACCTGCTCAGTATCAAGCACAAGGATCAGCTCGACGATGATGCCCAGTCGAAGATCAAGATCATCCAGAAAGCGGCGGAACGCATGCAGGGGCTGATCAAGGATATCCTTACTTTTTCCAAGGTATCGAACGAAACGCAACCCTTTGTCAAGACCGATCTTGGTAACCTGGTGAATGAGGTGATCGATGAACTGGATTCGGCGGTGCGGGAAAAAGCCGCCAGCATCGACTTATCTCCTCTCCCTTCCATTCCTGTGAACCCGGTGCTGATGAAATCGCTGTTCCTGAACCTGATCGGCAATGCGATCAAATACAGCAAGCCCGATGTGCCGCCCCAGATCAAGATATACTGCGACAATATCGATACCGATAAGAAAACAGGTCATACCCGGTACTACCGGATCTTTATCAAGGACAATGGTATCGGCTTCGATCAGAAATATGCCGAACAGATCTTCGATATGTTCAAGCGCCTGCATGTGCATACCGAGTATGAGGGCACCGGCATCGGCCTGGCCCTGTGCAAGCAGATCATGGAAAAACACAACGGCTATATCAATGCCGTAAGTACCGAAAATGAAGGCGCCACCTTCATCATTTCCCTGCCCGCCAAAGAAGAAGAGGAAGTCAAACCCGCCCTCCAGAACGTACTCAATTAACCATGGAACCGTTAGCTATCGGCTTTTAGGTTAGCCATGGCCGGCAGAGCCTTTCCCTGCGTCCTCTTCATTATTCATTCACAGCTCATTTATTGCTTTTCCGGAGAAAATTTGCCGGCGCCTGTGATTTTTAGCATCTTCCGGCGAATAACTGTTAGGGCATCGCCGAAACATGAGCAAAACTACTGCCGAAGAAGATTTTTTGCGCCTGCTGCAGCAACACAGAGGGATCATCGTCAAGATCTGCAATTCGTATTGCCATAGCCGCAACGACCGTGAAGACCTGGCACAGGAGATCACGTACCAGTTATGGCGCTCATGGCACCTTTACCAGGCCGAACATGTGTTTAGCACCTGGATGTACCGGGTTGCCCTGAATGTGGCCATCACGCATTACCGAACAGGCAGGAAACGCCTGGACACCGTTCAATTGGAAGACTACAGCGCAGTACTGGCCACCATGCAGGAGACCGCCCCGGCAATGGAAGAAAACATCCTGGCCCTGCAGCGGATGATCCGCGCGTTGAAGGAACTGGACAGGGCACTGGTGCTGCTGTACCTCGAATCAAAGTCGTACCGGGAGATCGCAGAGATATTGGGAATCTCGGAGACAAATGTGGCCACCAAACTCGGCCGCATCAAAGGGAAACTCAGGCAGCAATTCACAAAAAACATCCCAAATAACTAGTAATGGAAGACAAGGATTTACAGGAAATGTGGAAAGCCTACGACCATAAACTGGAAGAGTCAAGAATACTCAACCTGCAATCATGGGCTGTAAACTTGCAATCGTTCCAGATGGTCCAGTCGTTTAAAGCGAAGAACAGGCTGCAGCGCCTGGTACCCTATAAAATTGCGGTCTTACTATTTGGCATTTTGTGGGTGTTGTTTGTAGGTACGCTGGTCACGCACATCCCCTTCCGGATCAATCCCTATTTCAGCATTTCCGCCGGTCTCGTGCTCCTGATAAACCTGGTATGCATGGGAGGCTATATCTATCATATCGTTCTGATTGCCCAGATCCCTTATGATGGTGATATCACTGGAACGCAGCAGAAACTGGCAAGGCTGCAGGCTTCCACCCTGGCGGTTATCCGGCTGGGTTGGTTGCAGATGCCCCTATACACCACCTTTTTCTGGCATAAAAGCTGGGTAGGTTTTAACTCCGGATTCCTGTTGGTGGCTCTTCCCGTTACACTGCTGTTTACGGGGCTGGCCATTTACCTGTACCGCAATACAACCGCCGCAAACCTCCATAAAAAATGGATGCAGCTGCTGGTGGGAAAAAGCCCGGAGTATACCGCGGTATTGACGGCACAGGGTTTCATCGATGAAATTGAGCGGTTTAAATGCAATCTGTAGTTCCTTAAGCCTTTCTTAACCTGCTTTTTTGCCAATTCTGACTTGCCTGCGGGCAAGTTGTCAGGGTTTGGTACTGAAATTGCTCTAAGGCAACGATTGCCTATTTTTACCACCAAAACCTGAGTCCCGTCTGAAGCGTTTTCTGAAAATATTACGTCGCACCCTTCTCACGCTGATAGCCGTACTCCTCCTGATCTTCATCGCTATACAGACGGAACTGGTTCAGAACTGGCTGGTGCATATCGCTACCGTCAGGCTTTCAAGAGCCCTCGGCACCGAAGTGAGCATAAAAAAAGTGAGCATTGAGCTGTTCAACAGCCTCAATATGGAAGGCACCCTGATCCGTGATAAGCAGAAAGACACCCTGATCTTTGCCAAACAGCTTAAAGTTAGGATCACCGACTGGTTTTTCCTGAAAGACAAGGCCGACCTCAAATACATAGGGATGGAAGACGCGCTTGTTAAAATGAACCGGCGCGATTCGGTCTGGAATTACCAGTTCCTGATCGATTATTTCCGGTCGCCCTCATCGGAAAAGAAAAGCGGCGGCATCGCCCTCAACCTGAAAAAGCTCGATCTCAAGAACGTTCATTTCATCAAGAACGATCTATGGTCCGGAGAACGCATGGATGTATTGATGAGCAGCATGCTGGTGGATGCAGAGACCATCGATATTCCAAGGAACCTGTATGTTATCAACGACATAACCCTTGAAAAGCCGCTTTTCAGCATCCAGGGATTGAAAGCATTGCGCCCGGAGATTTTCCATCCCCGCAACAGGCCCGCGGCAGATACCGGCATGTATTTCAATGAAGGCAATATGAGCCTGCGGGTCGGCAATATTTCCATCAACAACGGAAGCCTGAATCTCGATAGCGATGAGGGGATACCCCTATCCTGGTTCGACGGCAGCCATATCCGACTGAGCAAACTCAATGGCACGCTCAAACAATTGTCGTTTGTCAGGGATACGCTAAAGGCGCATGTAGATCTGGCCGCAAAGGACCGCTCGGGTATCGAGATTAAAAAATTGAAAACGGATTTCCGGCTCACGCCGCAGATCATGGAGCTGGCGAAGCTCGATCTGCAGACCAACCGCAGTCATATTACCAACTACTATGCGATGAAGTTCCATGACTTCAACCGTGATTTCGCCGGCTATAACAGCAAAGTGATCATGGAAGCTCATTTCAACCAGGCCAGGGTGAACAGTGATGATATCGCTTTTTTTGCGCCCGACCTGCGCAGCTGGAAAAAGGAAACGATCATCTCCGGCAATTTTCGCGGTACGGTGCAGGATTTTGTTGTCAATAACCTTTCCGCTTCCATCGGCGCCACTACGCATATCGACGGAACATTGTCGATGAAGGGTCTGCCCGATATCAATACTACCCGTATCGTATTGAACAATGGATTACTCCGCACCAATTATTACGACCTGGGTATTTTCGTACCGGCATTGCGGGATGTACACGCTCCCAATCTTCCGGCCCTCGGCACCATCGTATACAACGGAAATTTTAACGGCACCATTTACAATTTCGTGACCACAGGCAATTTCAGTACGCAATTGGGCGGGGTGAGAACGAATGTGAGCCTGCAGATCCCGCGGCGCGGCGAACCAACTTATACCGGTAATATTGAAACGGTCCGTTTCAACCTGGGCAAGTTCCTGAACAACGCTGATCTGGGCCTGGTGGATTTTAAAGGTAAGATCACCGGCAGCGACTTCAATATCGACAAGCTGAAGACCACACTGGAGGGAAAGATCTCCCGGCTGGAATACAAGAGCTACACTTACACCAATATCGTTACCAACGGCACTTTCCAGAAGAAATATTTCAGCGGGGAAGTGAAGATCGACGATCCCAACCTGGATTTCAACAGCACGGTAGAAATTGATCTGACCGGCGAGCTCCCCCGCTTCAACATAGTGGGCGATTTCATCCATTCAAATCTTAAAGCGCTTAACCTTCTCACCGGCACCAAAGACTCTATCCGGGTAACCGGGCTGCTCGACGTGAATTTTACCGGCACCAATATCGATAACTTCCTGGGCACGGCCAAGTTCCTCAATGCGGATATCAATTATGGACC
>JAFBAN010000055.1 GCA_019247775.1 Chitinophagaceae bacterium | reverse complement strand
ACGACTATCCCATTTCCTTTCAAAGAAATAGCCATGCCTGATTTCAGTATGGACTATGAATGGACCAGAGAACAGCTCGCCGGTTATATCCGCACCTGGTCTGCAGTGAAGCATTACAGTAAAAAACATCAGTCAGATCCTGTGCTTGCTTTGGAACAACAGTGGTCGGATGCCTGGGGCAGCGACGAAAAAAAATGGTTCAGGTTCCCATTGCTGCTGCGTGTAGGCAGGGTTGAAGCATGATCATCGTTCAGCAGCCATGACCGATCCTCTTCAATCTTCCTCTAAGTTTATGGATTATCGGTACCGCGCTGTAATTTGTACCCATGAGTATTACCGAGATCTACCATCAGTTCATGACCGGTCTTCAACAAACAGGTCCGCTGGAATTTATTGCTGTTATTGGCGGGATTGCCAGCGTCTGGTTTAGCTGGAAAGAAAATATCCTTGTTTACCCGGTTGGCCTGGTCAATACCGTTCTCTATATCTATCTCAGCGTTAAAGGACACCTGTTCGGTGAAGCAAGTGTGAATATCTACTATACGATCATGAGTATCTATGGATGGATACTCTGGTCGCGAAAAGACAAGCGCAGTCATGAAGCCGTGTTGCACATTACGTATAGCAGCAAAAAAGAGTGGCTGGGCCAGATCGTTTTCTTTCTGTCGTTTTACCTGGCCATCTTCGGCTGTCTAAGCTGGCTGAAACAATCTTTCGCGCCGGGCGCCATACCATGGGCCGATGCGTTCGCCAGTGCAACGGCCTATACCGGCATGTGGCTGATGGCGCGCAAAAAAATGGAGAGCTGGTACTGGTGGTTCGCCACCAACATTGCATCCATGCCATTGTACTTCGTAAAAGGTTATGTATTTACCAGTGTGCAATTCTTTATTTTACTCCTGCTCAATATCGGAGGTATGCTTGCCTGGCATAAAAAAGCGGTTCCGGTATATGAAAAATCTAATGCCGCCACCGTGGCACGCTAGATCGTTTCGCTAAGAGTGGATAAGAGCAAAGAAGCCAAGGAGATTTTACTCCTGTTACACTCTTTTTCTCCTTGTCCCTTAGCGAAACCATTGAGATCTTCGCATATAGAGCAGACTTGCTCATAGTTAACGTTCGAGGGCTTCAATAAAAGAAAAACCGAGGGAAAAAGAAAACAAGCCTTCTTTTCTGCTTCTTAGCTTCGTTCTTTTATTGACATAGCGGCATACTCATAGCTACGGATACTTCAATATCATTTCGTTGTCCGATATTCGGGGTTCAAAACAGGTTGTATAAACAAGATCGTCATCATCGGACCGGAGTCAACGGGTAAAAGCACGCTCTGCGAATCGCTTGCACAGCACTACCGCATGCAGTGGTGCCCGGAGTTTGCGCGGGAATACCTGCTGACGCATGGAAAGACCTATGATTTCGAAGACCTGCTCGATATCGCCAAAGGGCAGCTGGCGCTCGAAGACGAGTATACCGCCATGGTAAAAAGCCAGTGGGCCAAAGTAGACGAACAGCTCAGCATCAACCCGCATATCCTGGAAACCAGCCGCCATGCCCCGATGTTATTCATCGATACCGATATGTATGTGATGAAAGTCTGGTGCGAATATGTTTTCGGGCGTTGTCACCAGTTTATTCTCGATCAGATTGTGGAGCGCAAATACGATCTCTACCTGCTCTGCAATACCGATCTGCCCTGGGTAAAAGATGAGCTGCGCGAATATCCGGATGAGGCCAACCGGAAAGAGTTGTTCCAGATCTACAAAGACCTGCTCATTAACCAGTCCGTGCCCTGGGCCGAGATCAGCGGCAGTGATGATGACCGTCTAATCCTCGCCATCAATGCGGTAGAAGAGTTCCTGCGCTGATCTTATTTCAGCAGCGCCTGGATATCGGGATCGTCTTCAATATTGTTCATCTGTTGTAAGATCTGCGGATAACGCCAGGCTACCCTCCGGCTCATGGGCTTTACGCTAAACCGTTTGGGATTGGGCAGACAGGCAATGATCATCGCAGCTTCGGTACGGCTGAGCGCTGCCGCATGCTTTCTGAAATATTTCTGCGACGCGGCTTCAATGCCAAATATTCCCGGACCCATTTCCACCACATTCAGGTAAACTTCCAGGATCCGTTTCTTTCCCCAGACCCATTCTATCATCTGCGTAAAATAGGTTTCGGGAACCTTGCGAAGGTAGCGGGTCATACTGCCACCCTGCCAGAGAAAAACATTTTTAGCGACCTGCTGTGTAATGGTACTGGCGCCGCCACCAGGCGGGATCCGCGTTTTCTTGCCTTTCTTTTTCGGATGCAGGCTTTTATCGATCGCGTCCCAGTCAAAGCCGCCATGATCGGGAAATGCCTGGTCTTCGCTGGCGATGGCCGCCAGTTTTACATTACGCGAAATTTTATCCCAGCTTACATAATCCCTTTTCATTCCGTAACTGAAAGCGTCGCCGGCCTGCGTAAGGGTAACAGGCGGCATCAGCCAGCGGCAAAGAATGATATAGATAAGCGATGTGATGAACATCATCGCCACCGTCCACCGGATCACACGCCAGACTTTCCTCCAGGTAGTTTTGGTTGACATGAGCGGCAAGATAAGAGTTAGAGTGGAAGTCTGGAGTTAGGAGTCTGGAGTCCGGAGTTACATGCCTTACTCACGCCTCCCGTCTCACGATTCACGATTCACCATTCACCCCCCGCCATGCATGATCTCCAGGCTAAATTTTTTGCCAAGCACCACATAGTCTTTATGCGTAAGCGAGATCAGGGTTCCTATACCGAATATCCCGGCGGCGATGCCTAGCGCAGACGGGTTGTTGCCGCCGAATACGGCCTCGCCATGTGTGAGGCTGTTGAAAATATTCAGGAAAATGAATCCGCCCGAGCCCACCTGCAGCAGGGCACCATCCGAGAACGCGCCGCTTTGCAGTCTGCGTTTGGGCATGGCATACACTTCCCTGACATGGAATTTCAGTATTCCAACCCGGCCGGTATCGATGGCAGGCACACCGAACCTGGTGAGTACGGAACGGAATACCATTACATCGATCAGCAGCGAATCGTTGCGCATCTCCCTGATCCTTCCCTGGATCCACTGTTTGTTGACGAACTGAAAATTGAAGAAACTGCCTTTTACCCAGGTCTGGACAGGACGGCCACGCTGTTTCATAACGAGCAGATCGCTTTGCGCTTTGACGAGAACATGGCAGAACAGCAGCGCCGGCAGCAGCAGTTTTTTCATGGATCGAAAGATAGAGACTGGATGTTTAACCCTATGTTAAACCTCACTTGATGCGATCTCCGTATCTCAGGATGCCCCAGCCCAGGGCAATGCCGAAGCCGATAAGTATGATGCCGGAGATCCGGTTGATCATACGCAGGATCCTGGGCGTTAACCGCGAACGAAGCCGGGAGGCAAGCGCCACTTTTGCGATATCTGTCAGCAGTACGAACAGCAGGCAGGTGCCGAAGACGATAAAACGGTATTCGAGCGGATGCGCCGCTGTCTGTGAATCGGTAATGATCGCCGCCGTCCATGCAAACCAGAACAGGAACACGCCGGGGTTGAGGATGTTGATCAGGAAACCGGAAGCAAAAATGCCGATGAAATGATGGGTCCGGAACTCTTTCTGAACAAGCCTGTTGTCCTCATCTGTTTTTACTTTCTTGAAAAAAAGCGTGTATACTCCAAGGCATACCAGGAAGATACTGCCGCAAATGGCGATGGCGGTCTTGTGATTGAGTATAGCGGTAAACAGCGAAGAGAAAAAATTGCAGACGACGACCAGGAAAATATCGCTGGCCGAAATACCGGCCACAAAAACATAACCCGCTTTATGGCCGTTGTTAATACTCTGCTTGAGGATCGCAAAAATGACCGGCCCCACGGATATCGCCAGAAAGACGCCCAGCACCAGTCCTTTTAACAATGGCTCAAGCATAGTGTATCGTTAGTTTCCCGAAAATAGGGCTAATCATCGTTTTATTCCCCGACCCGTAGATTTTAAGGCAGAATCCGTGCCGATAATATCCTGTCCAATCCGGGGAATTTTTTCTCGTAATACCAGTTGCCATATTTATACAATGAATCCTGTAAGAATACCGGCTCTTTTTTATAGGCTGAATAGAATGAACTGATGATGGTCATTCCCTGTACCACCCTGGCAATAGGCGTAAATCCCCGCAGCTCATACCGCAAAGTGGTATCCAGCTGCGGATTGTCTACCATATTGATGAACAACTGTGTGCTCCGGCTTTTTTTCACATCGCGCGCGTAGGCGATGGTGCCGCGGATATTGCTCTGCAGAACGGGTTCGTCGTCCAGCGTTCTCGGCCTCCAGAATTCGTTCTGCGCAGCATCTTCCCCTATCCCGAACTGTACCACAAAAGCAGGCTCTACCCTGAACAGCAGGCAATTGGTAAAATAGCCGGTGCTGATCAGCTGGTATAATCTGTCAACCCCCTGCGGCGACCAGTTGCGGTAGGCTTCGATGATAAACCTGCCCTTGGTGGTCTCGAAAACAGCTTGGAATTTATCCGGCGCCCGTTGGGTAAGGATCGTGGAATCCGGCGCCTGCCCATATAGACCGGCCGATCCGATGAACAGGAAAACCAACGCAATAAAGGTCCGGATCAGATTTATCATGCCTGGGCTGGGTTACTAATGAACAACACTCATTTCTTTCTGCAGAAATGCTTCCCAGTCTTCCAGCATCTTTCCTTTTAATACCCGTGGAAATTTATGCTGCCCGCCCACTTTTCCCATGCCCTCCATAAAATCCATGAACTGACGTTCGCTGAGTACATCCAGCCGCACTTCTTTCAGCGCGCTTTTTCTTTCTACTGCATAGTCATCGTTCAGCTCTTTGAGTTTTTCGTCGATGGTGCGGCATAGTACTTCTGTGTTCACATGATCATCGCAGGCTACATACCAGT
>JAFBAN010000210.1 GCA_019247775.1 Chitinophagaceae bacterium | reverse complement strand
GATCAAGTTATGAGGGTTTATTTCTCAGAGTTTTTCTTTGTAATCTCCCCTAACCTACTGCCTGGCCAGTAACAAAGTTGGCTCAAAACGACAGAGATAGGGTTACAGGATTCCATCAAAAATTTACAGTATTCACAGGTTTCAATTCACCAGCGAACTGCCTTCATCGATACGCACTTTATAGGCCTTGAGCTGGCGGTTGAACTGCTGCTGGTATAGTGGCTGTAATTCTCTGACAAGTGCATCGGCAGCTCCCCTGGCCACGATATTGATGGTGCAGCCGCCAAATCCTCCCCCCATCATCCGGGCGCCATATACCGAATCATGTTTACCCGCCATGCTCACCAGCGCATCCGCTTCAGGGCAGCTGACTTCATACAGTTCGCTGAGTCCTTTGTGCGTTTCGAACATTTTTTTGCCAAAACTGCGGAGGTCGTTCGCGGTCAGATCCATGCAGGCATCCTGCAGCCGTTTGATCTCCTGCACAACATACAGGCAGCGGCGATACACTTTGCTATCGCCATTCGCCAGGCATTGCTCCACCATTGCAATGGTGGCGTCACGCAGGCTTTGCACTTCCGGGTATTGCTGCGCGATGATCCTCACCCCTTCTTCACATTCCTGCCTGCGCAGGTTGTACTCCGAAGAAGCCAGCGAATGCTTAACGCCGGTATCGAGCAACAGTATTTCAATATCTTTTGTGGGAAATGGGATATACTCGTAAGCCAGCGACCGGCAATCCAGCCTGATCAACTGCTCCGGTCTGCCGAACATACTGGCGAACTGGTCCATGATCCCGCATTTCACGCCCACAAACTCATTCTCGGCTTTTTGCGACAGCTGCACCATGGTCTTCCGGTCGAGCCCCAGGTTAAATAGCTTGTCGAGCGCAAATGCTGTGGCGCATTCAACAGCGGCCGAAGATGAAAGTCCTGCCCCCAGCGGCACATCGCCGGCCAGCGCTGCGTTGAAACCCCTCAGCTGATGACCCGCTTGCTGCAACTGGTCAACAACACCGAGCACATAATCGGGCCAGTGCTTACCCGACTGGTGAAGCGAGCCCAGATCTGTTTCATAACTGTCGCCGAGATCTGCCGCCACCAGGTGTACACGGTTATCGTTACGTTCTCCGATGACAATATAAATAGCTTTGTCGATCGAAGCCGGCAGCACGAAGCCCATATTGTAATCCGTATGTTCCCCTATCAGGTTGATGCGGCCCGGTGAGCGTGCAATAAATGCAGGCTCGCCAAAGCGGGAGTTGAAAACATGGTTCAGTTTGGAAAGTATTTCCTGGTTTGCCATAAAAATCCGTTTGATCAAAGGGTTATTTCCGCATGCCGTTCGGGAATGACCACGTTTTTGTAGCCTTTTCTCCCCAGCCTGCGCGCGAATTCTTCCTGTACACGGTACTCGCCATGAACCAGGAACAAATTCCTTACCAGCGCCGGGGCCTGTTTTGAAATAAACTGGCAGAGATCATCATAGTCGCCATGCGCGCTCATGCTCAGCATTTTCCCCACTTCGGCGCGCACTTCAAAATCCTCTCCATAGATCGATACCTGGCGGGCGCCATTGGTAAGGCGGCCGCCCAACGAGTGCGGCTCGCAGTAACCAACGATCAGGATGGTATTTACCGGGTTCCCGATCGTATTTCGGATATGATGCTTTACCCTGCCCGCATCGGCCATGCCGCTTGCCGAAATGATCACGCAGGGCTCGGGCAGGTCGTTGAGGTGCTTACTTTCCGTTACTGTTTTGATGAACTGCAGGCCTTTGAAATCGAAAGGATCGCTGTCCGATTCCATCACTTTCCTGATCGTGCGGTTAAAATATTGCGGGTATTTTTTTACCAGTGCAGTGGCTTCAAGACTTAATGGACTGTCTACATAAACAGGCACCGGCGGAAGCCGGCCTTCGAGTTCCAGTGTATTCAGTGCGTACAGCAGTTCCTGTGTGCGGCCCACGCTGAATGCCGGAATAACAAGCTTGCCTTTTTTTTCCATGCAGGTATGCTGTATCCAGCCATGCAGTTGCTCTACCGTATCCAATATTTCTTCGTGCAGCCGGTTGCCATAGGTGCTTTCGAGGATAAGATGATCGGCCTGCGGAAAATCGGCCGGCGAACGCAGTATCGCATCATTGTACCGGCCAACATCGCCGCTGAAACTGATCTGGGTCGTTTCCCCTTTCTCTGCAAGCCTGAGATGTACAGCGGCACTGCCAATGATATGTCCGGCATCTGTAAACAGCACATCTATGCCCGGCTCCAGCGTGTTCCATTCTCCATAATTCACGGTATTGAACAAAGGCAGGGTCCGCGCTACATCGGCAGGATCGTAAAGGGGTTGATAAGGCGGAAGACCCTGTCTGGCCCTTCGTTTGTTAACGAATGCGGTATCATCGCGCTGGATCTCTGCAGAATCTTCGAGCAGTATGCCGGCCAGCTCTCTGGTAGCCGGCGTTGAATAGATCTTACCCGTGAATCCATCGCGAACCAGTTTTGGTATCAGGCCGCAATGATCGATATGGGCATGCGACAAAATAAGATAACTGATCTCTGCGGCACTAAAACCAAAATGACTGTTGAGCTCCTGGGTCTGTTTGCCCATGCCCTGGAACATGCCGCAGTCGAGCAGCAGTTTTCTGCCATTATCGAGCGTGATCAGGTGCTTCGATCCTGTAACCGTGCGGGCCGCACCATGGAAACCGATTTTCATGTTAGAAACTTTATCGTTTTACTTTAAAGCTCCAGGTGACAACAAATTCCGAAACGGTCTCTCCCTCGCTGTTCGTTCCGGTTGACCGGCAGGCGATCGTGCGCGACTCGCCTGTTGCAATCGCTTCGCCGATCGCCTGATCGATGGCCGTACCGTCTGTACAGCTGAAAACGGCCAGCCCTGTTACCTTCTTCACAAATTTCGCTTCAATGCCTGTTACCAGCATGCTGAGCCGGGGCTCGCGTTTATAGATATTTCCGGAAGCCAGTAACCCCGTGCTCATTTCGGCCGCCATAGCCTGAACGGCGAAATACATGGAACGAAACGGGTTTTTGTTGAACCATTTATACCGGACGCTTACTGCACAATGGTCTTTGTCGAGTGCACGGATGCGCAACCCTGCAAAAAAAGCGGCGGGCAGGCTCTTTAACATGAATAGCCGCAGCTTCACCGGGTTGGTGATCTTTTGCCGGAATGTATCGAATGCAGGGTTCATGCAGCAGGGATAACTGTCTAAATGTACCAAGTACGCGTTGCAGCGAAAAATTTAATCCATGCGCTACAGCAGCAAAGCAGCCAGTGCGTAATCGGCAAACAGGATCAGGATACAGCTCACCACCACGGCGCTGGTACTTGCGCGGCCGATCTCCAGCGAACCTCCTTTCACATTATAGCCATAGTAAGCCGGCACGCTGCTCAAAATAAAAGCGAAAGTGTAGGATTTATAAAGCGCGAAATTGATATTGTACATGTTCAGGTTCTGCCGCATCCCGAGATCGAAAATATCGGTGGCGATGATTCCGGACATTGAGCCTGCCGTTCTGCCGCCCCAGATGCCAAGCACTGCGGATATCACAATAAGACAAGGGATCATTAGCAAGGCCGCCAGTATCTTCGGCAGTACCAGGTAACTTTTAGTGTTGATGCCCATGATCTCGAGGGCATCGATCTGCTCGCTGATCCGCATATTGCCCAATTCGCTTGCAATCTTGCTTCCAACCACACCGGCAAGCACGATGCTGACCACCGTCGGAGACAATTCCAGGATCATGCTGTCGCGAACTATCTGCGCAATGGTAGAAGCTGGCACCAGCGGACTCACCAGCTGGTACGCAGTCTGCACCGTAGTTACCGCTCCGAGGAACAAAGAAATGATCACAACGATAGGCAGCGCCCCAATCCCGATCTCCACACACTGGTGCATGAATTCCTTCCAGTACATGCGCCAGTTCTCCGGCTTCGTGAACATGCCCTTCAGCATCAAGAGATAGGAACCAAAATGGGTGAAAAACGACATGGGCAGTTAATAGTTGATCATTAAAAATTTCAAGGCATTCGTTCGCATTACTCGTTCCTTTTTTTCAGCCGCTTCCACCAGGCGCTGCGTTGCACTACTTCATCGGTGTTCATCCTGCATTTCAATTGGGCATCTACCACAGCCACCAGCGCCATATTGATGATGCTGCGTACCGTACTGCCGAGTTGCAGCACATGTACCGGCTTTTTCAATCCTAACAAAATCGGGCCAATGGCATCGGCGCCGCCAACTTCCTTGAGCAGGTTGTATGTAACGTTGCCAGCGGTGAGGTTTGGGAACATCAGCACATTCACGTCTTCGTTCACCAGCTCACTAAAGGGATAGTTATCCCGCAGGATCTCCTTGTTAAATGCCAGGCTGCCCTGCATTTCGCCATCAACCACCAGCGAAGGGTTCCTTTGTTTCAGGATGCGCGTTGCTTCTGCCACCAGTCTCGCCTCAGGCGAATCACTGCTGCCGAAATTGCTGTAGCTCAGCATGGCGATGCGTGGGGTAAGATTGAAGTTGCGCACTTCCTTGGCCACCATCATGGTAATATCCGCCAGTTCTTCGGCCGTAGGATGAAAATTCACAGTGGTATCAGCCAGGAATAAAGGCCCTTTCTTGGTCAGCAGCAGGTACATGCCGGCGATCTTCTTTACACCTTCTTCCGTACCGATGATCTGCAGCGAAGGTCGTATCGCTTCCGCATAATTTTTGGTAAGGCCAGACAGCATGGCGTCTGCATCGCCGGTCTCCACCATCATGCAGCCGAAATGGTTCCGGTCGCGCATGATCTTCATGCTCTCGTATTTATTGATGCCCTTGCGATGGCGTTTCTTGAAAAATATCTCGCTATAGAATTCCCGCTTCGATTCCATTTCATCACTGCGCGGATCGATGATGGGAATGTCGGTGATATCGATATTATTCTGCTCCGCAATCCTGTTGATCCTTTCCGGATCGCCGAGCAGGATCGGATAAGCGATACCGTCATCATAGATAATGCTGGCTGCTTTCAGTATTTTCTGGTTATCGGCTTCCGCAAATACCAGTCGTTTCGGATCGCGGCGCGCTTTGTTGCCGATCACCCGTATCAGTTGGTTATCCAGCCCCAGCCTGCGGTTCAGTTCCAGGGTATATGCATCCCAGTTGGTAATGGTCTTTTGCGCCACACCGCTTTCCACAGCCGCTTTTGCCACAGCGGGAGCTACGGTTGAAAGCAATCTCGGGTCGAGCGGCTTGGGAATGATATACTCAGGACCGAACGACATGTTACTCTGGTTATAGGCCATGTTAACGATATCCGGCACCGGCGATTTGGCAAGATCGGCAAGCGCACGCACAGCAGCGAGTTTCATCGCTTCATTGATCTGGGTGGCCCGCACATCGAGCGCTCCGCGAAAAATATAGGGGAAGCCGAGTACATTATTCACCTGGTTGGGATAATCCGTCCGGCCAGTAGCCATAATGATATCCTTGCGGGCGGTGGTGGCATCTTCATAACTGATCTCGGGGTCGGGATTGGCCATCGCGAAAACGATCGGGTTCCTGGCCATGCTTTTCACCATATCCTGCGTAACCACATTGCCTACACTGAGGCCCAGAAAAACATCCGCATCTTTCATCGCCTTCTCCAGCGTGATATCGCCTTTCTGTACGGCGAATTTTTCACGCTCTTCCCCCAGATCGGTCCTTCCCTTATGCAAAACCCCATCCTTATCGAACAATATGAAGTTTTCATACTTAGCCCCCAGCGCCACATATAATTTGATGCAGGCCATAGCCGCCGCTCCGGCGCCGTTCACCACAAAACACACTTTCTCTATCTTCTTTTTCTGCAACTCGAGCGCATTCAGCAGTGCTGCGCTGCTGATGATAGCGGTACCATGCTGGTCGTCGTGCATCACCGGAATGCGCATCTGCTTTTTCAGCTCCTGCTCGATATAAAAACATTCGGGCGCTTTGATGTCTTCCAGATTGATACCCCCGAACGTAGGCTCCAGCGACCTGACGATCTGCACAAATTTCTCAGGATCCTTTTCATTAATCTCTATATCGAACACATCTATATCGGCGAATATCTTGAACAGCACGCCCTTGCCTTCCATTACCGGCTTGCTGGCTTCCGGGCCTATATCGCCCAAACCAAGTACCGCGGTGCCATTGCTGATCACCGCAACCAGGTTCCCTTTGGCGGTGTATTTGTAAACGTCTTCTGTATTATTGGCGATTTCCTTGCAGGGCTCCGCAACACCCGGGCTATACGCCAGCGAAAGATCGCGCTGGGTTTTCGCTTCCTTGGTGGGGATCACTTCAATCTTGCCAGGACGGCCGCTGGAATGGTACTCCAGTGCCTGTTCCTTTCGTAACTCCTTATGTTTAGCCATAGGTGCTTTTTAGATATGAGCGATCAGGAACCGGTCCTGTAAACAGCCGCTCATCTTCCGCCCCCCGGGAGCCCGGTATCTGGCAGGCGGTAAAAGTACAATTTATTAGATTGATGTGATAGCGGGTGGTTTTCAGACAGTTGAGCCGGTTGAAGTCTCCTGGCGGTGAAAGCCGATCGGCTCCCGGTTCTCCCAGGTTTTTTGCTTTGCCTTGTTGTCCAGGATATTTTCGATAGCCTCATAGATCAGGTTCAGCTGCTGGCTATGATTCGACACTGATTCCCTGATCTCCATGATCTGGCTGGCGAGATCATTGTAGTGGAAAATGAACTGCCGCATAGCAGTGAAAGCCCGCATGATCGCGATATGCATGTCGATAGCAGTATCGGAAGTCAGCACCCCACTAAGCATGGAAATACCATGCTCGGTAAAAGCAAAAGGCGCGTATTTGGCATGACCGCCTTTGCCCTTCTTCTCTAAGGACGCAAATTGCGTCCTTAGAGAATGATATTCTTCCGAGGTCAGTTCAAACATGAAATCGGGCGGAAAGCGTTTCCGGTTGCGGCGAACGGCCTCTTTTAATCGCTTGGTTTCCACCATGAAAAAAACCGCCAGGTCAAAATCGAGCATGACTTTTTTTCCGCGGATCGTGAATATTTTCTGTTGAATGACCTGAAGCTCCATAGCCGGGATTGCGGCCTTAAAGCTACTGTAGTGGAAACGGGATATTTAGGGTGTTAATACCCGATCCGCCAGGATTTTTCACCTGCATATACTGGTTCCCAGCCAGGCCATTATCCCCATCCCGGTTTCGATGGCACGTTCGTCTATATTGAACCTTGGAGTGTGTACATTATGGATGATGCCCTCCGCCTCATTCCTTACACCGAGACGGAAAAAGCAGCCTGGGATAAGCTGGGTATAATAGCCGAAATCCTCGGCTCCCATCCGCATTTCCGTTTCCTGTACGTTTTCCTTGCCTACGAATTCGTTGGCAAGCAGCCAGGCTGCTTCTGTAAAATCGGGATCGTTGTCGACGGTGGGGTATCCGACATCGATATGCAGATCGATCTCAGCGCCCATCGATTCCACCAGTCCGACGGCCTGTTTACGGATCAGTTCATGCGCTTTTTTCCGCCAGCCTTCATCCATGGCCCTGAATGTGCCCATCAGTTTAACCTCGCTGGGGATCACATTGGTGGTATGCCCTCCCTGAATGGAACAGATCGACAATACCGAAGGCGAAAGCGGATTGCGGTTCCTGGACACGATCTGTTGCAGGCTGACGATCAGTTGCGATGCGATCAGGATCGTATCGGCCGTAAGATGCGGGGCAGCGGCATGTCCGCCTTTGCTGCGGATGGTTATATATATTTCATCGGCGCTGGCCATTACCCTGCCCTTGCGAAAACTCAGTTTGCCGAGTTCAAGCCCGGGATGCACATGCAAACCGATAATACCCTGCGGCTTCGGGTTTTCCAGTGCACCGTCGCGGATCATATAGCTGGCGCCGCCGGGATTTCTTTCTTCTCCGGGCTGGAAAAGCAATTTGATCGTTCCTTCCCATTCTGTTCGCAGCTCTTGCAGGATCTTCGAAGCGCCTAGCAGAATACTGGTATGCACGTCGTGACCGCAGGCATGCATCACGCCTTTGTTGGCAGACCTGTATGCCACGTCATTTTCTTCCTGGATCGGCAATGCATCCATATCGGCACGCAATGCGATCACGCGACTTCCGGGATCCTTACCTTCTATCATAGCAAGAACGCCGGTACCTGCTTTCACCTCATAGGAAATCCCCGACGCGTCGAGTTTGGACCGGATGAATTTACTGGTCTCCTCTTCCTGGTAACTCAGTTCGGGATGAGCATGGAGATGCCGCCGAACTTCAATGAATTCGTCTGCGTAGTCTGCTGCTAACTGCTTTATCTTTTGCTGTAACATAAGATTATTGAAACATCGGATCTTCTTCGTCAGGCGGCACATATTCTATCGTGTCTTCCACGATATAGGATCCGTTCGGGAAAAACCGCAGCAACTGGCTTCTGAAATTATCCGCGTCTTCCCGCTTTAAAAAATTGCCGATGCGCACCCGGAAATTGGGCGACTGGTAAGTGATATAGCTTTTCTGATCCGGGAAATTTGATTCCAGCATCGCTTTGGTATCGAAAGCGGTATTGCGGTTAGCTGTACTCAGCACCTGCAACCTGAATCCTCTGAATGTTCCGGCAGCTACCTGGCTGCGTTTATTGTTCGTTGCCTGTTTGGAAACAAGGATATCGAGCCGGGGATCTTTTTTCACGACGATCGTATCGGCTGCAAAAGCCTGCCGTGCGGTACCCGCAATGAGAAAAAAAACAAACAAAAAACCGGCCCGTTTCATAGCTTAAAGATACGACTCTTCTATCAGAGCTTATCAATGATTAGTACCCTCCGGCATCTGCAGGCGCGCCTTCCACGATGGCAACGCTGGCGCTGCAGCCCAGACGGGTGGCGCCTGCCTCTACCAGTTCTTTGGCAAACGCATAATCGCGGATACCGCCGGAAGCTTTGATCTGCACATGCGGCGGCAGGTTGGCCCGGAACAACTGTACGGCATGCACCGAGGCGCCTTTTTCTGCGTAGCCGGTGGACGTCTTCAAAAAATCGATCCCTGCCGTACCATAAAGCTGGCAGCATTTGATGATCTCCTCATCGGTAAGCACCCCGCTTTCAATAATGATCTTGATGGTCTTGTGCTTGGTGCGAACGATCGGGAAAATACTGTTGATCTCATTGGCCAGGTACATCCAGTCGTTGTTCTTGATGGCCGATATATTAACAACGATATCCAGTTCATCCGCCCCATCCACGATCGCCATCAATATCTCGGCCACTTTGGCTTCCACTGCCGAGTACCCGAAAGGAAACCCGATCACAGTGGCCACTTTTACCTCGCTGCCTTCCAGATTTTTCTTCGCGATCTCCACAAAATTCGGCGGCACGCATACCGCGGCAAAACCGTACTGCTTTGCTTCAGAACATAACTTTTCAATATCGGCGATGAGCGTAGTAGGCTTGAGGAGGGTATGGTCGATGTAGGAGTTAAGCTTCATTTTAGTCTGGAGTTAGGAGTTAGGAGTCTGGAGTTGCTTTTTCTTGCTTTTTATAGTATGAATGATAGAACCGAGTATTCTTAATATTTCGTCTATATCTGATAGAAAAGAGTGGGCCATTTTAAAACTAAGTACATTACAATCTTCCAGAAGTCGAAGCCAGTAGCGTGTTTCCCTTGCTTCCTTGTAGGCGATACTCATCTTCGCTGAAAAATCCTTTTCTGAATGACCGCCCAGCGCTTCTTCTACATTGGCGCCGATCGATGTTCCCGAACGCAGCAACTGTTTGCTTAAGCTGTACAAACTCCTTTCGGTTGTACAAAGATGCACATGAATTTTTACAATTCGGATGGCAAACCTATAGGTCTTCTCCGCGACTATGCTATGCACCATACAAAAATGAGTTCGCACCAAAGTACAAACTCATTTCCCCTAAAAATCAGGTATTAATACTTGCCCTAAAATACTCCAGACTCCTAACTCCTAACTCCAGACTATGTCCTAGGCTTCTCTTCCATGACACGCCTTATACTTCTTCCCGCTTCCGCAGGGGCAGGGATCATTGCGTCCTATTTTCGGCGCTACAGTCACCGGTTGTTGTTTAACCGGGGTTGGGTCGTAATAGTCGTTTTCATCAGCGCCGGTTCCATCGAGTGAACTGTCTTTACTGGCGCTCATCCGGCTCATATCGGTTTTTTTCTGGCGACCCTCTTTAAGCTCTTCACCGTCATTCAAAGGGATGGCGGCATGGGAGAGGAATTGTACGATATCCCTGTTCACTTCACTGTCCATTTTACGGAACAGCTCAAAAGCTTCCATTTTATAGATCACCAGCGGATCTTTCTGTTCATAAGTTGCAGTCTGTACGCTCTGCTTCAGGTCGTCCATAGCGCGCAGATGCTCTTTCCAGGCATCGTCGATAAAGCCAAGCGTTACGGTGCGCTCCAGCGCATTCACCATTTCGGCGCCTTTTGTTTCGAGCGTCTTATTCATATTGGCCAGCGCTTGAATACCGCGTCGCCCGTCTGAGAACGGAACGATCACATTCTCGATATGCGAACCCTGCTGCTGTTTGATATTCTTAAATACCGGCACCGCCTGTACCATCAGTTCCTGCTTCTTGCGTTCATAGCCGGCTGCAGCTTCACTGTATAATTTCTCGGCGAGTTCCTGTTCGGAAGACCTGTTCAGTTCTTCAGGTGTAATGCTCGGATCGATCCCGAAATTCACGATCGCTGCAAGCCGGAATCCTTCATGGTCATTCTGTTCTTTGAATGAATTCACCAGTCCTTCCGCAACGGAATACAATGCATTGTCCAGGTCGAGCGCCAGCCGCTCGCCGAACAGCGCGTGATTGCGTTTGGTATAGACCACGGTCCGCTGTTTGTTCATCACATCATCGTATTCCAGCAAACGTTTACGGATACCGAAGTTGTTCTCTTCTACTTTTTTCTGCGCGCGTTCGATAGACCTGGTGATCATGCTATGCTGGATCACTTCGCCTTCTTTGTAACCGGCGAAATCCATCACTTTGGCTATCCGTTCACTGCCGAACATCCGCATCAGATCATCTTCCAGCGACACGAAGAACAGGGAAGAACCCGGATCGCCCTGGCGACCGGCGCGGCCGCGCAACTGTCTGTCCACCCGGCGTGATTCATGTCTTTCCGTACCGAGTATCGCCAGACCGCCTGCTTCTTTAACACCCGGTCCGAGTTTGATATCCGTACCCCGGCCGGCCATATTGGTAGCTATCGTTACGGCACCTGCCAGACCGGCTTCCGCAACCACCTGCGCTTCCTTGGCGTGCTGTTTTGCGTTGAGTACATTATGCGGTACCTGTTTCTGGCGCAGCATGCGGCTCAGCAGTTCGCTGATCTCTACAGAAGTAGTACCGACCAGTACCGGCCGGCCGGCTTCCCGCAGTTTAACGATCTCGTCGATCACCGCGCCGAATTTTTCCCGCTTGGTCTTGAATACAAGGTCCTGCTCATCTTTCCTGATCATCTGCACATTTGTGGGGATAGCCACCACATCCAGTTTATAGATATCCCAGAACTCGGCCGCTTCCGTTTCGGCAGTACCGGTCATACCACAGAGTTTATGGTACATCCTGAAATAATTCTGAAGGGTAACGGTTGCATAGGTCTGTGTGGCCGCCTCGATCTTCACGTTTTCCTTTGCCTCGATCGCCTGGTGCAGGCCGTCTGAATAACGCCGTCCGTCGAGGATCCGGCCTGTCTGCTCATCCACGATCTTAACGGCGCCTTCCATTACCACGTATTCCACATCCTTGTCGAACAGCGTATACGCTTTCAGCAGTTGCTGTACGGTATGGATACGATCGGCTTTCACCGAATATTCGTTGATGATCGCTTCTTTCCGGTGCAGTTTATGATCGGCATCGAGTGATGTATCGTTGTCGATGGCAGCCAGTGTAAGACTGATATCGGGCAGCACGAAGAAATTGGGATCCTCGCCTGAGCGGGTGATCAGCTGAATGCCTTTATCGGTGAGTTCCACCGAATTATTTTTTTCATCGATATAGAAATAAAGCTCTTCATCGGCTTTTGGCATTTCCTTCGACTGATCTGCCAGGTAATAATTTTCTGCTTTCTGCAGCTTTACGCGGATCCCCGGTTCGCTGAGGAACTTGATCAGCGCATTGTTCTTGGGCAAACCGCGGTGCGCGCGGAACAGGGCCAGACCTCCGTCTTTCGGATCGTCATTCCCTTCTGCGATCTTTTTGCGGGCCTCGTTCAGGAACTGGTTGATAGCCCTTTTCTGAGCATCTACCAGTTTCTCTATCCTTGGTTTGAGTTCGAAGAACTGTTGTTCACCGGTTACATGGCCAATAGGGCCGGAGATGATCAACGGCGTTCTGGCATCATCGATCAACACAGAATCCACCTCATCCACCATGGCAAAATGGTGTTTGCGCTGCACCATCTCCTGCGGATTGTGTACCATGTTATCACGCAGGTAATCGAAACCGAATTCATTATTGGTGCCATAGGTGATATCGGCCAGGTAAGCGTTGCGGCGGGCCTCACTGTTGGGCTCATGTTTGTCGATGCAGTCAACGGTCAATCCCAGCCACTCGAATAAAGTACCATTCCATTCGCTGTCGCGACGGGCCAGGTAGTCGTTCACCGTAACCACGTGCACACCTTCGCCGGCAAGTGCGTTCAGATAAGCCGGCAGGGTAGACACCAGGGTCTTACCCTCACCGGTAGCCATTTCTGCGATCTTGCCCTGGTGCAGCACGCTGCCGCCTATCAGCTGCACGTCGTAATGCACCATATTCCAGGTAACCATACCGCCCGCGGCCGACCATGAATTGCGGTAAGTTGCTTTATCGCCTGATATGGTCACATAATCTTTCTTTACACTCAGCTCACGGTCCAGCTGCGTGGCAGTGGATACGAGTTCGGTATTTTCCTTGAAACGACGGGCCGCTTCCTTTACCACGGCAAAAGCCTCCGGCTGGATCTCAGCCAGCGCCTCCTCTATCTTCTTATCGCGGTCTTTCTTCAGTTTGTCTACATCCTGGTAGATGGCATCGCGTCCGTGGATATCCGCATCGGACAATGCCTCGGCTTCCTGCTTGCGCGCCTCGATCTCTGCCTCGATCTCTGCCAGATGCGCTTTGATCCGCTGCCTGAATTCAACGGTCTTATGACGTAGCTCGTCATTGCTCAGTCCTGCATAGGATGCAAAGAACTGGTTGGTCTTCTCAACGATGGGCATCAGCTTCTGCACATCCTTTTCACTTTTACTGCCTCCGAATAATTTTGATAGGAAGTTCAACATATAGTCTGGTCTAGATAATTTGAAATAGTTACCGGTCAAAAACGATGCGAGAAACCGGTTTTAGCCAATTTGTCACGCCGTGAACAGATGAGCAAGGAGCAAGGAACCGATGAAGTGTCTGGTCGATCTTCTTCAGTTCCTTGTTCCCTGTTCATCTGTTCATAAGGCCTGCAAAGGTAAAGAATTTGGCCTCAGCCACGACGGCCTGCGCCAACATGTTAATCTTTATCATATACTTAACGGCCTGAGAATAGAATCCTGATCAGATTTCCGGAGCGGCGGCCGGGAAGCCTGGCGCGCTACAATAACAGCCGCTGAAAATCCCTTGTTCCATATACGATATTCCGCTACTTTTGCAGCCTAAAAACAGGGGTCTGGCGCCCCGTTCTTCAATCCATGGCAGGACAACTTAAAGAAGTACGTAACCGGATAAAGAGTGTACAGAGTACACAGCAGATTACCAAGGCGATGAAAATGGTGAGTGCGGCCAAGCTGCGCCGGGCGCAGGATGCCATTACCCAGATGCGGCCATATGCCCAGAAGCTCCAGGAAATGCTCAGCAATATTGTCAGCAATATCGAGGGCGGCATGAACCTGAAGCTGGCGGAAGAAAGGCCTGTAGAAAAAGTGCTGTTCATCGTTATTACCAGCGACCGCGGACTTTGCGGCGGTTATAATGCGAACATTGTTAAACTCACCAAGCTTACCATCGCTGAAAAATATCCTGCCCAGCATAAAAAAGGAAATGTCACTATCTGGAATATCGGCAAAAAAGGCTGGGAAAGCCTGACCAAAGCAGGTTATACCACCGATGCAGGTTTTAAGGATATCTTCCTGAACCTGAAATTCGAAACCGTTCAGGGCGCCGCACAGGCCGCGATGAAGGCTTTCGAAAACAAAGAATTCGATGCCGTGGAAGTGGTGTACAGCGAATTCAAAAATGCCGCTACCCAGCGTTTCGTGGCTGAGCCTTTCCTGCCCATTCCCAAAACACCGCAGAAAGCAGGCGGTAAAAAAGCGGATTTCATTTTCGAGCCCGATAAGGAACAACTGATCGCCGAGCTGATGCCGAAGATCCTCAATACCCAGTTGTACAAAGCCGTTCTGGATGCCAATGCCAGCGAGCATGGGGCCAGGATGACGGCGATGGACAAAGCCAGCGATAACGCCAATGAACTGCTGAAGACCTTAAAGATCAGTTACAACCGCGCAAGACAGGCGGCGATCACCACCGAGCTTACGGAAATTGTGAGCGGTGCGGCGGCGCTGCAGGGGTAAGAATAATTAATAATTAGTAGTGAGTAATTAATAATTAGTTTATTCGCTCATTGTTGATTCCAATTATTAATTATCAATTCTTAATTACTAATTAGTTTTAGCTCATGGAACTTAGCCAGATCATCCCCCATATAGAGGTCCTGATTTTTGCAAGCGATAAGCCGCTCACCTCACTGGATATTGTTGAGCTCATCAACAATACTTTTGGCTTCCTGGAAGAGCGGGTTACGCTGGACCAGGTAGAATCTGCGCTGGAAGGCATCAAGGAAAAATACAGTTCCGAATTCTATCCTTTCGAAGTGCGTGAGAGCGGCGGCGGCTGGCAGTTCCTGACCAAAGTCTCTTTCCACAAGACCATCGCCCAGCTCAATGGCGACAAATTCCTGAAGCGCCTGTCCAATGCAGCGCTCGAAACCCTCGCCATCATAGCCTACAAGCAGCCTATCACCAAGGGCGAGATCGAAGCGATCCGCGGCGTGAACAGCGATTACAGTATCCAGAAATTGCTGGAAAAAGAACTGATCCTGATCAGCGGCCGCAACGAGAATATGCCGGGTAAACCGCTGGTGTACGCTACCTCCCGCAATTTCATGGACTACTTCGGTATCAACTCAGCCGCAGATCTGCCACGGATCAAAGAAGTGCTGGCCGATCAGATCGTGGAAGGTACCATTATCAACCCCGAAGATTTTACCGATAAGACCGTTGCCGGAGAACTCACGGAAGAAGATGGAGAACCCCGCCAGGACGTATCGGGCATTACCGTAAATGAAGATGGAGAACTGATCGTTAAGGACGAAGACGCAACGCAGTCTGGCGAAACCGAAGAACAGCAGCCTTAGAGATCCGATAAATTCCCCGATTTCTTAGTACGCAATCCAAAATCTCCGCCCGGGGTTTATCTTCGCACCATGTCCTCATCCCTGACCGCCGAACAACTGCGCAGTATTGCCGTAGAATACGGTACGCCTGTTTATATCTACCATGCCAACAAGATCACGGAACAATACGAAAAGCTGAAGAAAGCTTTTGCTCCCAGCAGCAGCCGGGTATTCTACGCCTGTAAAGCGCTTACCAATATCAATATCCTCAGGCATGTTCGCAGCATCGGCTGCGATGTGGACTGCAGTTCGGTAAATGAAGTGCATATGACGCTTAAAGCAGGTTTTGAACCGCAGCGCGTGCTATACACCAGTAATGGCATCGCATTCAGTGAAATTGAAGAGGCGGTAGCACTTGGCGTCAATGTGAATATCGACAGCCTCTCTAACCTTGAAAAATTCGGAGCGAAATACGGCCACAGCTATCCGGTCGGGATCCGCCTGCGTCCGAATATCATGGCCGGTGGTCATCTGAAGATCTCAACAGGTCATGCCCAGAGTAAGTTCGGCATCCCGATAGAACAGATAGATGAGATCCTCGCGCTGGTGAGTAGGTACAATATTTTCATCAATGGCCTGCACGTTCATACCGGCAGCGAGATCAAGGATGTGGAAGTTTTCATGAAAGTGGCCGATATATTTTTCGAGCTGGCTGCGCATTTCCCCGAGCTGCAGTTCCTCGACATGGGCGGGGGTTTTAAAGTACCGTATAAAGAAAATGAGGAAGGAACGGATATCGGGCTGCTGGGCGAAAAGGTGACTGCGTTCATCGGGAGAATGCGGTCTGCATACAACCGTGATTTCCAGGCCTGGTTCGAGCCGGGTAAATTCCTGGTAAGCGAGTGCGGCTACCTGGTAACGCAGGTGAATGTACTCAAACAAAGCGCCGGTACCCTGTTTGCCGGGGTGAACAGCGGTTTCAACCACCTGATCCGGCCTATGTTCTATGAAGCTTATCACCGCATCGAGAACATCAGCAACCCCGCCGGCGAAAAGAAACACTATACCGTAACCGGCAATATCTGTGAAACCGACACCTTTGCCTGGGACCGCGAACTCAGTGAGGTACGGGAGGGCGATCTGCTGGCTTTTTACAATGCAGGCGCCTATGGCTACGAAATGGCCAGTAACTACAATGCCCGCTACAGACCGGCACAGGTTTTGGTTAAGGATGGCCGTACTTACCTGGCGGGCAGAAGGGATACTATGGAGGATTTGTTAAGAAACCAGGTAGAAGTGCTCTAAACCCCCGAAGCGGGTTATCTTGCAGCAGCATGATCGAGATCAGGAATATTCAGAAAAAATTTGGCGAACGTGTTATCCTGCATGATATCAGCGCAGTGATGGAAGCCGGTAAATGCAATTTGATCATCGGCACCAGCGGCAGCGGTAAAACAGTGCTTACCAAATGCATGGTAGGTCTGTTCGAACCGGACCAGGGTTCTATCCTGTACAACGGGGTTGACATGATCACCATGGAAGACGATCAGCGTAAACTGCTCCGGCAGCAGATCGGGATGCTTTTTCAGGGAACGGCTTTATTCGATTCGATGACAGTGGAGAAGAATGTTCTGTTTCCGCTGGACATGTTTACCAAATGGACCACTGCGCAGAAAAGGAAAAGAGTGGACGAAGTGCTGGATCGCGTAAACCTGCGCGAAGCCAATAAACGTTATCCTTCGGAGATCAGCGGCGGTATGAAAAAAAGGGTGGGTATCGCAAGGGCCATTGTGCTCAACCCGAAATACCTGTTCTGTGATGAGCCCAATTCGGGCCTTGATCCGCAGACCTCGCTGGTGATCGATAAACTGATCCGGGAGATCACGGCAGAATTCCAGATCACGACCATCGTGGTTACCCACGACATGAACAGCGTAATGGAGATCGGCGATCATATCGTATACCTGCATCAGGGCCATAAACAATGGGAAGGCACTAATCAGGATATCATTTTCAGCAAGGACGAACTGCTTAATAATTTCATTTTCGCTTCCGAATTCCTGCAGGATGCCAAGCAGCTGCGGATGATGGAAGCAGGCAAACGGTCCTGAAAAAATTGTGACTATGAAAAAACTAATCTTTCTGTTGTGCATGTTCGCCGGCGCCCTGTCATTATCTGCTCAGACAGAAACCCCGCCGCCCTATAAGAACGATCCGAATATCCCTGCTTTTACGATCCAGCAGCCAGACAGCAGCTGGTTCTCGGCAGATCAGTTACCCAAATATGAATACACGGCTATCGTTTATTTCTCCCCATCCTGCGGGCACTGCCAGTATACGGCCAGGGACCTGGTTAAGAATATGGACAGTCTCAAGAACGTATTCTTTGTATTCGTTTCCTATAACCCGCTTAACGAGATACGCGAGTTCTATAATTATTACGGCCTGAATGTTTTTCCCAATATCCGCATAGGCCGTGATCCCAAATATTTTATTCCTGCCTTTTACCGGGTAGAGGCTACGCCTTTTGTGGCCGTTTACGATTCCAACCGTAAACTGGTACAGGTTTTCGATCCGCCGCACAGGAATGCGATGGAAGCTTCGGAGCTGATCGCCCTGGTACACAAGAAATAATCCGGCAGCAGGCATTCCAAAGCGCTCAAACCCTACCTTTGCAGCGTCAAAAATTCGTCATTCCAAAATACTTATTATGAAAGTTACCGTGGTAGGTGCCGGCGCCGTGGGCGCTACCTGCGCCGACAATATCGCCCGTGCCCAGCTGGCAGATGAACTGGTCCTGTTAGACATCAAGGAAGGCCTGGCCGAAGGCAAAGCCCAGGACATGATGCAGACCGCCGCCCTGTTGGGTTTCGACACCCGGATCACGGGCAGTACCAATGATTACGCCAAGACCGCCAAATCGGATGTGGTAGTGATCACTTCCGGCCTGCCGCGCAAACCCGGTATGTCCCGCGAAGAGCTGATCGGCACCAATGCCGGGATCGTAAAAGGGGTAACTGAAAACATTCTCAAGCATTCGCCGGATACCATCATCATCGTGATCAGTAATCCGATGGATACGATGACCTATCTCACGCTGCAGTCAACCGGCCTGCCCAAGCATCGCATTATCGGTATGGGCGGCACACTAGACAGCGCGCGTTTCAAATACCAGCTCAGTCAGCACCTGGGTTGCAGCCCGGCCGATCTGAACGCAGTAGTAGTGGGCGGCCATGGAGACACTACCATGATCCCCCTGATCCGTCTCGCCACCTGGAACAGTGCGCCGGTATCAAATTTCCTGAGCGAAGAACAACAAAAACAGATCGTGTCAGACACGATGGTAGGCGGCGCCACGCTTACCAAACTCATCGGCACTTCTGCCTGGTATGCACCGGGTGCGGCAGGTGCTGCATTGGTAGAAAGCATCCTGCGCGATGAGAAAAAATTATTTACCTGCTGCGTAAGTCTCGATGGCGAATACGGACAGAAAGATATCTGTCTCGGAGTGCCCGTGGTGATCGGAAGGAATGGATGGGAAAAGATCGTCGACTTTAAACTCAATGCGGATGAACAGGCATTGTTCAACAAGAGCGCCGATGCGGTGAGGAGCATGAACGATGTTCTTAAAACACTTTAAAAAGACAACAGTTGCAAAAGGCCCCTTCTCAGGGGCCTTTTTTTGAATGGTATCGGTCAGTGGTTGACCACCGACAATGGAATGGCGCAACCATAACATATTCATGTGATCCTATTCGCCACTCATCCCTTAATCGCTCTTTCTATCCCAATTAATATAAAAGCCTGTAACAATTAAGTGTCCTTTGCGTCTCAAGAGCACAAAATTACAATTATGAGACGTTTATTATCACTGGCATTGATCGCAGCACTGGCTATCACCACGCAAGGATTTGCACAAAGCAGGAGCACCGTAACAGGCAATGTAAAAGACAATGCAGGCAAAACCCTGTCATCCGTATCCGTATCTGTATTACAGGCAAAAGACAGCAGCCTGGTTAAAGCTGATCTGACCAATACAGACGGCCAGTTCGAAATAACAGTCCCCAAAACAGGACGATTCCTGTTAAGCTACAACAGCGTCGGCTTCGAGAAGAAATTTTCAGAGCCGTTCGATCTGCAGGCGGGCCAGTCGTATAATGCGGGCACTGCAGTTTTGCAGGTGGCCGTAAAAAAATTGCAGGATGTGACGGTTACGTCCAAAAAGCCGATGATCGAGATCAAGGCGGATAAGACCGTCTTCAACGTGGAGAACAGCATCAACGCAACAGGCAGCAATGCACTGGAGCTGCTGCAGAAAAGCCCGGGCATCCAGGTAGATAACAACGAGAACATTTCGATGAAAGGAAAGACCGGCGTCAAGATCTATGTGGATGGAAAGATGATGCAGCTCGATGCAAAAGACCTGGCTGCATACCTGAAAAGTATCAACAGCAATGATGTGGAAGCGATCGAGATGATCAGCAACCCCAGCGCCAAATACGACGCAAGCGGCAATGCCGGTATCATCAATATCCGCCTGAAGAAGAACAAGAAATTCGGTACCAACGGAAGCCTTAATGCCGGTTTCGTACAGGGCGTTACACCCAAGGGTAACGGATCACTCAATCTGAACTATCGCGATAAGAAAGTGAACCTGTTCAGCAATATCGGCGGCAACCTGGGTATCTATGAGAATGACCTGAACCTGTACCGCATCCAGCGCGATTCGTTGTACGATCAGAAAAGTACCAACCGCAGCGATAACAAAAGCGTGAACGTGAAAGCCGGGGCGGATTTCTTTGCCGACAGTAAAAATACCTTCGGCGTACTGGTGACTACCAACCTGAGCGATAACGAGTGGAGCAGTGTCAGCAAGACAAATGTGTATTACAACCCCACCGGGCAGTACATCAAAACGCTGCAGGCATTCAATTCCATTCCGGGCAAACGCACCAATATGAATTCGAACCTGAACTACCGGTACGCCGATACTTCGGGTAAGGAGATCAATTTTGATGCTGACTACGGATTGTTCCGCGGCAAAGGCCAGAGCTATCAGCCCAATTATTATCTCGATAAGAACGGCGCTGCATTGTACCAGATCATCAACCGCAATAACACACCCACCGATATCGACATTTATACCAGCAAACTGGACGTTGACCTGCCAAAATGGAAAGGCAAACTCGGCTATGGCATCAAATTCTCTTATGTGAAGACCAGCAATACTTTCGAATTCTTCAATGATGTGAACGGCGTACCGGTGAAACAACTCAGCCGCAGCAACCGTTTCACCTATAAAGAGAATGTGAATGCAGCTTATGTAAATTTCCAGAGGCAGTTCAGTCCTAAATGGAGCATCCAGGCGGGCTTACGCACCGAGCAGACCAACAGCGACGGCGAACTGACCAGGGACGACGGTGTGGTACAGGCTGACAACAGGGTAAAAAGGAGTTATATCAACCTGTTCCCCAGCGCGGCTGTTACCTGGACGGTAAACCAGAAGAACACGCTGAACCTGACCTACAGCCGGCGGATCGACAGGCCCACTTACCAGGACCTGAATCCATTCGAGAATAAACTGGATGAACTCACATACGAAAAAGGCAATGCATTCCTTCGTCCGCAATACACCAATAATATCGAGCTCACGCATACTTTCAACTACATGCTCAATACCACCATCGGTTACAGTCATGTAAAAGACTATGCAACGCAAACAACGGATACGACCAATAACGCCACTTTTGTGCAGCAGAAAAACCTGGCCACACAGCAGATACTCAGCGCCAGCATCGGTTCGCCGCTGAAGTTTGCCAAATGGTGGAACGGTTATGCGAATGCCTGGTTCAACTACCAGATCTTCGACGGCGAGATCGGCGCCAATCATGTGCATACCGAGATCCCGATGTACGGGGCTTATATGCAGCAGACCTTCACGCTGGGCAATGATTATACAGCGGAGTTGAGCGGCTGGTTCAGCGGTCCTTCGGTATGGGGCGCTACCTGGAAAACCAAATCTCAGGGCGGGCTCGATCTGGGTTTCCAGAAACAGCTGATGCAGAAGAAAGCTACCCTGAAAGTATCCGTAACAGATATTTTTCATACCAGCCCCTGGACAGCTACCAGCGATTTCGGCGGATTGTATATCAGGGGCAACGGTTCCTGGGAGAGCCAGACTGTGCGCCTGAGCTTTACTTACCGGTTCGGCAGCAGCCAGGTATCTGCAGCCCGCCAGCGCCAGACCGGCCTGGAAAGCGAAGCGAAACGGATCAAATAATCAGCTATCTCATTGAAATACAGGCCTCCTTCGGGAGGCCTTGTTGTTAGGGGCAGGGCTGGAACAGGTTTTGTAGCTATACTCCGGCCGTTGCCAACTGCCGGCCAGTTATTTATTAAACCAATTCAAAAAATTATGAAAAAGATTTTTTCAGCCCTCGTTCTCGCGGCGTTTTTCGTGATGCCAGCCCTGGCTCAGACCCCACAAACAGACAAAAAACTGGACAAAGCCGGGAAGAAATCCGACAAAGTAGACAAGAAAGAGGACAAGATGTACAAGAAAGCGGCGAAGGGCAAAGATGACAAGGCTGCCAAGAAAGAAGAAAAAATGGAGAAGAAAGACACCCGGTTGAACAAAAAACTGATGAAGGCAGATAAGCCTAAACAGTAACCCGGTTGAAATAACAGGAATAGCTGCTGTATCAGATACAGCGGCTATTCCTTTTTGCGGATACCTGTAACTGCTGCTTCAGCCATGCGCCCGGTATCCTGGAGTTCCATGCATTTGAAATGTCCGAGCGGACATTTTCTGTAGCCGATCTTGCTGCAGGGTCTGCACCATAGACCCTTTATTTCCGAGATCTCATTAGCAGCCGCTGCATCGCCATAATAAGGACCCATACCAAAAGCAGGAACTGTGTTTCCCCACACGCTTATCAGCGGCTTCTTGAAAGCCGCAGCAATATGCATGAGACCGGTGTCGTGCGTAATGATCGTTTGGGCATTTCTTACCAGGTCTGCACTTTCATGCAAACTGAACTTGCCGCAGGCATTGTATATTTTGATGGGGTCTTCTTCTGAAATGGCTGCGCCAGCCGGCCTGTCTTCCGGGCCCCCTAACAATATTACCGGGTAGTTGATGGCGCTGCACAACGCTTTCAATTTATGCACCGGTAGTTTTTTTGTATTGTGCGCTGCGCCGATGACAATACCGATATATCCCATCTGATGTGAAGTGGGAAGATCCCTGGCATACGTCCTTTCTTTTTCCGGAATAAAATAATCCAGTCCCTTGCCGTCGTTCACCACATTTAAATGCTTTACGGTTTCCAGATACCGGTAAACAATATGAAAGCCGGGAAGGAGGTTGATGCGAAGAACGGTCAGCAACCACTTTTTGAAATTGAGTTTGCGAAAGGAAAATGCGGGCACCTTGCTCAGCGCTTTTTTAATGCGCAGGGTACGGAGATTATGATGCAGGTCGATGATCTGGTCGTATCCTTCATCTTTCAATTGGTGTATCATCAGGTCCCAGCTGCCGTCGAGTACCTGGATCTTATCGACATACGGATTGGCTTCAAGAATAGGCCGGAAACTGCGTTTCGTCAGAAAATGGACCTGCGCGCCGGGCACCTGCTGCTTAAGGCAGCGGACCACCGGCGTTGTGAGCACGATATCGCCGATGGAAGAGAACCGGATGATCAGGAATTTGGGGGCTTTGGTGGTATGTTCGATCGGCAACACCGGGCGAAAATAATACTAATTCCTGCGTTGCCATGACTGGATCAATGCGCTTTGGTTATTCGGTTGGATCAGATCAACCGCAAAGGCGTCAGGACGCAAGGGTACGTAACGATGCATTTCCTCGCGTAGCCTCGCGCCATTGCGTCTTTGCGGTAAAAATTTCTTAACGAGCAGCCAGGGAAGTTGTTAAGGAAGCTCTACATAGTTCAGGTCCTTATGAAAGGTCTCCTCGGTAAAGTAGAAAGCGATCAAGGTTACCACCATCACGATCACTCCCGTTATGATGCCGCTTTTCAACAGGCTCCAGCCCCAGCTCTGCTGGAACAGGTTCAGGAACATCAGGTTGATCAGCGGCAGCGCACCCCGTACCATATTCGGAACGGTAGTAGCGGCGGTCGCCCGCAGATTGGTGCCGAACTGCTCGGCGCCCATCGTTACGAAAATCGCCCAGAAGCCGGTGCTGAAACCTAGCAATGCACAGATCAGATACATCATACTATCGCTGCCATTGATTCTGCTGAAGAATAATGCGAGGAATACAATGCTCATCAGATAAAAGATCAGCAAAGCTTTTTTGCGGCTTTTATAGTACTGGCTCACCAGGCCGATCAGGATATCGCCGATGGCGATGCCGATATAAGCATACATAATTGCCCGGCCGCTTTCTACATGGCTATCGCCGTACAGTTCTTTCGCGAAACGGTTACTCAGATTCACCAGCACGCCGATCACGTACCAGGTAGGCAACCCGATCAATATCGCCAGCATGTATTTTCTGAAGCGGGTTGCATTGGTAAAGAACATAAGGATATTTCCGCGCTGCACATTCTGACCCTTCAGCTCCCTGAACATGCCGCTCTCCGCCACCGAAATCCGCAAGACCAGCAGGAACACTCCCAATCCCCCTCCTATCTTATAACAGAGGCGCCAGTCGTTCGTGAACTTGTAAATGAAATAAGCGAATACGGCTCCGAATAAACCGATACCTGCCACCAGCGATGTACCCACGCCTCTTTTTTCTTTCGGCAGCAGTTCGCTCACCAGTGTGATGCCCGCTCCCAGTTCACCCGCCAGGCCAACGCCTGCTACAAATCTTGCCCAGGCATACTGGTCAACAGTCTGCACATAACCGGTAAGAAAATTGGCGATGGAATACAGGGCGATCGATCCGAACAGCACACTCAATCTTCCTTTCTTATCGCCGATCGTTCCCCAGATCACGCCGCCGATCAGCAATCCTACCATCTGCCAGTTGATGATCTTCGTACTGGCTGATAATACCTGGGCCTTATCGGTGAGTAGCACTCCGATTCCCTGCAGACTGGGTTCGCGCACGATTGTGAACAGCAGCAGGTCGTAGATGTCTACAAAATATCCCAGCGCCGCAACGATCACCGGCAGGGAGAGTATTCCATATTTTTTTGCGTTCATAATATTGGTTTAGCCTTAGGTTTCCAGGAAATCCATATCCTTTGCAAAACTCTCTTTCATCATCCAGGCAGCGATGCAGGCCAGGCTCATTACCACGAGGCCCGTCATCCAGCCGCCGGTAATATAATCGCCGGTAAGATTGCGTAGTCCGCGATGCAGTAAGATGATCAGCGGCAAAAACCCGCGCACCACATTCGGAATGGAAATAGCACTGGAAGCCCTGAGATTGGTGCCGAACTGCTCGGCCGACATGGTGATGTACAGCACCGAAGTACCCGCGCCGAACCCGAGTCCGCCGCAAACCAGGTACATGGTAGTTACACTGCCATGGCCGCCACCCTGGAGAAAATACAATACGGCAAACACACACATGATGCTGAAAAAAATAAACCAGGCTTTCTTCCGGCTTTTCAGGTAATTGCTGAGCAGGCCGGCAGACAGATCGCCGAATACGAGCGCTACATACTGATACATCACCGCCTTACCGGGATCCACACCTTCTATTCCCATCTCATGCGCAAACTTATCCGAGAACGTGATCAGCAGTCCGATCACATACCAGGTGGGTAAGCCGATCAGTACGCCTTTAAGATACCGCCAGGCACGTTCCCTGGTGGAAAATAACATCAGGAAATTGCCGCGCGATACGGCTTCTTTTTTTACCTGCGCATACAGCCCGCTTTCCATCACATTGGCCCGGAGGAACAGCAGCAGCAAGCCCATCGCTCCGCCGATATAGTAGCACATACGCCAGTCGCCAAAAAGTTTGTACGTAAAATAAGCGGAGATCGATCCCAGCACCCCGGCGCAGGCAATGACAGAAGCGCCAAGACCTCTTTTTTCCTTCGGGAGCATTTCACTCACCAGCGTGATGCTGGCCCCCAGTTCGCCGGCAAGCCCGATACCGGCGATAAACCGAAGCCAGGTATACTGCGTTACGTTTTGTACGAGTCCGTTGCCGATGGTAGCGAGCGAATAAAGAATGATGGAGCCGAACAATACGCTGAGCCGGCCTTTGCGATCGCCCATCATACCCCAGAGGATGCCTCCGATCACCAGGCCGATCATCTGCAGGCTGATGATCAGTTCACCTTTCGACAACACTTCTTCCGGCGATAACCCCAGCGATTGCAGACTTGGCTTCCGGATGATGGCGAACAGCAGCAGATCGAAAATATCAACAAAGAAACCCAGGGCGCCTACGATCACAGGCACCGAAAAAACAGCGATCTGTTTTTGTGTAGTGCTCATACACGGTTCTGTGGCGGATGAGATTTGACCCTGCTGGATAATAATTTGATCAGCACAGGCGCGGTGGTTACGAGTACGATGCCGAGCACGATCACTTCAAGATGCTCGCGCAGGTCGAAACCGAATTGGGCAAGGATCCATTTCTGCAAAAAATGCCCGCCGAAAAGCATACTGAATACCCAGGCCACACAGCCGATCACATTGAAGAAAATGAATTTTTTTGCATTCATCCTCACGATGCCGGCCACGATGGGCGCAAATGTGCGCACGATCGGAATGAACCTGGCTATAACGATGGCGCCGCCGCCATGCTTCTCGTAAAAATCGTGCGCCTGCACCAGGTATTTTCGTTTGAACAGCAGGTTCTCCCGCCATTCATACATGGTGGGACCAACCTTTCTTCCAAACCAGTAGCCCACTGCATTGCCCGCAATACCTGCCAGCGAGATGAGCACGAGCAGCAGCACCAGGTCGAAATATTCATTGCCGTTGGCGATAAGTGCATTGGCGATATTGGTGCTGTAGATGCCGGCAACGAAGAGCAGGCTATCGCCCGGCAGAAAAAAGCCGACGAATAAACCCGTTTCCGCAAATACCACGAACAGGATCAGCCATAGCCCGCCATGTTCGATATAGAACTGTGGCTGTAAAAGCTGGCTCCAGTGAAAATCAGATTGCAACAGGATATCTGCTAACATAATTTTTTCTTATTCGGTCCTCGCCGGTCCCAGTGAATTTTCCCATTTGCTTACCACGCTGGTGGCAAGCGCATTTCCCAGCACATTGGTACCGGTCCTGAACATATCGCAAAAATGATCGATCGGCAATATCAGTGCAATACCCTCCGGGGGTATATTGAACATAGAGCAGGTAGCCAGTACCACTACCAGCGAAGCCCTCGGCACGCCGGCAATGCCCTTGCTCGTGAGCATCAGCACCAGCAGCATGGTGAGCTGCGTTCCCGTATCGAGATGGATACCCGATGCCTGCGCAATGGCAATACTCGCAAAAGTCATATACATCATACTGCCGTCGAGATTAAACGAGTATCCCAGCGGTAAAATAAACGCGACGATCTTGTCCTTGCAGCCGAATTTCTCCAGCTCATCGGTCAGTTTCGGGAAGACCGCTTCGCTGCTGGTGGTACTGAAGGCGATGATCAGCGGTGATACGATGCGTTTGAGCAGCTCCGGCAGCCGTCCGCGCAGGATGATGAATCCCACCAGCAACAGCAAGGC
>JAFBAN010000199.1 GCA_019247775.1 Chitinophagaceae bacterium | reverse complement strand
TACCATCGCTCTCCAGAATGATATCGCGGATATTCAACAGCGCTTCCGGCTTTTCTATTTTGGCGATGATCTTGGTCTTGCTTTTTTTCGCATTCAGTTTTTCCCGCAGGATCACAATGTCTTTTACGCTGCGCACAAAACTCAGGGCCACCCAGTCGCATTTCTGTTCTATGATGAATTCGAGATCCTCCAGGTCCTTATCGGTAAGGGCAGGCAGGGAGATCTTGGTATCGGGCAGGTTGATCCCTTTCTTGGAAGAAAGTATGCCGCCCAGCGTCACCAGCACTTTCACATCGCCGTTGGTTTCTATGCTGGCCACTTTCACTTCAATCTTACCGTCGTCGATCATGATCACGTTGCCGATGGTAACATCGCCTGCGAGGTTGGGGTACGATACATAGATCTTTTCCAGGTTACCGATGCATTTCGTGTTCGTGAAGGTGAGCACGTCGCCGATCTTCACTTCCAGCGCATTGTTCTCGATCTCGCCTACCCGCAATTTCGGCCCCTGCAGATCGCCGAGTATGGCGATATTATAGGGCTCGGTCTTGTTGATATTGCGGATATGTTCAATGATATTCAGCTTGTCTTCATGACTGCCATGGGAAAAATTCAGCCTGAATACATTCACGCCGGCTTTCACCAGTTCCAGCAGTTTTTCATATGAATCACAGGCTGGTCCTACGGTAGCCACGATCTTGGTCCGGTGGTTCATGTGGGCTACGCCCGCACTGCGGTCCATATTCTTGTGCAGGTATTTATCGAGATTTTTTGACATCTTCTTTTCTTAAGAGCGTTTATTCAATGAGGGATTGCCACTAGCTGGCCAGGATCTTCACGATCTTGAACCAATCGTCCGAAATTTTCTGTTTAGCTTTTACTGCGCTGTTCAGCGGGGTATAATGGAGTTTGTTGTTCAGGATGCCCACCATCACATTGAATTTACCGGTAAGCAGGCATTCTACGGCATGGTAGCCCATCCGGCTCGCGATCAGCCTGTCCAGGCAGCTCGGCGAACCGCCGCGCTGGATATGCCCCAGGATGCATACCCTGGTATCGGCCTGCGGCAGCCGGTCTTTAATGATGGCGGCGATCTCATTGCCTCCCCCGAATTCATCACCCTCGGCCACCACGATCAGGTTCACCAGTTTTTTTCTTTTCTCTTTTTCGGTGAGTGAAGAGATCAGTTCCTCGATATCGGTCTTGGTTTCCGGTATCAGGATATTTTCCGCTCCCGTGGCAATACCGCTATGAAGGGCGATATAACCGGCATCCCTGCCCATCACTTCTACGATGAAAAGCCGGTCATGCGCATCGGCCGTATCGCGGATCTTGTCGATCGCTTCCACAGCGGTGTTTACCGCGGTATCGAATCCGATGGTAAAATCGCTGCCGGCGATATCCTTGTCGATGGTGCCCGGAAGTCCGATACAGGGGATATCGAATTCATTGCTGAATTTCTGGGCGCCGCGGAAACTGCCGTCGCCGCCGATGATCACCAACGAATCGATGCCCCTTTTTTTCAGGTTCTCGTAAGCTTTTTTGCGGCCTTCGTATTCAAAAAATTCCTTGCTTCTGGCTGTTTTGAGTATGGTGCCTCCGCGCTGGATGATATTGGCCACGGACCGCGAGTTCATTCCGATGATCTCGTCTTCGATCATGCCGGCATAGCCGCGCATCACGCCGAATATTTCCAGGCCATGATAGATCCCCGTACGAACCACCGCCCTGATAGCGGCATTCATACCCGGCGAATCACCCCCAGAAGTAAGTACTCCGATCTTTGTAACTTGTTTTGCAGACATTGTAATGGGTCAATTCTCTTTATGCGATGAATTTCGGCCTGGGCAATCGTAAATGTGGGTGTGTATCAGCTACACGAGCTTCAAAAATAAGCATTTGAGAATAAATGGCAACGATTGCGTAATCATGATCGGGCCAATGAAGCAGTGAAATACAAATGTTTTGCACAACAAAGCTCTGATTCCGCGCCTGCTATAGCCCGCATGTCAATATCGGTGCGGGTTCCGGCTTTTTATACACAATTACCGGTGATCGTATAAAATCAATTTTTATAGTGTTCGTATGCTAACGAACGTTAGGAGAAAGAAATATTTCTGCGATCATACAACGGGCACTTCCGCCCCCGTTTTTTTCTATCATGCCCAGATCTGTATGAACGATGCGATTGTATCGTTCCAATTGTATCCGTTGATTTTCGTTCAGGCTGTCGAATGCCTGTGTCGACATCACCAGCAGCGGCTGTCCCTGTGCATCGCATAACTGCAGCATATTGCCGGCGAAATGCGAAAGTTGCTGCATATCGATGGTAATGATCCGCTTCCCCGAGGCGGTGATCGTTTCGCTTACCTGCTGTTTTTCCTTTGCATCAGGGATACTGTCCAGGCAGATCACCACATAGGTGTCGGCTACACACATCATCACATTGGTATGATAGATCGGCTGTTGCTCCGCATCCAGGGCGTGAAAACTAACCGGGCGGTAGCCTTCCCGGTTGCAGAATGCATCCAGTACCGAAAGATCGGTGCGCGGCGACAAACAGGCATAAGCGATCTTTTGATCGCGGTCGAGCACCATACTGCCAGTGCCTTCCAGGAACCTGTTGTTCGCTTCATAGCTGGAAAGATCGACTGTCTGTTCCAGCATGAATTTTTCTGCAACCGCATCGAGCACCTGCTGTTTGCGCTCCTGCCTGCGGTTTACGGCAAACATGGGATAGAGATAGGCTTTGCCGCTCTCATGAAAAGAAACCCAGTTATTGGGAAAGATCGAATCGGGCGTATGCGGCTCAGGGCTGTCTTCTACCACCGTAACATCCACCTGCTGCGCGTGCAACAGCGCTACCAGGTTTTCGAATTCCCGCAAAGCTTCGGCCTGGGTATCGGCGCCGGCTGTTTTCGACTGGAACCGGTTATTGACCGCTGTTTCCGCGTTGTAGCCGAATTGCACTGGTTTGATCATTAGTACATGCGAAGTGGACTGCATTTTAAGTGTTTGGGTATTGCTATTTAGATTTTTACTGATTAAACGCCCAAAGTCTCGCGCCAGAGCGGCAGGCTCATACAATGAAATCCGCCCCGCGCCCTGGATAATTCGGCCGAAGGCATCAATACCAGGGTATCGCGCACAGCCGATGGCTCCAGTTCGCCGCTCTCGAATTGCTGCAGAAGGTCTTTTACATGAACGATGCTGAACCCTGCATTCTTGAAAGCTTCCGTGGTCTTGTCGTTGCGGTCATAGCCGAGTACCACGCCTTCTTTTAAAGCCAGCAGGTTACAGGAATCTGTCCACTGCTCCCGGGCATTATAAGGGAACTCATTGTTGCCGGAGTAGATAAACCTGGTTTCATGCTCGCAGCCGAGATCGTTGCAGCTGATATCCACCAGCAGGTCTTCCAGTGTATCGAATGCAACAGGATTGTCCGGACATTTCTTGTGGAACTGCAGTATTCTGATCTTCTCCTCTTTTTTCAGCTCCATTATTTTTTCGATGGAACTGCCGTCGCGGTTGCGGACCGCATTGCGGGAGAAATTGCCGAGCATCACCCATACATCTCTTTTCACCTGCGTAAAAATGGTGTCGATATGCATGTAATCCCTTTTTCTGGGGATCCGGATAATGGTAACCTTATCCATCAAACCTTTTTCGAACATGACATTGGTGATGCGGACTGCCGCTTCCGAATTGGTGCGTTCGCTTACACCCACCAGCAGGTGTTTGTCGCTCACTACCATGATATCTCCGCCTTCGAGGGTGATCTTGCGTTCTTCATCTTCTTTGGGCAAGAGAAAACCATGATGCGAATCGGGGATCTCGATCACCTTATCCTGGTAATCCCTGAACAGCGGATGATGGAAGAAAATATATTTCATCAGCAGAGCTTCCCTGGTGCGCGCTTTTTTCGCAGGCTTGTTCAGCAGTACATGGTCTTTGATGACGATGCCCAGGTCGCGGGTGAAAATGAAATTGGGGATGGGAGGGAACAGCAGGTCTTTCCGGTCATCGGTGCCAGACACAAAGGTCTTAGCCAGTTCTACTGGATTGCAGTGCTGCAGTCCGTTCTCGATCTCCCAGGTACAGTTCTCTACCGCGCACACGGAAGCCACCAGTTTGGCCCGGGTTTCACGGTCCTCGAGTATATCCGCCAGCAGCCATTGCAGCTCGATCACTTTATCGGAACGGAAAAAATGCTTGCTCTCCGGCTTATAAAAATCGCGGTTCGCTTCAACCGCATCCACCGTATTAAGCCTGCCTTTTATCTTTTCGGGATCGAGGAAATAGAGCAGGACCTTTGTATAGTAATCGTATTCATCTTTCCGGATCGTGTCCAGGTGAACAATATCTTCAAAAAGCCAGTCCTGCGCTTTCGATGGTACTACCTTACCCAGCCCGCTGTCGGGGCTGTGAACCAGTAGACGTTTAAGGGTACCTATTTCGGAAGAAACGGATAATATCTTATCCATGACCATAAGAGTTGAGTTGAAAAATAAAAGGGCTTATATAGATCCCGTCTGCCTCAGTGATCCGGCATCGGGTTCAGGCCGCGGTACATCCATGCAAAATGAGGAGTTGGCATCGATATCGCGGAAGCATTGAACATAGCTACTGCAAATTTACGCTTTTCTTTCCAAAGGGTTTTCGCCGCGGATAGTGCCCGCCACGCTGCGGATAGCGAAACGAACGAACATTTCCTCGCTATACCAGTTTTCGCTGCGGGTTTTCCGGATAACATCGGAATGGGCTGCCGACTGGTAGGCCCAGGCTTTCAAGTGCTGGCTGCTTTCCCAGATACTGAACGTGGCCTGTTTGATCCAGGGCATCTCACCGATGCCGATTGAACCCCTGTATCCCGGAATACCGGGAGCCGGAGCGGCCTGCGCCGCGTGTTTCCAGAAACGCCGCAGTTTACCGGTCCGGATCGTTGCGCGTGTGAGCACCGCTATCTGCTCTTTGTACCCGCTCTGCCTCGGCAACTCACCAAAGCACTGCTGCCCGTCCCAGCTGCCATGGCCTTCGACGGGCTGCAAAGTAAAAACACAGACCTCGCAACCGAAAAAACGCCACCAGGACAGGAGAAAGTCTGGAGTGAGGAGTGAGGAGTCTGGAGTAGTGGGTTTGGAGTTTGGGGTTTGGAGTTTGGGG
>JAFBAN010000120.1 GCA_019247775.1 Chitinophagaceae bacterium | reverse complement strand
ACAACTGCGGGATGCTGCCGAGCGCATTTTCCGGGGCTTCAACGGGGCCGGCTATGCGCGGCTCGATTTCAGGATGGATGAGCAGGGCCGGCTTTATTTCCTGGAGATCAATTTCACCTGCTCTGTCTTCTACCGCGATGGGTATGAGGGTTCGGCCGACTATATACTTAAATATGACGGGATTGGCCAGGCCGGCTTTCTCCGGCATATCATTGCCGAGGGGATCGCCCGTCACGAACACATTCAAAAAAAATATATAATTCGCGGAAACGCGATTTCCGGGTATGGGATCTATGCTACCCGGCCAATTTCTGCAAAAGAGATCATTTTTTGCGGTGAAGAACGGTCGCAACGCCTGATTACCCGCCGATATGTAGAAAATAACTGGTCTGTTAACGAAAAAGAAATCTTCCGGCGATACGCGTACCCGGTCAGCAATGAAGTATTTTTGCTCTGGGATAACGATCCGTCGGCATGGGCTCCTCAAAACCATAGCTGCGAACCCAATACTGCTTATGATGGCCTGAACGTGGTAGCCCTGAAACCTATCCTTCCCGGCCAGGAACTAACCCTCGACTATGCATCCTTCCTGGATGACCGTATGGAGCCCTTCGAATGCCGCTGCGGCGCGCCCAATTGCCAGGGGCTGATCAAAGGAAAGCCCGGTAATTCGGTTACTGCCCGGGAAAATAACACCCGGCCTTAAACATTATCCCTTTTTTGAAGTCAAACTACTTTCCCATTAAAGTGTAGCCAGACTCGTGTTTTTTGACCGCACCCGGTAATACTGCCGTGTGCAAAAATGTTAGGGAGGACTTATGTCCAGGTTTGAGATTCTCAAAAAACTAATGCAGCAGCACCGGCCGCGTCTGGTGCTTACTTACCTGCTATTCTCTGTAGAGATGCTGGGCGCTTTGTTGCGTCCCTTCTTTTTGGGAATGGCGGTGAATGACCTGATCAAGGGAAGTTATCATGGGCTGATCCTGCTTTCAGTGGTTCACCTGGCCTGGCTGGTGATCGGCACCTTGCGTCATCGCTATGACACCCGTACTTATTCAGCGATCTACACATCGCTTGTTACCAGGTTCCTGTCGCGCCGGATCGATCAGTCGGATGTGTCCAGGCTGAGCGCGCACTCCACGCTGGCCCGCGAGTTCGTGGATTTCCTGGAGTTCGACCTGATCTATGTGATGGAAGCTGCCTATAACCTGCTCGGCTCTATCGTTCTTCTTTATTTCTACGACCGTTCGGTTGTGCTGCTTTGCCTCGCCATACTCGTGCCGGTAATGGCGCTTAGTTATTTTTATGGGAAGCGCATGCGTCGATTGAACCGCCTGAAAAATGATGAACTGGAAAAGCAGGTAGACATTATCTCTTCCGGCGACCGCAAAGCGATCTACAGTCATTTCAATAATCTCCGTCACTGGCAGGTCCGCATCAGCGACCAGGAAGCCTGGAATTTCGGGATCATGGAATTGCTGGTGATGATCGTTATCGGTATTTCGCTGGTGGTGACCAACAGCGTGTCGGGCACAACAGTGCTGGCGGGTAACCTGATCGGGATCTACACTTATGTATTGAAATTCGTGTCGGGGCTGGATACGATCCCGTACACCGTGCAGCGTCTTACCTCCCTCACCGATATCACCCGCCGCATAGAACTCCAGGCTGAAGACCTCCCCGAAGGAACGGATTCGCCCATGCGCGGCAGAACGGTGCGGATGCCGATCAAGAAAACAGCGTAAAAATCTCTGCGTTCCCTGCGCTCCTTTGCGTTCTCTGCGTTACTAATAGCTTTTTAGGGTAACGCAGAGAACACAAAGGACCGCAAAGTTCGCAAAGCGTATCCCGCACACGCTGAAATTGTTCCGCTTCCACTAACTTTATTCTATAACGAGCAATCACATGAAAAAAAATCTTGCAACAGCGATCCTGCTGTTATCTATCAGTCATTTTTCTTTTGGACAGAACCAGGACAGCCTGGTACGAGAGTCAGCCAAAACCGAGATCTGGGAGCCGGTACCGAAAATGGTAACTCCCGGAAAGAACCCCGGCAATGCGCCTTCGGATGCTATTGTTCTGTACGATGGCAAAAGCACAGGCAGCTGGGTTAAAGAAAAAGACGGTTCAGCACCCGGCTGGGTCATCGATAAGGACGGGGCATTAACGGTGGTGAAAGGATCGGGCAACATCAAAACAAAGCAGGCTTTTGGCGATTGCCAGTTGCATATCGAATGGCGCGAGCCTGCCAAGATCGCGGGTAAAAGCCAGACCCGCGGCAACAGCGGTATTTTTTTCATGGGTCAGTACGAACTGCAGGTACTGGATTCTTACGATAATCCCACTTATGTAAATGGCCAGGCCGGCAGTATCTACAAACAGCATATCCCGCTCGTAAACGCTTCCCGCAAACCCGGCGAATGGCAGAGCTACGATGTGATCTTCACCGCGCCGAGGTTTTACGCCGACGGAAAAGTACAGTCACCTGCCAGGATCACCGTACTGCACAATGGCATACTGGTGCAGAACAATGTAGAGATCAAAGGCCACACCGAATGGATCGGTAAACCCGAATACCATAAGCATGGCGACAAAGAACCACTGGTATTACAGGACCACGGCCTGGATGGAGGTAACCCGATGAGTTACCGGAATATCTGGGTGAGGGAACTATAATCCATCCCCCAACCCCCAGCCCCCTGAAGGGGGAGCCAATATGCCTTAATAAAAAAGACAGTCATTCTTATTTATGACTGTCTTTAAAGGAAGAATTTTTAACTCCCCCTTCAGGGGGTTGGGGGGTTAGCCTTTCGGCAATCCAAACTGATTCGTATCTATCCACTCTGCCTTGGTCATCGCCCACCAGTCTTCGGCGATGCCTTTGAGGATGTAATCGTAGGGGAGCCATCCATAGCCTTTTTCGCCCCAGCCATCGCCCCAGGAATTGCGGATAAGCACGGCGCCGGTGGTGACTATGTCTTTATTGTTGGGATTGATAATTTTCATTTTATCGTCATAACCAACTGCCATCACTGCATGGCCGCCATCGGTGTCTTCTTTTTTATCGGGAAAAGGGATCTTGCCATGGTCGGCATCGTCGAGAGACGTGTAGCAGGTAAAACCAAAGATCAGCGGCAGCCCGCGCCGAAGATGGTCCTTGATAGACACCAGCAGATCGGGCTTGGTTACGCCGAAACAATCCAGGCGATAATAACTGATTGCTTTAAAATTCTTGGCATAGGAATACAGGAAAGCAGAAGGCTCTTCAAATACTTTGGTTTCATCGTATGGCCAGTATTTCTCAGGCACCACGCCGAACAGCGCCAGTGCGGCCATTGCCGTTCGCAGGTAAGCGCCATCGTCGCCGGTCTTTTTAATAAGATTGCGCGTTGCCTTATACTGGAATAACCGCGATCCGTCTATATGCTTACCGAAAGCCCTTCGTTCGTAATACTCGTACAGACCGATTGCTGCATGGGCGGTGCAGGAGCCGAGTTGCCCCTGGTCTTCTACCGGAGAACACCATTGACGCAGGTCTACCCTGCTGCCGGCATCGGCTTTTGGCTTCGCAGCTGACTTGGGCATCCCTACTTTTTTCAGGATCTCCTTTACCGGTGTGGAAATGCCTTTGCTGTGTTGTTTTTCGGTTACTTCTGTTGAAAGCGGGCTCTGGTCCCGGAAGTCAGGAATGTCCTTAAGCCATCCCCGGCCTTTTTTGGTGGCGATACTCATAAGCAGTGTTGTTGGTGATTGGTGCCGCTAAAGAACATAAAAACCCTGGCATTTTTACGGGGAAATTCCCGGTTTTTCGGGTATAAATACGGCTAGCATGAATCGCCGACGGCTTATCTTGCGGACCCATGGCTTCTATCGCTGCTCCGCATGAAATCCTGCAATCTGTTTTCGGTTACTCCGGCTTCCGGCATAACCAGGAGGAGATCATTCATACCTTACTCCAGGGTAAAGATGCCATGGTGCTGATGCCTACCGGCGGCGGTAAAAGTCTTTGCTACCAGGTGCCGGCACTTTGCCTGCCCGGGGTTACCATTGTGGTGAGTCCGCTCATTGCCCTGATGAAAGACCAGGTAGACGCACTGGTGCTGAACGGTATCAGCGCTGCATTCCTGAACAGCACCCAGCACCCGCAGGAACAGCAATCCATTTTCGACCGGCTTCGCAAAAACCAACTGAAACTGTTGTATGTGGCGCCCGAGCGGCTGGTGGGTGGAGAACTGCCATTTCTTCGTTTCCTGTCTGAGCTGAACGTTTCATTGTTCGCGATAGACGAAGCGCATTGCATCAGCCAGTGGGGACATGATTTCAGGAAAGACTACCGGGTACTGAGCCAACTGAAATCATTATTCCCGAATGTTCCTGTTATTGCACTTACAGCTACGGCGGATGCGGTGACGAGGAATGATATCATTGAGCAACTCCATATCAAAGACTGTCGCCAGTTCGAGAATAGTTTCAATCGCCCCAATATCTTCTACTACGTAAAGCAGAAGCGGAATTATTATGAGGTGCTGGTCGATTATCTCCGCACACACGGCGAGGACAGCGGTATCATTTACTGCTTAAGCAGGGCTGCCACCGAAGCGCTGGCGGAAGATCTGCGTTCGGATGGATTCAGCGCTGAAGCCTATCATGCCGGTCTTGAAAAATCGGTGCGCGACGAGCGCCAGGACCTGTTCCTGAAAGACGATATCCGGATCATGGTAGCCACCATCGCTTTCGGCATGGGCATCAATAAAAGTAATGTGCGTTTTGTGGTGCATGCCGATCTGCCGAAAAATATCGAAGGGTATTACCAGGAAACGGGCCGCGCAGGCCGGGACGGGTTGCCCAGTGATGCCATACTGTTTTACGGCGCGGGCGATGTGATGAAGCTGCGCAATTTTGCACAGGTAGAAGACAATCCCGAACAGACGCGGATACTGCTGAAGAAACTCGACCAGATGGTGAAGTTCTGTGAAACCCGGTCCTGCAGGCGCCAGTACCTCCTGAATTATTTCGGCGAGAAAGCGGGTAACTATTGCGGCAGTTGCGATACCTGCATCGAAAAGCCCGAACTGCAGGACAGCACGATCGTAGCCCAGAAGATCCTGAGCGCGGTGTACCGGCTTAAGCAGGGATTCGGGATGCGTTATGTAGTTGATATTCTCAAAGGAAGCAACAGTGAGAAGATCCGCGACGCACATAAAAACCTCTCGGTGTATGGTATCGGTAAAGACAGTTCCAAGGAAGAATGGATGCACTATGTGCGCGAACTGCTGCATGCCGGATACCTGCAGCAAAGTGGGGATTACCCGATATTACAGCTGACTGAAAAAGCAGAGCCGGTCTTGTTCAGGGGCGAGAAAGTTTATTTATCTGCTCCGGTACAGACGGTCATCGCAAAAGAACCGGTGGTGTATCAGCCGCTGGCCTACGAGAAAGAACTGTTCGAGCAGTTGAAAAAGATCCGCAACCGGGTGGCGCACGAGGAAAATGTGCCTGCTTACCTGATCCTCAGCGACAGCAGCCTGCTGGACCTGGCCACTTATCTGCCCCTCACAAAAGCCGCGCTCTCCAGAATCTCCGGCTTCGGCGCTTTCAAGATCGAGCGTTATGGGAATGCATTCCTGGAACCGGTGCAGGATTATTGCAATGAGCGCGGCCTGGCCACACAGATCGAACAAAAGCAGGTAAAAAAAACAAAGCGTGAAAGCAAACCGCGTACAGGCAGCAGTGAAACCCGGCAGGCCAGCTTTGAGCTTTACAAAGCGGGTAATTCCATAGATGAGATAGCAGCTATGCGGTCGCTTTCGGTTACTACGGTAGAGGGGCATCTCAGCTTTTATGTAGCCAGCGGCGAACTTGATCTGGATGAGTTTGTATCCAAAGACAAACAGATCATGATACGTAAGGCGATGGAGAAATTCGGGATGCTGAGCCTGAGGCTGCTGAAGGATAATCTTCCAAACTACTACAGTTACAAAGAGATCCGCATGATGGTGGCTTACCATAGTGGCGAGGCGGGGCTTCAATCCTGATCCGGGCGATCGTCGACGGCAGCTACGCCGGGCAATTTTGAAAACCTTTTCAGTTCGTCGGTTTCTAGAATTGACAACGGCTCTCCATTCTCATATTTGGCTTTCAGAAAAAGCACTCTTTTATGCTGCGGGTATTTTTCGAGTATGGCGCCGATCAGCCGCCCGGTATTTTCGGCTTTGGCGGATTGCTGCTGCGCGATCACCGGTTCCTCGGACTTGTACCTGGTAGGCATTTTTAAAATGATCGCTTCGAGTGTGCCGAGCCAGTTGGGAGGAATGGATTTTACTTTCTGCGCTTTCTGGTACAGCCCCTGCAATTGCTTTTTACTCAGACTGCCACGATCTTCGTACTGGTGCATCAGGCTCATCACAAAAAGGGCATCCGGGTTATGGGCATACAGCGCGTCCAGTATTTTTCCGATCACATCTATACCGGGCTTCTTTTTATACATAGCCATGCAAAGGTATATGGCGTAAGCGATTGCGTTGGCGGTTCACAGGCATAGTTTTTTTTGTTGTGCCACTGATGATATTTCCAAAACAGACACTCGATCAGATCCGCGATATCCTGGTGGAACGCAAGCAGACGGTAGCGGTAGCGGAAAGCGTCACTTCCGGATTATTGCAGGCTGCTTTTTCGAATGCCACGGATGCGGCACTTTTTTTCCAGGGGGGCATTACGGCTTACAATCTCGGGCAGAAATGCCGGCACCTCTGCGTTGAACCGATCCATGCGCTCGACTGCGACTGCGTTTCAGAAAAGGTATCGGTGCAAATGGCTACCGAAGTGTGCCGGCTGTTCACCAGCCATTACGGTATCGGCATCACCGGCTATGCAACGCCTATCCCCGAAAAAAAAGTAACGGAGCTGTTCGCGCATCTCTGTATTGTGCACAATGGAACGATCATGCTGGCCAAAAAGATCGATCCTGCCGATAAGACCGCATTAGATGCGCAGCTTCATTTCACCGGTACCGTGATGGACGAGTTCCTGAAAACCCTGCAGGTGAGTACGCATCATGTTGACCGCGAGCCGTATACTTTTGTGTAGTTTGTCCATTTGGCTCCACATTTCCCTCTATCGCAGCGATCAGGATAATTGTTTTGCAGCAGTATTAAGCTGGCACAGTATTCGTAGTTATATAAGTACAGAGAATGGTGATTCTCTATTAACAATTTAGCGAACTTTCCTAGCGGAAATCTTCCTAAAAAACGTGAAGAGATAAGCATTCAAAAAAGGTGTGTTCCGCAAGGAGTACACCTTTCCTTTTTATGATAGACCTGATCCATATCGTAGGTATTGCCGCCAGCGCCTGTACGGCTACTTCGTTGCTGCCGCAGCTCATCAAAATAGCGAAGGAAAAAAAAGCGGATGATCTGTCCATGCCCATGCTCGGGATCCTGTTTGCAGGAGTAGCGCTATGGATCGTATACGGCATCCTGAAATCGGATCTTATCATCATCATCGCCAATGCCGTATCGCTGATACTGAACATCATTATCGTTATCCTCTCGCTGAAATATAAAAAGTCCTGAGCGGCGGTATGGATTTTTTGTGGATCGATTAAACATCTGCCATGAACGCATTTGAGCAACTGATCGGTTCCGGCAAGCCCGTGCTTGTTGATTTCACGGCTACCTGGTGCGGACCCTGTAAAATGATGGCACCGGTGCTCGAACAGGTAAAACGGTTGCTTGGCGAGAAGATCACGATCATTAAGATCGATATTGACAAGAGTCCGCAAACCGCAAATTCCTACCACATACAAGGCGTTCCCACGCTGCTGCTGTTCAGGGAGGGCAATATCAAATGGCGCCAGAGCGGCGTGGTGAGCGCGCAATCGCTGATGGAGTCCATTAATCCTTTTCTGAACTGAATATTATTGCTGCAGTTTGATCCGCTCTGTTTCGCGTTTCGCATGCAATGCCCGTACATAGGTTTCGTCTACGCCAAGGTAGCCGGCGAGATGGCGGGCGGGCACGCGCTGCAGCAGGTTGGGGCAATGCACCTGCAGGTACCGGTAGCTATCGGCTGCACGTTTGTAGCGTAATGCTTTTAGCTGGCGGATGGCTTTGATGTAGTAGGTCTGTGTAAGAATGCGGCCATGATAATTGAATTCCGGGAAAGCCGCATACACATCCTGCAGGTCGTCGTAGCGGATGCTGACAAGCGTGGTGGGTTCTATGGCCTGGATATATTCGTCGGTTGGGGTGCGACCAAAAAAACTTTCTACCGACATTACGAGATCGCCCTCCATCAGGAACCAGTTGCAGATCTCCTTGCTGAGTAATTCAGGTTTGGCCGGCGCATCTGAAAATATCTGCACCAATCCTTCTGCAACAAAATTCAGGTGATCGCAGGTTTCTCCGTTGCGCAGAATAAATTCATTCGGCTGAAAGGAACGGACCTGCAGATGGGCAGACATGAACGCTTCCATCGGACGCGTTATCGGCTTAATGCTATGAAGCAGTTGCAGAGCCTGCTGTACGGGGGGAGAAGGCCTTGTCATCGGCTATTATTTCCCATAAAGATTCGAAAACTATGCCAGTCAGCGCCAGTTCTGAAAAATAGGGTGAAAAAAACATGTTTCCGGATGTTTATACGTCGAGATCGATCATGTAGAACGAACACGAAGCGTATGACAAAACGCAGTATATTGTAGCCGCCCCCTTTTATTACCGGTATTTTTTTCTACATAAACTAACTGTTATGAACCGCCGGGTGTTTTGTGTCTGGATGATTATCGGTTTGCTGACTGCGGATATCGCTTTTACCCAATCTTCTATCCCACATACTTTATTGTGGCGGATCAGCGGTAAGGGAATGCAGTCGCCCTCTTATCTGTTCGGTACCCTGCATCTCAACGACAAACGTTTGTTCCATTTTTCAGATTCTGTGTACGCGGCCATCGAACATACCAGCGGACTGGCCATCGAATTAAATCCTGATGAACTGGGCGCTTATTTCATGAACGGTTTTTTTGAGGGCCAGACCGAGAAGTCGAAGAGCCTTCGCGAATTGCTTGGCAGGGAAGACTACCAGAAATACAATGCCGCCGTTGCAAAAAAACTGAACAAGCCTGCAGCAGATATCAACGCCAGCGATATACTCCGTGAAAAGAATAAATGGGTATCCGAGTACATGGAAAAAGGAGAGATGCCCACCTTTGTTGATGCTTACCTGTATAACCTGGCAAGAAAGCAGGGGAAATGGCTGGGCGGTATCGAGGATATCAGCGACCAGTTCAATGCAATGGAGGATCTGGTTGATAAGTCGGATGTAGTCAACATCATCAGCGACCGGGGCGGCTCGCCGGACAGCATGATGGAAATGATGATACATATTTATGCTGCGGAAGACCTGGACGCCATCGATCAGGTGACTAACCTTTCCAAAAACGAAAAGGATAATCTGCTGATCAAACGGAATTACAAGATGGCGAGGCGGATGGATAGCCTCAGTGCATTCCGTTCCATGTTCTTTGCGGTGGGCGCGGCCCATCTGCCCGGCGATAGCGGCGTTATCGCCCTGCTTCGCCAGCGCGGATTTACGGTGGAACCGGTGATATCCGCCCGGAAACTGGACCCTTCCAGCTATACGGTAAAAGAAGTGCAGTTACCCTGGACGCAGTACACCGATAGTGCCGGCGCTTATAAGATAGCTTTCCCGGCCAATCCTGCTACGATCAAGATAATGGGACTGATAAACCTGCGTTTTTATTTCGACATCTTCAATCTCACTGCCTATTGGTCGATGGCGGCGCCGGTGGTATACGGCAACCGCCCGGCAGACAGCATATATAGCTCGATGGCGAGGGGAATGTTCAAGGGAAAAAAAGGGACTGCGGGTAAAAAGGTCATGGTGAATGGTGTGGAGGGCAGAGAATACACAGACTCATCCGGCGATGCCAAATTGCGCCTGCGGCTTTTCCTCCACGACAAAACGGTTTATATGGTAATGAGTGCCGGCACACCGCGGGCTACCAGCTCAACTGCAGACCTGCTTCATTTCATGAACTCCTTTGAAATAATGGAAAATGCGGGCGGCGGCACCGATAAGGCATTCGTTTTCCAGGACTCGGTAATGGGTGTGCGTTTCAGTTCGCCGGCAAAGCTGGACTTCAACGCTAAGCTGAGTACGGTCACAGACAAAAACTGGCTGATCTCTTCTTATACCGGGGCCGACAATAATATTGGCGCCTATATCATGATATTTTCAAAGGAAGTGCGGCCAGGGTATTACATTACGAACGACAGCCTGATCCATACCGAAACTTTCAAACTGTTCAAGAATGAATATGCTAACTGGCAGGTAAGAGATCGGGAGATCGATGGTATTTCCCTGAAAGAATTCGTTGCTACTTCGCTGAAGCAGCCAAACGTAAAAATGCGCGGTTATTCCATCGTCAGGTTCAACCGGAATATCCTGCTGCTCACTGCGGCCGATTCTACCAGTCTCGGTCACCCCTCGCTAGATGGTATATTCCGGTCATTTCATTTTATCGAGCCCGGCGTACGGGCCTGGCGGCAGGAGACCGCCAGAGGCGGATCATTCAGTGCCCGAGCACCCGCTCCTTTCCAGCTGGTGAATTTGGGGGAAGACGGTGAAAATGAAATTGCCTACGATACGCTTACAGCTACATCTTATACGGTAGCACCGGACACACTCAGCAAGTATCGCTGGAGCAAAACCGAAGATGATTTCTGGAAAAAATACCTGAAAACATATGAAGGCGAAAAGTCGCTGGTATCGGAAGAGCAGGTATCCAATGGTCCGCTAAAGGGTTACGAGCTGGTAGTGCATACTCCCGGCACCAAATTCTACCAAAGGATGCGCCTGCTGTTGTCCGGTAATATTGTTTATAAACTTGTACTGTCCAGCGAAAGATCCGCTGTATACGATCCGGAATCACAGCAGTTCTTCAATAGTTTCCGGCTTATCGATCCGAAGCCGCCTGTTGTAACGGTATCGAAAACAAAAATATTGCTGGATGATCTGGCCAGTTCGGATTCCACGCAGCGGTACAAAGCGGGCAACTTTGTAAAGGAGGCGCGCTTTCCGGTGGCCGACACCGCCCTGGTCTTCGAACGGCTTTTCGACGACTTTCAAAGTATGTACCTGAATGAGCCGGACACGTATGGTGATATCAGCGGCGATCTGGCAAGGGCTGTAGCGCATGAGGCTCCGGACCAGCTGGCGGATTTTATCGCATCCCGGTACAGGCGTTTTGCTGTCGATAAGGCTGAGCATAAAAAAGCGCTGGCGCTGCAAATGCTGAGCGGTATCAAAACCCGTCACAGCTATGAAACGCTTGTGCGTTTGATGGAACTGTCGGTACCTGCAGAAATGCGATCATACCGGCTGACCGCAAACCTGTCGGACAGCCTTGCTCTTACCGCTTCTGTCTGGCCCGGGCTTGCTGCGTTCCTGAAAGACACTGCCGTGGGAATCGATCTCGCCAATACGGCAAAAACTTTGCTCGACAGCGGTTACCTTAAGCCTTCGGCAGCTTTGCAGTCGGATGCAATTGCCTTGACAGGATCGATCCTGCCGGGGTACCGCCAGGACAGCGACGGCTCGCGGCCGAACTTGTTTGGATTGATCGGCTTGCTGAAGACGTTTAAAACCCCGGCAGCCAATGAGGCATTGCGGAAGCTTCTTTCCGTCAGCGCCAAATATTACCGTATGGCTGGGGCCACAGCATTGATCGGCAACAACCAGCCGGTGCCGGTGGCTGTGCTGAATAAGCTGGCAT
>JAFBAN010000152.1 GCA_019247775.1 Chitinophagaceae bacterium | reverse complement strand
CAAATTAAGGAATCTGATGCATTCTGCCCAGTTCCATTTATGAGTGGATGAGTTTACCTTTGCGCCATGCGAAAACGGAGCATGGATGAGCTTGGCAGGTTATCGGTAGACGATTTTAAACAGGCCGGCAAGAACCCGGTGATGGTGGTGCTCGACAATATAAGAAGCATGCATAATGTGGGCAGTGTTTTCCGTACCGCCGATGCATTCCGTGCCGAAGGGATCTGCCTCTGCGGATATACGCCGCAGCCCCCGCACCGGGATATCCATAAAACGGCGTTGGGCGCTACTGAATCGGTAGACTGGCTTTATTTTTCCAGTACGCTGGAAGCTGTTGCGGCGCTTAAGGTGAAGGGGTATCGGTTATTTGCGGTGGAGCAGGCGGAAGGCAGCATTTCGCTGGAAAAATTCGAACCGCCCGATGGCAATATCGCCGTCGTTTTTGGGAACGAAGTAGGGGGTGTGGATGCAGAAGTGCTGAAGCATTGCGATGGCTGCATCGAGATACCGCAATTAGGAACAAAACATTCATTGAATATTTCAGTGGCAGCGGGGATCGTGCTCTGGAAATTGTCTGAATCTAAATTCTGAGTTTTTTTTACCCGGAGACGCGGAGGCGCAGAGATAAAACTATATGGCAACTGTAAAGAATTACCTGAGTCTTGTTAAGTTCTCGCACACGGTGTTTGCATTGCCGTTTGCATTGATAGGTTTTACGCTGGGATTGCGAGCGTTGTTTGGCGGGATGGACAGAGACCTGCTGACCGATGGGTTTGCATTCTGGTTCATTACCCGGCAGCTGTTCTGGGTGATCATCTGTATGGTTACTGCCAGAAGCGCGGCCATGGCCTTCAACCGCTACCTCGACAGGCATTTCGATTCAAAGAATCCCCGCACAGCGGTGCGTGAGATACCCTCGGGGGTCATTACCGCGAAAAGTGCGCTGGCTTTTACCATTATTTCCTGCGTGTTGTTTGTAGTGGCCTGTTACTTTATCAATGCTATCTGTTTTTATCTTTCGCCGGTGGCGCTTTTTGTGATCCTGTTCTACAGTTATACAAAAAGGTTTACAGCGCTTTGTCACCTGGTGCTGGGATTGGGACTATCGCTCGCACCCATTGGCGCATACCTTGCGGTCACCGGCGAGTTTGCCTGGCTGCCGCTGCTGTTCTCATTTGCAGTGATCTGCTGGGTGAGCGGGTTCGATATAATCTATGCTTTGCAGGATGTGGAATTCGACCGGTCGCAGCAATTGTATTCCATTCCCGGCGTGCTCGGTAAATCAAGGGCGCTGCGGGTTTCCGAATTACTACATCTGCTGAGTGCCGGGTTTGTGGTGGCAGCGGGTCTTTACGGCCATTTTCACTGGCTGTACTGGGTGGGTATCATCGTATTTATCGGCATGCTCATTTACCAGCATTCCATCGTTAAGCCGGATGATCTCAGCAAGGTCAATATCGCTTTCATGACCGCGAACGGAATTGCGAGCGTTGTATTCGGTATACTGGTGATAGCCGATATGTTTGTGAACTAAGGCCATGCTGGCTTAGACATGCTCCTGATAAAATTTCGCGCAAAGCCGCAAAGACAAAAAGCCGCAAAGAAAGTTTGCGCCTTTGCGTGAAATCCTTTCAACTGTTGGCTATCCTGTATTTCGTCTTGCGTATTTCGTACCTTTACGCTCTTGGCACGGATCCTTTGCATAGACTATGGCGGCAAACGCACCGGTATCGCGGTTACGGATCCGTTGCAGATCATCGCCTCGGCCCTTACAACGGTTGAGACAAAACAGCTGATCCCTTTTCTCAAACAATATTTCCAGCAGGAGCAGGTAGAGTTGATCCTGATCGGCGAGCCGCTCAATCTCGACGATACACCCACCCATGCCACACCGCTTGTAAAAGCTGCAATTGGCAGACTCAGGAAGGAATTCCCGGCCATACCGATCCAGACAGTAGACGAACGCTATACTTCCAAACTCGCGTCGCGGGCCATGGTAGAGATGGGTATGAAGAAAAAGGACCGCCGGGTAAAGGAGAATGTGGACCAGATCGCAGCTACGATGATGCTGCAGGAGTTTTTGAGGAACCGTGAGGGGTGAGGCGTGGGACGTGAGGCGTCAGTCGTGAGACGTGAATGGTGAATGGTGAATGGGTGAGGGATGGAGGATCATGCCCTGCTGCACTTATCGATTCACATTCACCATTCACAATTGACAATTGCCGCCTCACGTCTCACGCCTCACGATTGCCGCCTCCCGATCGCCACCCCCGCAACAAAATTCCAATTTTCCCAATTTCCCAATCCAAAATTCCAAAATTGACCGACTTTTGCCCCGTTTCAATACCGACAAGATGATCTATCCCATTGTAGCCTACGGTGCCCAGGTGCTTAGAAAAGTCAGCCAGGATATTAAGCCGGACTATCCTGGTCTGCAGGAGCTGATAGCGGATATGTGGGAGACCATGTATGCGAGCTATGGTGTTGGGCTGGCGGCGCCGCAGATCAATAAGGATATCCGCCTGTTCGTGATGGACAGCGAGCAGATCTTTGCCAATCTCGAAGAAGATGAAAAGAACCTGTATCCTGATGGGCCGGGCGTGAAAAAAGTTTTTATCAATGCGCATATCGATTCTGCGGAAGGCGATGAATGGGCGTACAACGAAGGATGCCTGAGCATACCCAAGATCAGGGAAGATGTGTACCGGCCCGAAACGATCACCATGTCTTATCTCGACGAACATTTTCAGCCGCATACGGAAACATTCAACGGCATCACGGCCAGGGTGATCCAGCATGAGTACGATCATATCGAAGGGAAATTGTTTATTGACTATCTCAAACCCCTTCGCAGGAAATTGCTGCAGGGTAAGCTGAATGATATCAGTAAAGGAAAAGTGCAGGTAGATTATAAAATGGTGTTCCCCAAATGAGGCGCCTGATCCTCGCTATCGCTATCCTCGGCTGCGCGGGCGCATCTGCACAGGATACTTCTGTCATCATCGATGAACACCGGTTCACGCTTTCGGAAGTGGTGGTGCGGAATAATTTCGATTACAGGGCCCTGCTTAGCCAGATCAAGGAGGATACCACTTTCTATAAAGCGTTCCGCAACCTGCGCGTGCTTGGATTCTCTTCTTACAACGATATAAAAATGCTGGACAAAAAAGGCGGTGTAAAAGCCTCACTGTTCAGTAAGACCCGGCAGAACCATGCCGATGGCTGCCGCACGATGGATGTGCTGGAAGAAAAAGTGACCGGCGATTTTTACGACCGGAGCGGCGGCTACAATTACAATACGCCGGAATTATATGCAGGCCTTTTTTTTACAAAAGGCAGGATCTGCGGCGAGAACAATATCGTGAAGGGAAAGAACCTGCTTACCAGCGATAAGAAGGGATTGGAAAAACACAAAGAGCAGTTGAAAATGCTGTTCTTCAATCCAGGTAAAAAGATTCCCGGTATCCCATTCATTGGCGACAAGCTTGATCTCTACGACGAAAGCGCCCACAAACTCTACGATTACCGCCTCGATATCCAGGAATACCATGGCGAGCTCGCTTATGTGTTCTCCATCGCACCCAAAGAAGAGAATATAAAGAACGATAGGGTAGTGGTAGACCAGATGGTTACCTGGTTCGATCTGAAGACCCTGGAAGTGCTGGCGCGCAATTATTCACTCAGTTACAGCGCAGGCGTTTACGATTTCGATGTGAGCATGGAAGTGGAAATGACCAAATTCGACGGACTCACCGTTCCAAAAGTATTGCGCTACAAGGGCGACTGGAGCGTGATCTTCAAAAAGCGCGAGCGCGCTGTGTTTACAGCAACGTTGTTTGATTTCAAACGATAAAGAAGGGCAGTTAATAATTAATAATTAGTAATTAGAATACTGGCTGATGCCTTCCAATTATTAATTATTAATTACTAACTATTAATTATCCTACAGTCCGTTCAGGAAGGACAAAATATCTTTCAGGCTTTTCTTCTCGGGGCTGATCTGGTAATACACCGAAGTGCCCACATCGTTTACATCCCTGGTGCCCAGGTAAAGATCGTCGCCTATTCTCGATAATGTAACGATCTTGAGTTTGGTTCCCAGTGGAATATTCGATGCAGCGAATGAGCGCGATGCAAAATCCGCTTTCATACTCATCACCGTACGCTGATCCGTGAACACGGCAAATACCGCGGTATTCTTGTTCGTATAGTTCAACGGCAGAATGGCGGTTATCTTGGCCTTCGGTTTGCTGGTATCATTGAACCGGTCGGCATTGATCCAGCGCAGGTTCTTGGAGAACAGTTCGTAACCTTTAATGGAATTGCCCGGTCCGGATCGCTGGAACTGGCGTACTGCAGATGAATCGTCCCCTTTCGTCCAGCTGAAAGCCGTATCGATGCCGCTGACCGGCAATGGACTGCTTTCGCGTCCGTAGAAAACCCACATATTTGATTTGGTATCTTCTATATCTATGAAGCGGATCTTCACAGAGGCGCCCGGCGCAAGCCCCAGTTCTTTACCCTCTTTGCTGACGCGAATGAAGAAAGAACCGGCCGATTCAATAGGGTAGCCGTTGCTGGACGTTGGTACGAAGGCTTTGATGAAATCGCCTTTTTTCCGTACCCGCAGGATCTCGAGTTTTACCTTGCCGCTAACAGGGGCGCCGGTGCTGCCTACACAGGATCCGGCCGTAAAACTGATTTCCAGGCTGTCGCCATATTTCAGGGTGGTGTCCTTGCTGGTTTCGAAAGAGTCCACGATGATATCAGGCGTCAGCAATTGTGCCAGTTCGTGTACCGCCGCTGTGGAAGGCAGGTTCCTGACCCAGATGGTATCGTTCAGGGGATGCCCTGTATAGGTGGTGAAATTATCAGACAACTCCTTATTGCAGGCCGACAGGAATAACATTGACAGGCAGACCGCCACAAATCCTAGCTTTTTCATGATTCGCTTCACTGGTTCAGTATGTAGATACCGTGCTTCCATTCATTGTTGCCTGTTACTGGCGGTTTAAGTTTAATCTCACACCCACCGCAATACCGCCCAGACTGAATTTCTGGTTGTAAGGCGCATTGGGGGTCGTCATGTTCGATAAATTATACCTGAAATAAGGCTCGGCGAAAATATGCAGGTCCTCACCCAGTTTCTTCACCAGGCTGATGCTGCCCACGATGCCCAGCCCGAGTTTGTTCTTGTAGATCATGTTCGGGCTGCCCTTGGTGATAGGCACGGTGGCTAATGTGCTGTCGAGCATCACGCCCTGGTACCAGGATGACATATTGATTACCACGCCGGCATTCACGCCTATCTTCAGGTCTTCATTGCCGAACTGGTAGCCCAGCATTACCGGTACATCAATGCTGCGGAACCGGTTGATCACCGTATTGTTCTTGAAGCCGATCTGCTGCAGTACGCTGGTATCCCTCACGATCACCGTATCGCCCGGGGCCCGGATAATGGTGCGGGTAGAAACAACGGTGATGGTCTTCACTTCATTCTCGGTGCGGTACACATATTTCTGGTTCATTTGGGTGTATTGCACGCCTGCTTTCACCAGGATATTGTCATTGATCGGCTTTACCAGCCTGATGCCCGCCGTATAACCTATCCGCATGCTCTCACTGCTGTCCTTCCGAAGCAGGTAAGCCTGGCTGGCGGTATTATTTGTCAGTGATCTGAAAGCGAAATCCGGGGAAGCATAGGCTTCCAGGAACCAGTCGGTATTGCGGTTCTTGTCTGACGGACAAATGATCACGCTTTTGAACTGGCCGTAATGATGGGCCACGGCTTTTTTATCGAGCATATTGAACGAAGCCTCGCTGCCGGTAAGATCCGTGGGTATGGTGCTGCCCGGATGGAGATGGTTCTGCTGGTAGGGTTCGATAAAACCGAAATTATCGGTTTCAGGCACCGGGGCCAGCAGGCCTGTATTGGTATTGACTGCAGTCTGATCGTCCTGTTTGCCATTGGTACGGGGCTGATCGGCGCGCAATTCTTTCCGGGAGTGGCGGGAAACGGCGCCATTCATAAGATTTCCGCCATTGTTCGCAGGTATGTTTCCTGAGAATATCGTCTCGCCGCCGCGATCGCCCCTGCGGTTGCCTGAGCGCACAGTTGCAGTTGATCCTGCAGGATCGGCCTGGCCATTGCGATTGGCTGGCGACTGATCGGTTAACCCGTTTGAAGCCGGGGTCTGTTCGCCGGGAGCGCTGTTTTTATTGGCTGCGTTGGGATCCGAGGCATTCTGATCCGGCTGGATGCCTGCATCGGGAGCGGCAGGATTGGCTGTGGTATTGCCCGACGGGTTCAGGCCACGATTGGCTTTCAATGGCGCGGTGGTCTGTTGACCATCTGCAGCAGCCGGGTTATCGGTAGTGTGACGATACCAGAAATATCCACCGCCCAGCAAACCGATCATCAGCAATACAAGTGCTGCGGCCCTGCCCGGGCTGCGGAACCATACCAGCCCGCCATGATCATCGTCTTCTTCAGGCTTGATCTTTTCCCAAAGACCTGCAGGAACAGGCGCTTCGTAATTGTATAGTTTGTCGCTTACAAAACGATCGAACTGGCCGTCTGCGATCCTGTCCCAAGCGCCCGCAGGAACCGGAGCAATATGATCTGCAAGCCTGGAACCTACAAAATTGTCGAACTGCGTGTCGCTGATCCTGTCAAATAAGCCTGCCGGAACAGGGGCTTCGTGGTCAACCAGCGCATTGCCCACAAAGGAGTCGAACTGGGCATCTGCGATCCTGTCCCATAAACCCGCCGGAACAGGCGCTTCCGTATCTTTTAATTTGCTGCCAATGAACTGATCGAACTGACCATCCGCCACTTTGTTCCAGAGACCAGCGGGCACAGGAACCTCATGGTCCCCGAGCTTGCCTTTGGCGAAATCATCAAATTCACTATCGATCATTCTATACAGCAACTTTTTGCAATTGTAAGATTTGTTGTTGCAGCATCTTCCGCGCCTTCACTAACTGGCTGCGGCTGGTGCCGGGTTGAATATTCAGCATTACGGCTATTTCCTCATGACTGTAACCTTCAATGGCATTTAGGTTAAAGACCATCCGGTAGCCTTCCGGTAACTGGCTGATCAGCTTCATCAGGTCTCCCTCGCCCAATTGCGAATAAGCCTGCGGACCGATAGCCGGCGCCTCATAGCTGTTGTCATCCACATCCTTGAAATGCATTTTCTTTTTCTCCAGATGCCGGATGCAGGTATTTACCACGATGCGCCTGATCCACCCCTCAAAAGCTCCCTCAAACTTGAACTGGCCGATATACTGGAACACCTTGATAAAAGCGTCCTGGAGCATATCCTCCGCTTCCATTGAATCGTTGGCATACCGAAGACATACGGCCATCATTTTGCCTGCATACCGGTCAAACAGCATGCGCTGACAACGGGCGTCCTGGTCGATACAGCCCTTGATTAGTTGGTATTCTTCTGTCACCTAAGTAGGTTTGGTAGTTTAGGTCAATAATATAGATACGCGGGCAATTTACTTCGTTGCCCCGGGAAAAGGGCTTTTTTAACAAAAAAACCCCCCGCCTCCCTGAAGGGGGAGTTTGGCTTTTTAGGACCAACTGTATGAGGACCAAGGAACTGAGAAGCCGGACCCAGGAGGTAGGCCCCCCGGCCGGATGGTTAAAAAAGGCAGGATCCATCCTAACTCCCCCTTCAGGGGGCCGGGGGGTTAGGCCTGCAGGAACTGATCATGAATATAGTCCACCACGCTCACCAGGCTGCCTGTTTCCCGGTAAACCTTCAGCTGCCTGTCGGCGCCGGTGCCATGTTCGAACATTTTGGCCACGTAATTGATGATATGCCGGCTGCCCAGCTCATCGATCACATCGTCCACAAAATCGAGCAGTTCGTAGATCAGGGACTTGGTGTCCACCTCGGTTTCCTTTCCGAAATCGATCAGGCTGCCGTCGATGCCATAACGGCTTGCCCGCCATTTGTTCTCGTTGAGCAGGGGACGCTGGTAGATCATAAAATTCATGTTCTGCTTGCGCAGTTTGTAGATCTTGGCGCTGATGGCCTGGAACAGGGCAGCGATGGTGATGGTTTCATTGATCGTCATCGGCACATCGCAGATCCGGAATTCGACGGTATTGAAGAAAGGATGCACGCGCAGGTCCCACCAGATCTTCTTGGCATTGTCGATGCAGTTCGTTTTGATCAGCAGGTTCACATAATTCTCGTAGGCTTCGATATTGTCGAAATAATCCGGGATACCGGTGCGCGGAAACTTATCGAATACCTTGGTGCGGAAAGATTTGTAACCCGTATCCCGTCCTTCCCAGAAAGGCGAATTAGTGCTGAGGGCGTAAACATGCGGCAGAAAATACCTGGCCGTATTGGCGATATGAATGGCCATGCGCCGGTCTTCCATGCCCACATGCACATGCAACCCGAAGATCAGGTTACTGCGGGCTGCCTCCTGCAATTCGTTCACGATCTGGTTGTAGCGGACATGGTCGGTGATCAGCTGGTTTTCCCAGTGGCTGAAGGGATGTGTGCCCGAAGCGCCTACCCATAATCCCAGGTCGCCGGCTATCGCGGCGATATTGCCCCGTAGCGATGCCACGTCTTTGAATGCTTCGTCCACATCGCAGCAGATATCCGTGCCTACTTCCACCACGGCCTGGTGCATCTCTGCCTTTACCTTGTCCTTGAGTATTTTCTGTCCCTCGTGCACGATCTTCTGCTCATGGCTCTTCAACTCGCGGGTAGCGGGGTCGATCACCATGTATTCCTCCTCTACACCGAGCGTAAAATGTTTGTAGTCGTTTGCCATATACCCCCCGGCCCCCTGAAGGGGGAGTTTAGTCAGTATCCTGAAAGTTTTGACCTTTCGGGATGCCGTTTCGGTTAATACAATTTTTTTCCTGCGCTGCTGCGTTTCACATATTCGCCCCAGGTAAGATTATCCATGCCCGGTTTGTTCGATTGTGCTTTTTCGATGGCGAATGTTGCCGCAGTCTCCACCACCCAGTCGAAATTCTCCTGGCCTACGCTTTTGAGGTCGGCATCCGGCGCCGGATTGCAGAAATCGATGGCATAGGGAACACCGTCGCGCAGGGCCAGTTCCACCGTGTTGAAATCATAACCCAGGTATTGGTTGATGCGCAGCACGATATCCTCCATCTGCTTCAGCTTTTCAGCCGAAGGTTTGAAATCGGCCACATAGCGCAGGTGATGCGGATTGCGCGGCTCGTATGACATGATGCGCACGTACTTGCCGCCGATGCAGTAACAACGGTAATATTCTTCGAAGATGATCTCCTCCTGCAGCAGCATCACGAGTTGCTGGGTTTCGGCATGCTTCTCAAAAAAATCATTCATGTCGTGCAGCTTGTATACATTTTTCCAGCCCCCGCCTGCAAATGGTTTCATATAGGCGGGGAATCCGACGTACTGGAAAATACCTTCCCAATCCAGCGGGTATGCCAGGTTACTGAACGACTGGTCCGATGTATCCGGCGGCAGATCGCGCGAAGGAAGGATCACGGTTTTAGGAACGGGCACATTGATCTTGGTGGCGAGACAATTGTTGAAGAATTTTTCGTCGGCGCTCCACCAGAAAGGGTTGTTGATCACCGCCGTTCCGCAGATCGCGGCGTTTTTGAGGAAGGCGCGGTAAAAGGGGATGTCCTGGCTGATCCGGTCCACGATCACATCATAGCCGCTTGGCTCGCCCTGCATCACTTTGTCGATCCGTACCGCCTCCGCAGTAATTCCATCAATGTTCTTACTGTTGATGCGCTCAATAAACGCCGTTGGAAAACTTCTTTCCTGTCCGAAGAGTATGCCGATCTTTTTCATAATAAGGATTTGGTGAAAAATAAGTGCCCGGTGGATAACAGTAGTCAAATTAAGCAAATTTCCAGTCCGTTGTTTTTAAATTTGGATTTGTAGCGGCCAGCCTGCCCGGATTTTTATTCCTATTTTTGGAGCCATGGCTGATGAAAAAAGCAACCCGGTTTCCGCTGTTCTGGTTGATCAGAAAACGATTTACTCCGAATACCTTGAAAGGGATGTTGTGATCGATGTTTACCTGCCCGCAGCGGTGGGCCAGTCCGACCAGGTGAGCCTGCTGCTGATCAACGATGGCCAGGACCTGCCGAAAATGCCTTTCGACGAAATGTTGGATGAATTGCTGGGTCAGGGTAAGATCGATCCGGTGATCTGCGTTGGCATTCACTGCGGCCCGGTGCGGAAAATGGAATACGGTACAGCCTATTCGGCCGATTTCAAAGGCCGGGGGGCCAAAGCGGGACTCTATACCAAATTCATCTTCGACGAGCTGCTGCCCTTTATCCGGAAGACCTATAATATTCCTTCTTTCCGCGATAAATCCTTTGCCGGATTTTCACTCGGCGCCCTCAGCGCGATGGATATTGTGTGGAATCATGCCAGTGAGTTCACGCGTGTAGGCCTGTTCAGCGCCTCGCTCTGGTGGCGTCGTAAAAGTTATGAGGATGGCTACGACGATGAGCAGGACAGGCTCATGCACCTGCAGGTGCGTAAAGGCGTTTTTCATCCCTGGCTGCGTTTCTTTATCGAATGCGGCGCCCATGATGAGGAAGCCGACCGCAACAAGAACGGCATCATCGATTCAATAGACGATGCGCTCGACCTGATCATCGAGCTCAAGGCCAAGGGTTATACAGACGAGCATATCAAATACCTGCAGCTCGAGGAAGGCATGCATGATGTAGCCACCTGGAGCAAAGCCATGCCGGCATTTTTGAAATGGGGGTGGGGGAAAAGTTAGTCTGGAGTTTGGAGTTTGGAGTATGGAGTTGGGTTGGAAGAACCATTGAGCGTTTAGCGGGATAAAAAAAGCCTGGACAATTTGCCCAGGCTTTTTTTATAGTATACTTAAGTTGTCTAGAAAATATATCTGAGACCCATTTGCATATAATAGGTAGACGATACGGAAACCGTGTTACGGAAAGTTGACGTAACAGGTTGGTTACGGTCTGTCTGTAAACGGAACGTTGGCTTCACGGTGCCGCCTGGTGAAAACAGTGTACCGGTACCGGTAGCGTTGGTCGGAACCAGTATTGTTGACGCATTAATGGTCTTGAACAGTCCCCAGTTTTTGTTCAGCAGGTTGCCAAAGTTCATGATGTCGAGCGTAAACTGAATGGTATTGCGCTTGCCGCCAACATTGACAAACAGGTCCTGGACGATTTTCACGTCTACCTGGTTGCGCCACGGAAGTGTTGCGCCATTACGCTCAGCATATTCTCCCTTGTGTGCGCTCAGGTATTTGTCCTGCTCAATGTATCGGAAGAATATATCGCTCTGCTGTTTTGCTGTGTACAGTACACCATTGTAAGTGAAGTCAGTGAATGTGATCTCACTTGCATCGCGTGGGATGTAGATCAGGTCATTGGTCTGACCATCCCTGTTGAAGTCACCACCGTAGGTGTAGGAAAACCTGCCACCGATAGAGCCTTCAAATACCAGCGATAAGGTGGTACCGAGATGCCTGAGGTATTCCTTGCGGTATGAAACGGTTGCCAGAATACGATCAGGAACAACATAGTTGGCATAACTCAGTTCCGGGTTATTGTTGTCATTCACGATCTGGGTCAATGACCAGGTGTTCAACAACTGGTCACCACTGCCATCGAAAGTATTCTTGGCCATGCTCTTCGTATAGCTTACAGAAGCAAACCAGCCACTGCTGAAATTCTTCTCGATGCGGCCGGTCAGTGACCAGTAGTAGCCACCTTTGGCATTATCAAGTACAACCGGATTGAAAGCGTTGGTGCCGCCGGTTTGACCTGCGGCTGTCAGCGCATAAAGGAACTTCGAAGAAGTTGCAGGATAAACAGGCCTGTTATCGGGATAGCCGGATACATTCAGCGCCTGTGGTGTAACAAAATTCGGATTGCGTCCTTTGGCGATCACAAAATCGTTGTTATATATTCCTTCCACGGTTCCCACCATGCCCCACGGCATTTTGAAATCAACGGCCAGGTTCGCTTTCCAGGTTTGTGGCGCCTTGAAATCAGGTGAAATGGCGCTGATGGTGCTTGGAATTGCAGTTCCTGCTGCAGGCGGTGTAGCAGGCAGATAAGCGCGTGGGTCAGGATTGAAAGGACCAGGCGTTACATACAACGCCGGATTGTTCCTGTTTGCAGTAGGGGTTTCATAGACCTGTGTGAACTGGATCAGGCCGGCATCACCCGATTGCGCTACGATCCAAACAGTTGGAACACGTCCGGCAAAGATGCCCGTTCCGCCGCGTACCTGCAGGGAGCGGTCTCCGCGAACATCCCAGTTGAATCCGATCCGGGGCGAGAGCAGCAGCCTTGTTTTAGGCAATACGCCGGTATTGATATGTTCGTTATTCTGGAATACCAGCGGTTCTACCAGTGGATGGGTTTTGATCTCCGGCACGTTCAGGTACATCGGGAGATCAGCACGCAGACCAAAACTTAGCCGCAACTTATCAGACGCTTTCATTTCATCCTGCGCATACAAAGAAGCCTGTCCGAATTTATATTTAGGGAAAGCCTGCTCGTAACCCGGAGTCAGGGAATACGTGATTGCATAATCAACGGGTTTCACGCCGGTAACAAAGTCATTCCAGGAGCGGAAAGTGTAATAGCTGGTACCAAACCGCTGGAAACCGTTCTTAGTTGTGCTCACATCAAATTGACCACCCACCGTCCAGTTGTTTCTGCCGTTTTTACTGGTCCAGGTTACATAGTCAATAACAGAAGTTGTAGATACATCGCGCAGGTTGCCATAGGTGAATGGCTCATATCCGAACGAAGTGAACGGAGTGCCTACGCCTGTCAGTGCAGAACCGTCGAGGATATCTACAAAAGGAAATACAGTGCTTTCAGAACTTCTTGGATCATTCTGATGCGTAAGTGTAAAACGCAAAGTGTTGGCCACACGTCCCAGGTTGGAGTTCAGCTCCGCTGCCCATGAATAGAAATTCGCGTCCTGGAAATAGTTGGAATTCTTAAACCACAATGCCTGGCTGGCCGTTCTGTTCAGCGAATAAGCTGTAAGCGGAGACCTTGACGTACTTACAAAGCTCGGTGACTTACCTTCCGTCTGGCTATAACGGATATTGAATTTGTGTTTATCGCTGATGTTCCAGTCAATACGTGCGAGCAGTTTTTTTCTGGGAGCTTCATTGCTGTATCCCTGGTAAATGCCCGGATCGTAGTTGTAGTTTTTCATCAGGTAATCGCGGATAGCGTCAAGCTCAGAAGCCGTGGGCTTGCTCACGTTCGGATTAGCAGTTCCATAAGGAGCGCTGGGTGTAGCAGCTACCTGGTTTTGACCCGGTGTAATCGTCTTCTCTGTTTCGTAGTTCACAAAGAAGAACAGCTTGTTCCTGATGATCGGTCCGCCCAGGCGGCCACCGTACTGTTTGAAGTCGGAAGGCTGGATCGTCACCTTATCAGGTCCGGCATCGCTGCCGATCTGGTTCTGGTTTCTCCAGTAGGTGTAGAGTGAACCGGAAAATTGGTTCGTCCCGGAACGTGTTACAGCATTCATGGCGCTGCCGATGAAATTAGATTGCCGCACGTCATAAGGGGTAACGTTGATACTCAATTCCTGGATCGCGTCAAGTGAGATGGGCGAGCCATTTGCAGGCAGGTTTCCACCGATCCCGAAAGTGTTGTTGAAATCGGAACCATCCACCGTAATGAAGTTCTGACGGGAGTTACCGCCGCCAATCGCTCCGGTATTGGTAGAAGTGGCTTGCGGTGTCAGGCGCGTGAAGTCGTTCAGGCTGCGCTGGATAGTAGGCAGGTTGCTGAAAGCCCTTGCATTGATATTTGTTGTGGTACCGGTTCTGCTGGCGTTCAGTACCGCATTTCTGCTTGCGGCTGATGATACCACCACTTCCGTAAGCGATTTTGAACCCTCTGTCATTTTCACATCCAGGTTATAGGGCTCCCCCAACCTGAGCGTTATATCATCAAAAGTCTGCGGCTGATAACCTACGTAAGTGACCTCTATACGGTAAGGTCCGCCAACACGCATGTTGTTAATCACAAATGCACCGTCGGCACGTGAAACAGCAGCATAAACTGTTCCAGACGGCTGGTGGACCGCCCTGATGGATGCGCCGGACAAGCCCTGTCCTGCAACCGTTCTGGCGCTCCCTGTCAGGCTACTGGTGGTTATCTGGCCCATCGCAGTAAGGGTGCCGAATAATACCAGGATCATCGACAAAATTCTCTTCGTCATTCCCATAGTTAAGTTTTTAGTGTTGCAAATATGGCGTGCCCAATTGAAGTCGCCAGATCTGCGGGTTTAATTAATTATTATTTAATGCCGAGGCAGCCTGCGATCACAAATAAAAAGGAAGCTGTGTGATACAACTTCCTTTTTAAGTATTGCAGGGTCAATTAGAATATGTAACGTGCTCCGATTTGCAGACCCCATGTGCTGAATATGCTCAGTGTGTTCTGGAACGGCGTTGTTACCAGCTGACCATTGATCTGCTGAAGGTTGAAAGTAGGGCGTCCATTGGTATCATACCCCTTAAACACCAGTGGATTGCTTGAAGTAACGCTCTGCTGTACTCCCCACATTTTGTTGATCAGGTTGCCTACGTTAAGGATATCCGCAGACAACTGTATGGTGTGTTTCCTCTTGCCAACAGAAGTGTAAATATCCTGCAGGATCTTTGCATCTACTTTTGCAAGCCATGGCAGATATGCGCTGTTACGGCCAGCATAGGAGTTTAAATTCTGGCGCAGATACGGCGTATTGTCGATGAACTGGCTCCATGCAGCTAATTGTTCTGCCGCTGTACGCGCAGGGTTACCGCCGCTTGCGGTCTGGGCAACAAACAGCACATCTTTTGTGATATAGATCAGATCTGTAGAACTGTTGCCATCATTGTTAACGTCGCCATTATAAACATAGCTGTAGTTACGTTGCTTATTCAGCTCACCGAAAAGTGAAATGGTTGTAGCAAGGTGATTCGCATACTCTATTCTGTATGAAAGCGTACCGATGATGCGGTGCGGCATTACATACTGAGAAGAATACAGTTCAAGACTGTTCTGCGTTCCCACGGCTGCATTGCTGTTCCATACGGAAGTGGCCTGGCTGCCAGGATTGGCAGTAACCTCGGCAGCGTGACTGTATGTATACGCTAAACTGCCATAGAAACCCTTTGTTGCAGTCTTCTGCATCTGTACGGTAAATGAACCGCTCTCGCCTTTGTCGGAATTCTCGAGCACGATAGCGGTGCCGATGCTGGCATTCAATTTCCGGTCTGCAGTTGCCACGAAGCGCGGACGGGTATCAGGGCCGGTGAGCGTGCCATTCGTTGGACGCTGATTGGCATTACGCATTACTACTGCATTGATGTCCCTTGTGTAAAGGAGATCCATGCTCAGTAACCAGCCTTTTCCGAAACGTTTATCGAATGCAAGGTTCGAACGCCAAACCTGAGGGAATTTGAAGTCAGGATCGGTCATTACTATATTGGCACCACTCGCCAAAACACCAGGTGTTGGCGTAAAAGTGCTCTTGTAAGCATCGGGGTTGGGATTGAAAAGATAACCTGCCAGTAAAGATGCAGTCGTAACCTGCTGGCTCTGCTGATACATAGAGCTGTTGGTTGGGATATTGGTCAGGTATACGAATGGGATACGTCCTGTAAAAATACCCGTACCACCTCTGATCACCAGGTTTTCCTGGTCGATCTTATAGCGGAAACCAACCCTTGGAGACCAATAAGGCGTTGCCTTGGGCCAGCTACCGGTTGAATAATGCGTCAGACCACCGTTCTTGTCATAAAATGACAATGCCGTAATGTTCGGGTTTTCGAGCGGCTGTTCAGGATATACTGGTTTGTCTACGCGAAGGCCGAGGGTCAGTTTGAAATTCTGGTTAACATTGATCTCGTCCTGCGCATAGAAGCCTAACTGACCTATTTTCAGGTTAGCTGAGTACACAGCGTCCTGTCCTGGTACCAGTGAAAAAGTGTAGGCATAGGCGGCAGGCGCTTTATTGTTCATAAAGTCTGCAAGCGAGTTGAAAGCGTAATAGCTGGCACTGCCCGGCATAAACATGTTTCCCACGCGCTGGTACTCGTAAGTTAAACCGGCGGTAACGGTATGCTTGCCTGCATAGTAGGTGAAGTTATCGGTGAAGTTGTAGATATCGTTGATAACATCATTGTTCCTCGTGAACGGATCGGCGCCGGCGCTCATATAGTTCTGGCCGTTGTTATTGAAAATATCGATCGTAGGGAACACCGTCCCACCCGGGATAGTCCTGGTGTCCTGTACTTTGGTGATAGTAGCCAGGAACTGGTTTGAAAATCTGCCCCTGAAATTAGAGTTCAGTTCGAATGAACCTGATCTAACCACATCTTTAAAGCCATAATTGGAATTAGCGAATGCCATAGAGTTCAGGCTGAAGCGGTTGTTCGGCAATCGGCTGATAGATCCTGAACCGCCCACAACGGTAAAGCTTGGGTTATTGGGGATGGAACTTGCGTTCAGCTGCTGGTCATTTGTATTTACAAGCTCGCTGTATTTCAGCGTCAGTTTATGAACATTGCTGATGTTCCAGTCGATCTTGGCCAGGAACTTATGGTTCTTGGTAAGGAAATTTGGAAAATTATCATAAGCGCCCGGATCATAACCATATTTGCTCATCAGGTAGTCAGAGAATTTTTTCAGGGAGTCTACCGTGGTATTTGAAACGTTACCGGCTCCGGAGCCGCCCTTCGGACTGAATGGGATACCCGGAACGCTTTTCTCTTCAGATTCATAGTTCAGGAAGAAGAACAATTTGTTTTTGATAATCGCGCCGCCGATCGATCCGCCGAACAGTTTATTGGTTGACTGCGTGAATTCCGGAAGTTTAGCCGAGCCAACATTGCGGCCGTTATAGCTCTGATTCCGGTAATAGCCATAAGCTGTTCCGTGCAGGGTGTTCGTACCGCTTTTAGTGATGGCATTGATGCCTGCGCCGGTAAAACCGGATTGCTTCACGTCGAACGGAGAAATACTTACCGAGATCTCCTCGATAGCGTCGAGGGAGATAGGGTTCGAGCCGCCGCCGGGTAAAGGATCACTGCTGAGGCCGAAATTGTTGTTGAGGTTTGCGCCGTCGATGATGGTATTGTTGTAACGGCCGTCCCTGCCCGCAAAACCATTGCCGTTTGCCTGCGGCGTCAACCGCGTGAAATCAGTTATGCTGCGGCTGATGGTAGGCAGGGTTGCGATCTGACGCTGGCCTACAACAGTAGTAGAATTGTTTCTGTCTATGCCCGTCCTTCTTGTCTGCGATAACACCACCACTTCCGTCAGGCTCTTGGTTGCATCGGTAAGAATGCTGTTTACGGTATACGGTTCGCCGAGGGCCAGGTAAACATCCTGAACGGTCTCACTTTTCAAACCCACATAGTCGATCTTAACCGTGTATGGACCGCCGGTACGAAGACCAGGCAGGTTAAAGTTTCCGCTTCTGTTGGAAACTGTTGTATAAACCGTACCGGAAGGGGTATGGGTTGCAGTAATTGAAGCTCCTTCCAAACTCTTGCCGTCGGTGGTTTTGACCGAGCCGGTAATACTGCTCGTAGTAACCTGAGCCATAGATGTAACGGCGATCAGCAGCACCGTCAACACCAACGAAATTCTCTTGAACATTCGCATAAACATAGTTTTAGATGCTGCAAATATGCCACTTCTGACCCGTAGAACCGCGGGTTTTCGAAACTTTGTTAATAAAGGGTTAGAATGGGGAAAAATCAAGAAGTTAGGTGGATAAAACAACTGATTTTCAAGGGACAAAATGCCGAAAAAACTTGTCAGAAACGCACAGTCAAGTTTGAAATAATGGAAAGATCATATATCTTTTTATCACCATGTAAATTTTAGCCCCAAACGGCAGTTCCAGTGAGAAGCATATACCGGCGACCAGCTTTCGTAATTTTTCCAGGAAGATAAGGCCAGTAATCCGGGATCGAACCGGAACTGCGGGGTTAGATCGGTAGCAGATCTGAACCCGGCAAATTCGATCAGCGGCAACTGATCGGCAGGCAGTATGAATCGTTGCCCCCAATTAGGGTTGATCAAATTGAGCAGGTTAAGTAATTCTATGCTGAATTGAAACCGGTAAGTCTTCCTGCTGATCGATGCACCCATACCCACAGCCAGTTTAAGATTCAGTTCATGCATAAAGGGCGTACGGCTCCCATTCCTTTCCGCGTAGCTGCCCCGCCTTGCTGCCAGATAAGGCGTTGAACGAATATATTCTTCCAGCGCTTCCTGCTGCTGCGCCGCAGTGAACAGCATATTCCTCACCTTATTCGGTAAAAATTCCATAGCAGCAAGTTCGGTGGACTTGGGGATATAGATGAGGTCATAGCTTCCGCTTTTTCCATCGTCCCTGGTGATGCTGTTCTGGTATACGTAACTGAAAGAACTGCCCGACTGCCCGGTGTAGCTGAGCGACAGTGAGATACTTTTTCTGCCCTTTTTAAATGAACTGCTGCACCAAGCGCTGAATTTATGTCCGGCGCTGAAATCGGAATTGGAAAGGCTGAGGTTGTTCCTTCCGTTCACCGATTCAACTGTTCGCCATTGGCTGCTGTTTACCGAACTGGTACCGTCGGTAATGGCCCGGGAAAGCCCGTAGTGATAACTGATCTCCAATACCGTTCCTGCAAAAAGCAGTTTGCGTAAACTGCTGCCGGTCTCATAGGCCCAGCCCAATGCTTTATTTGAATTGCCGAGCAGAATAATATAATCGTATGGATTGCCGCCGCTGATGGGAATCCGGCCATCGTTAATGATGGTGTACACGGGTCTGTTGTCTGCGCCGGAGGCATGATCCGTGGGAGGCGCCAGATTGATGTTGGTGTAACTGACAGAAGCCAGGTCTCTACTGAACATGGCTTCCACGATCAGCTTCCAGCCATTCGAAAAATCATGATCGAACATTGCAGAACCGCGAAGCAGGCAAGGCATCCGCAGATCAGGAATGACCAGGTTCACAGGTATATTGTTCAGCACTGATCCGGTTTCTGCCGGAAGCCACTGTCGGTATGCGTCCGCTCTGAAATGGATGCGGTTGAGGCCGGCGCCGCTGGCGGAATAACTGCCGGTGATCAGTCCGTTCAGCTGATACACTCCGCCGGGCCATGCCAGCGGTATACGTCCTGAAAAAATACCGAGTCCGCCATGGAGCTGTGTTCTGGCAGATACGCTGTATTGAAAACTGAATCGCGGCGAAACAGCTGGCGCAATCGACACGGGATTTCCGGATACCGCCCTATGCAGTTCGTAAAAACCGGAGATAACGGGCAGTACCGAATCGTTGAGCCCGGCGTTGACGGAAGGGTATGTAAGGAACCGGTAGCTGTCTAGCCTGCACCCGATACTGATCCGCCATTTCGGGGAGATGCGGATCTCGTCCTGGATGAATACGGCGTTTCGTAGCATGCCGAATTTTGCCGCGCCCTGTATCCGGTCGTCCTGCGAACTGTCTATCCGCGAAAAGCCCAGCTGGTAAGATGAAGGACTGCCATCCGATAAAAAATCTCCGAGCGAAGAGTAGGAATAACTGCCGAAACTGTTTTGGATAAATGCATTGCGTACCCGGTTGTACTCGGCATCTATACCGGCGCCGAACAGATGTTTTCCGGAAGACCAGTGCAGCTGGTCGGAAAATGTCCAGTTCCCTTGCACGAGCAGATTGATCGTAGAGCTGTTGTCGGTCCCAAACAGCACCGAGGCATCGCCGTCGTAAATGCGTACCCGCGGAAACGGTTTTCCGCTGGGGCCGCGGTCATCCCGTACGCCGGTATAAGTGAGTATACATCGGTTGCTCAGATCAGACTTCCATTGTCTCCTCCATTCCAGCGAAGCCGACAACATGCGTGTCTGCAATGAAAAAGCATCATTACTGAAATGAATGGTCGTGGCCGTACTGCTGTTGCTGAAGATGCGGGTGGCTTCCATATACCTTAGGCTTACGGCCAGGTTGCTTCCCGGTCTGAGGTTCCAGTCCGTACGGGCTACTGCTCTGGCTGCATACAACCATTCAGGGCTGTTCGATATGCTGCCTGCATCGTATTTATAATTGGAGCGGAGACTTGCCGCCAGTATCGAGAGCTGATCCGCAGTCAGCTGCCCGGTATAAGTATCCGGGTCGAATAACTTTGGACGCAATTCTCTTGTCAGTTCGATGTTCAGAAAATAAAAACAGCGGTTGCGTTTCAGCGGTCCCTCCATGCGCAGGCCGTAACGGTTGTCGTGATAGGATGCGCTAAGATCCTTCACATAAGAATGAATATTTCCCGCTGCTAAATAATGGTACAGCGATGATTCAGTGCGGTTGCTGCCCGATCGGGTGATCGCATTGATGCCGGCTCCGGTAAAATTGCCGATCGACGCGTCGTACGGCGATAGGTTCACCTGTAACTGTTCTATCGCTTCCACCGGCAGAGGAGAAATGCCGGCCTGCCCGCCGTTGGTTCCGGATGCGGCCAGTCCGAATACATCGTTGCTGATCGCACCGTCGATAAAAAAGGCGTTGTACCGGTTATTCTGTCCCGCAAAAGAAACGGCGCCTTCATTGCCCGGGATCATTCTTGCCTGCGGAAGATGGAAAAGATAATCGGTGATGTTCTTGCCATCGCCTGTCAGTAATGCCAGCCGTTCTTTATCGATAACGAGCCGTCCTGTTGCCGGCGCATGCTCTTTTTTCCGGGCCGATACCATGATCTCCCGGAGCAGGGTGATTGCCGGCTGCATCGTGATATCGAGTATCATGTGTTCGCCCAGCGGCAACCGGATGCCCTGTTTTTTTTCGGCGGCGAAGCCGATGAAAGAAACCTCGAGCGTATAAGGTCCGCCGGCCTGCAGATGATCGAAGCGGTATAATCCCTGGCGGTTGCTTTGGGTAAAATAACTGATGCCTGCGGGCTCGTAACTGATCCTGATCACAGCTCCGGATAATTTTTCACCGGTAGCTGCCCTGATAATGCCCCCGATATTGCCGGTGGTGGTCTGTGCAGACAAACTGATGCCGGGCAGAAGCAACAGAAAGAACGCAGTAAACCTTTCGCAGTATTTCATCGTATTCCGTTTCAGAAGCTAAGGAACGGCAGGAAGTTCATCGTGAAACGGGTATTTACCGTGAAAATTTACCGTGATAATTGTTTGCGTTATTGGTAAAAAATACCCGGTGATCCGTTTTGTAAGACGGACGGGGTTAATTTTGCAACACAACTAAGCTATATGTTAGACCGAATTGAAGATGCGATCGACGATATCCGGAATGGAAAAATGGTGATCGTAGTAGATGATGAGGACCGCGAGAACGAAGGTGATTTTATTATCGCCGCTCAACATACAACGCCTGAAACCATCAATTTCATGAGCAAGGAAGCCCGCGGACTGATCTGCATGGCGCTGACCGAGGAGCGCTGCAGGCAGCTGGAGCTGAAGCCGATGGTGTCTTCCAATACATCCTTGCATGAAACCGCTTTTACCGTTTCGGTAGACCTGATAGGCGAGGGAACTACCACCGGTATTTCGGCGCATGACCGCGCCAAAACGGTGCAGGCTATCATCAATCCCGAAACCAAACCTTCTGCGCTGGGCCGGCCCGGTCATATTTTCCCGCTGATCGCCAAAGATGGCGGGGTATTGCGCCGCACAGGACATACCGAAGCCGCCGTTGATCTCGCCCGCCTGGCCGGATTGCAACCCGCGGGCGTATTGGTGGAAGTAATGAATGAAGACGGCAGCATGGCGAGGCTGCCGCAACTGCAGGAGATCGCGAAGAAATTCAAGCTGCGCATCATCACCATCAAAGATCTGATCGACTACCGTCTTAAGATCGATTCGCTGATCGAAGAACTCGTGCGGGTAGATATGCCGACGAAGTGGGGACATTTTACCCTGGCGGCCTTCCGGGAAAAAACTACCGGTGGCGAGCACCTGGCGTTGATCAAAGGCTCCTGGGAAAAAGATGAAGCTGTACTTACACGCGTACACAGCAGTTGTTTTACCGGCGATATACTTGGCAGTTTCCGCTGCGACTGCGGCGAGCAACTGCATCATGCCATGGAAATGGTGCAGCGTGAAGGCAAGGGCCTCATCCTGTATATGAACCAGGAAGGACGCGGCATCGGACTGATCAATAAACTTAAAGCCTATAAACTGCAGGAAGAGGGAATGGACACCGTAGAAGCCAACCTGCATCTGGGTTTTGGGATGGATGAACGGGATTATGGTGTGGGCGCGCAGATCCTGCGTTATCTCGGCGTTACCAAACTGAGGCTGATGAGCAATAACCCACGCAAACGCGCGGGGCTGAAAGGATACGGACTGGAGATCGTAGAGATCGTGCCCATAGAAGTGAGCCCGAATGCTCATAACAGGAAATATCTCGAAACGAAGCGTGATAAGCTGGGACACGAGATACTGGGAGAGAACTGATACCCGGCTGCGAAAACTAATGCATAAAAAAACTCTCAGCGAATGAGAGTTTTTTTTATGCATATTTTTTAGGCTGTCGTTCTATCGATGTCCATGCTCCGAATCCTCTCTTTCCTTTTCCTTATCATAAGCCCTGATGATCGCTTTAACCAGGCGGTGACGCACCACGTCCTCCTCATTCAGTTCGATATGAGCGATACCGTCGATATTCTTGAGGATCCGCGTTGATTTCTCCAGGCCGCTGCGCATATTGCGCGGCAGGTCTACCTGGGTAGGATCGCCGGTGATAATGGCTTTGGCATTGGCGCCGATCCGCGTCAGGAACATTTTCAATTGCAGATCGTTCGTGTTCTGCGCTTCATCGAGAATGATGAACGCATTGTCGAGCGTGCGTCCGCGCATATACGCCAGCGGCGCGATCTCGATGGTGCGTGTGCTCATGTAGTAGCCAAGTTTGTCGGCCGGGATCATATCGTCCAGCGCATCATACAAAGGCCGCAGGTAGGGGTCGATCTTTTCCTTCAGGTCTCCCGGCAGAAAACCCAGGCTTTCGCCGGCTTCCACCGCGGGGCGGGTGAGGATGATCTTCTTAACGACCTTGTTCTTGAGCGCACGAACGGCCAGTGCAACTGCCGTATAGGTTTTACCGGTACCGGCAGGGCCGATGGCAAATACGATATCGTTGCGGTCTACAGCCTGCACCAGCCGCTTCTGGTTCTGCGTGCGGGCACGGACGGTCTTGCCATTTGGACCGAACACCAGGATATCATTCGGGTTACGGTCTACGAAATTGTCGACCGTTTCGGCATCGTCGCCGCCGAGGATCTGTTCAAAATAATTTTCGCTTAAATGTCCATTCCTTTCCAGGTACTGGATGATGAGATCAATCTTTTCCTTTGCTGTTTCAATCTGTTCTGGGGCCCCGCTCAGTTTTAATTGTGTCCCGCGGGAGAGGATCTTTAACAATGGGAATTTCTTCTTCAGCAAATCAAGTTTTCCGTTGTTCACTCCAAAAAATTCGATGGGATTAACGGAATCGAGGCTAATGATAGTGTCTGTCAAACTTTTGTCAGTTTTTTAGGTTCACAGATATGGTTCCATACTTCCAACCCGTCCTTTCCAAATGTAATTCCAGATAACATTCAGAACCAAACGGTTCTTATGCACAGGGTGTGGATAGAATGAATAATACAAAACTCAGGCCGGGGTAGGGAATTGGAAAATTTTGGAATTGGGAAATTGGGAAATTAACCTTCAATTAATCTTTGCTTTCCTTTGCGTTCCCTGCGGTCCTTTGCGTCCTCTGCGTTACCATCGGGTTGCGGATTTAGTAACGCAAAGAACGCAAAGGACCGCAGGGCTATCGCTCAGACTGTCTTCAGGATTTCTTCAATGCCGCTATTGTGGCTTCGGGATCTTGGGATCTGAACACGGTATTGCCGGCTACAAGCACATCCGTACCGGCTTTTACGATGGAGGCTGCATTGTTGAGCGTTACGCCGCCATCGATCTCGATAAGGGTAGGAAGATTCTTTTCGGTGATCATTTTTTTGAGCGAACGGATCTTGTCGAGCGAATGGTTGATGAACTGCTGACCGCCAAAACCGGGATTGACGCTCATGATCAGCACCATATCAATATCCTGTAAAATATCGCTGAGCAGGTGCACCGGGGTGTGCGGATTGAGGGCCACTCCGGCTTTCATGCCAAGCGATCTGATCTGTTGCAGGTTGCGGTGGAGATGCGGACATGCTTCGTAATGAACGGTAAGCACATCTGCGCCGGCTTTTTTGAATGCTTCCGCAAAATTGCCAGGCTCTTCGATCATCAGGTGTACATCGCAGATCTTCTGTGTGGCTTTCCGGATCTTTTCTATCACGGGTAATCCAAAACTGATATTGGGAACAAAACGTCCGTCCATTACATCCAGGTGAAACCAATCGGCCTGGCTCCGGTTAAGCATATCGCAGTCTTTCTGCAGGTTCAGGAAATCGGCGCTGAGCAGGGAAGGGGCAATGATCGGCATACAGTTTCGGTATAGTTGCGCAAAGTTAAGCTTTGACAGGGAACCGCGGAGTGTTTCGCTAAGAGACCAGGAGAGAATGAGGGTAGCAGGAGCTTACTCCTTAGCTCCTTTGCTTTTTGAGCTCCCAGCGAAACCTTCTACTCATCCCGCACCCAACCGTTGCAAAGCGGCAGCAGCTTCTTTGATGCCAGGGTCCAGCGTTAATGCCCGCTGGTAGTTGGGAATGGCTGCTGCTTTATCGCCCATCGTCTCATAGCATTTACCCAGCCAGTAAAACCCATCCGCATAAGTATTCCTGATCTTAACAAGGGTCTGAAAGACCTGGACCGCTTCCTTATACTGTTTTGCCTGGTAGTAAATAAACCCTTTTTCCATGTAGGCTTCTGCATAATTGAAATCATTATAGATACAGGCATTGAATGATTCCAGTGCTTTTTTTGTCTGGCCGGTCCTGGCATAGTAGATGCCGTTGATGAAATCGCAGTGGGCAGTGTACTCGCGGCCAATCCTCTGTTCGGCTACCTGTTTGGTCAGCAGCAAAGCGGTTGCATCTTTTTTTCCAGCCAGGAGATCTGCGGCGGCCAACTGTGCATCAGCCGCGGGATAGATATGGATCGCGTTGCGGAAAGAATGCAAAGCTCCTGTGGTGTCTTTGGCATCCCGCTGCAATAGCGCTTTACGGAACCACAACCCGTAATTGAGACTGTCTTTACGGATCAGCGAATCCATCTGTACCATGGCCTGCGGGCCCGCGCCGGCGCTGTCAAGCGCATCAACCAGCTGCAGACGCAGGCCGGCGCTGTCGGGATTAGCATTTACCTGTTTGTACAGTTCCTGCACAGAGGCGGGGATTTCATTTTTCGGCGGGCTGCCGGGAGCATTATCGTGTGGATTGCTGCGGCAGGCGGCCAGGGTCAGCAGCGGCAGCAGAAAACGCCATCGGGTCATGCGCAAAAATA
>JAFBAN010000075.1 GCA_019247775.1 Chitinophagaceae bacterium | reverse complement strand
CTATAACTGGCATTTGTTTGCGGAAAATAATCGCGGACAGATGTCGACCCTCATGATCATCGGGTTTATCGGCGGATTTATTGCAGCTTTGGCCATCACATTCAAACCCAATTGGGCCGCGTACCTGGCGCCGCTGTATGGTTTGCTGGAAGGACTGGCGCTCGGCGGCATTTCGGCGATCCTGAATGAAGGATTTGCAAAGAATTATCCGGGCCTGATCATGCAGGCGGTGCTGCTGACCTTCGGAGTCGCTTTCGCGATGTTCTTCCTGTATAATTTCCGGATCATCAAAGCCACGGAACGGTTCAAATCTATCATGCTGACGGCGATGTTCGGCATCATGATCTTTTTTGCTTTGACCTGGATCCTGAGATTGTTCGGGGTCAATGTCAGCTTTTTATATGATAACAGCATGCTCAGTATCGGTATCAGTCTTTTCCTGGTTGGTATCGCTGCGCTGAACCTGATCCTAGATTTCGACATGATCGAACAGGGAGCGGAACGCGGTGCGCCGAAATACATGGAATGGTACGGCGCATTCGGTCTGATGGTAACGCTGGTATGGCTATACCTCGAGATCCTTCGCTTGCTGAGCAAGACCTCCAGCAATAAATAAAAATTTTCGACAGTTTGATGAAAGCCACCTTCCCGGGTGGCTTTTTCGTGAGACGTGAATTGAATCGAGAGACGTGAGACGTGAAACGTGAATCGTGAGATTTGAGTAAACGTTCGACACATACCGTGCTTTCACCATTCACCATTCACGTCTCCCGCCTCACGTCTCCCGCCTCCCACCCCAATTCCCCAACAAAGCACTAACTTAGGCGGACAAAAAAATCCTACCCCGTCGGCATGGAATTCAACCGCAAAGAGCTTACGAACGAGGAACTTGCTTTCATGTACCGCAACCTGCTGCTGCCACGCATGATCGAGGAGAAAATGCTGGTATTGCTTCGCCAGGGAAAGATCAGCAAATGGTTCAGCGGTATCGGCCAGGAAGCGATCTCGGTAGGGTGTACACTGGCCATGCAGCACGATGAATGGATCATGCCGCTGCATCGTAATCTCGGCGTATTCACTTCAAGACAAATGCCCCTGCACAAACTTTTCATGCAATGGCAGGGCAATAAGGACGGCTATAGCAAGGGCCGCGAAAGAAGTTTCCATTTTGGCAGCCGGCCGCATTATATCTGCGGAATGATCTCCCATCTCGGTCCGCAGCTTGCCATCGCAGACGGGGTAGCGCTCGCTTACTCTTTACGGAAAGAAAATAAGATTGCCCTTGCTTTCAGCGGCGACGGCGGTACCAGCGAAGGTGATTTCCATGAGGCGTTGAATGTGGCTGCGGTATGGGATCTGCCGGTGGTATTCGTGATAGAGAACAATGGTTACGGGCTCAGTACGCCAGTATCGGAACAGTACCGTTGCGAGAATTTGGTGGATAAGGCGAAAGGATATGGCATGGAAGGCGTGCAGATAGATGGCAACAATATTCTGACCGTTTACGATACCATCCGTGGTATCCGCGATTATTGCATAGAAAACAAAAAGCCATACCTGGTTGAGTGCATGACCTTTCGGATGCGCGGCCACGAGGAAGCCAGCGGAACCAAATACGTGCCTAAGGAACTGTTTGAAGAATGGAGCCGTAAAGACCCGATCAAAAATTTCGAACAGTACCTGGTAGCTGAAAATGCACTTACCGAAATGCAGATCGCAGATATCCGCAATGAATTCAAAGCCTATATCGAATCGGAACTGCAACAGGCGTATGAGGCGGAAGAGATGAAGGCGGATACGGATGAAGAGATCCGGGACGTGTATGCAAAAAAGTCTGGAGTCGGGAGTCGGGAGTCTGGAGTAATGGTTTTGGATCCCGGGAAAGATCAAACTTCAGATCCGGAACTGATGATGAAGGAGATGCGTTTTGTGGATGCGGTTTCGCAGGCACTGTCGCAGAGCATGGAGAAACATCCCGATCTTATTCTGATGGGACAGGATATTGCCGAGTATGGGGGCGCTTTTAAAATTACCGAAGGGTTTGTTCAACGGTTCGGCAAGGAACGCGTACGCAATACCCCGCTTTGCGAAAGCGCTATTGTGGGGGCGGCTATGGGGCTTAGCCTGGAAGGATTCAAGAGTGTGATGGAAATGCAGTTCGCTGATTTTGTAACGGTAGGCTTTAACCAGATCGTGAATAACCTCGCAAAAATGCACTACCGCTGGGGGCAGAAGGCCGATGTGGTGATCCGCATGCCCACAGGTGCGGGCGTTGGGGCCGGCCCTTTTCATTCGCAGAGCAATGAAGCCTGGTTTGCGCATGTGCCCGGATTGAAAGTGGTGTATCCTGCAACTGCCCAGGACGCCAAAGGGTTGCTGATAGCCGCTATCAACGATCCCAACCCGGTCATGTACTTCGAGCATAAAGCCTTGTACAGAAGCGTAGCTGATGCGGTGCCGGAAGCATACTACGAAGTGGAGATCGGTAAAGCCCGGCTGGTAAGAGAGGGTGAAGATCTTTCGGTGATCACCTATGGGGCCGGTGTGCACTGGACCAATGCGTACCAGGAGCAGCATCCGGATATTTCCCTGCATATCCTCGATCTGCGTAGTTTATTACCGCTGGATTACGACGCCATCAGGGCAGCAGTTGCAAAAACGGGCAAAGTATTGCTGCTGCATGAAGACACGCTTACCGGCGGTATCGGCGGCGAGATCGGCGCCTGGATCAGTGAACACTGCTTCGAATTACTCGATGCACCGGTGATGCGCTGCGCCTCGCTCGATACGCCCATCCCCTTCAACACCGACCTCGAACAAAACTTCCTCGCTAAAAACCGGCTCCATCAATATATTGCGAAATTAGTGTCCTATTGAACCCTCCGTGAACCTCTGTGTGTTCTGTGGCTCTGTGGTGAAGAAGAGGTACAGAGGTCTTACCACAGAGGCACAGGGCACACAGAATACCACAAAGGGATTTTTATGAGAAATATTATTTTCAGTCTTATCGCAAGCGCTTTGCTGTCGACAGCATCCGCACAGCAAAACCCGAATGCGAACTATCAGCCGCCGAAATTTACCGAGACGGATCGCGCCCGGAAACTGGCGCCCTATTTTCCCATCGTTGAAAAGATCTACCGTGAATATGCCGAGAAGAATCATTTTCCCGGCTATGCATTCGGTATCGTGCTCGATGGAAAGCTGGTGTATTCAGGCAGTGGCGGGTATGCCGATATCGAAAAAAAGATCCCGGCTACTACCAGCTCCATGTTCAGGATCGCTTCTATGAGCAAGAGTTTCACGGCTATGGCCATCCTGAAACTCAGAGACGAGGGAAAGCTCCGGCTGGATGACCCCGTTTCTCAATACATCCCCGAAATGAAAGCGCAAAAGCTGACTACCGATGCACCGGAGATAACGGTCCGCAACCTGCTCACGCATTCGGCAGGTTTTCCCGAAGATAATCCCTGGGGCGACCGTCAACTGGCAGATACGGATGCGGATCTTATAGCCCTGATCAAAAAAGGGATTTCGTTCTCAAATGATCCCTCTGTGGCATACGAATACAGCAACCTGGGTTTCGCCATGCTGGGTTATATCATCAAAAAAGTAAGCGGTATTCCTTACAGCGAATACATCGCTAAAAATATCTGGCAGCCGCTGGGCATGGGTGAGGCGCAATGGGAATACACTAAAGTACCGGCCAGTCAACTCGCGCACGGCTATCGCTGGCTCAACAATAACTGGCGTGAGGAGGCACTGCTGCATGATGGCATTTATGGCGCTATGGGCGGTATGATAACTTCGATTGAATCTTTCAGCAAGTATGTGGCTTTCCATCTCAACGCCTGGCCGGTGAGGAATGATGCGGAATCAGGCCCGGTAAAACGCAGTTCGGTGCGCGAGATGCACCAGCCCTGGCGATTCATCGGTCTCAATACCGGCTATCGCTACCCCAGCGGCAGGGCGTGCCCGGTCACAACAGCCTATGCATATGGTCTTAACTGGACAAAAGACTGCGAGGGCCGCGAAAGCATAGCCCATAGCGGAGGCCTGCCGGGATTTGGAAGCAACTGGCGTATCCTGCCGGAATACGGACTGAGCGTTATTCTTTTTGCCAATGTAACCTATGCGGCTACCACGCCGCCGAACAACGCGGTGATCGACACGCTGATCAGGCTTTCGGGATTACAACCCCGGCAATTGCCGCCTTCATCCATACTTACCCAACGCCGCGATGAACTGGTAAAACTCCTGCCCGATTTCAATAATGCAGAGAACTCGGGCATTTTTGCCGAAAACTTCTTTGCCGATTATTTCACCGATATGATGAAGAAAGATGCAAATGATGCATTCGCCAAAGCAGGCAGGATCCTCAAGATAAATCCTGTGATCCCCGATAACCAGTTGCGCGGACATTTCATCATGGAAGGAGAGAAGGCCAATATCTGGGTGAGCTTCACGCTGACGCCGGAGAATCCCGCGCTGATACAGGAATATCATCTGCGGTCGGTCGATAAGTAGCGGCGCGTAGGGCTAAAGCCCGGTTCGGGTTTCGTGTACAGCCCCCAGCTTAAAAGCTGGGGTTAATAAAGCAACAATAGCGGGTTTCAGGGCTGCTGATGGATCGTCGCTGGCAAGACAGGAGATTTTCATTAACCAATTATCATCACAGTGATGCCTTCGATCAACCCCAGCTTTTAAGCTGGGGATACAGCCGGCCTTTTGGATCAGGGCTTTAGCCCGGCATCAGAATTTTGGGATCAATGCAGGTACCTGTGCGCGATACGACCGATAGCTATCGCCATATTCCTTCACCAGTTTTTTTTCTTCGAAGTAGATCCCGATCAGCGTATAAATGGTGATGCACGCACAGCTGATCAGGTTGCTCAGATAGGGGTACCCGAAAAATATCGCCCAAACGAATAGCAGTGTGCCGGCATACAGCGGATGCCTTATATATGCATGTAGTCCGGTCTGCTCCAGCCCCGCTGCAGGTTTTTTATCGAGGAACACATCCACGCCGCTCAGGTACATGAAATATTTTTTGATGCAGATGAACATGATCACCAGTCCGACGATCGCTGCAATGCCTGCCAGCAATTTTTCGAACCAGGGCGGTAACCATAAGATCGATTCCGTTATGGAGAAATGTACATGCAGCACCCAGGCCAGTGTAGCCACTGCTACCAGGGAATAAGTCAGGCGGTAATAAGGCCATGGACGACCGGCTAATTTTTCGACCCTCGTTTTCAGAAGTGTGGTGGCGAATACACTATGGATAACCCCGAACACAAGCCAGGCGAATACCAGTGTTGAATAATTTGACAAGATCGGGGGATTTAAAACTGTCCGGTTCCAAGCAGTACGAGCGTACAGGCTTCCATCGGCTTTATATCATTGACTTCCGCCAGTTGCTCCAGTTCCGGGTTCTCGGCGCCGGGATTGAAAATAATGCGTTTGGGATGCAGGGACAGGATATAATCGTAATACTGTTTCTGGTGTGCGGGATTCAGATAAAGGGTAACGGTGTCGACTTCTTTTTCCGGGGGCCTTTCTGTGATCACCGGGGTATCACCCACAGTGCCGGTCTTTTTGCCGATGGCCACCACCGGATGTCCGTAACGCCGCAATTTCTGGATGGCCAGATAACTATACCGGCCGGGATTATCGCTTGCGCCAAGTACTACCGTTTTTTTCATACCCTAAAATTAGGGACTGGCCGGTTGCGGATGAGCGGATTTATCCATTCTCACGAATCTTTCGCACTTAAATCCGCTAATCCGCACCCCGCAGTCTATATTGGGATATTCAATAACCGTACCACCTGAAAAGATTTATTACCTTCCCAAAATGAGACGTAATTGGCTGTTTTTATTTTTTTTGTTCCTTTTTTTCAACGCAAATGCGCAATGGAAGCCGTTCAGGTTTGCATTCATCTCCGACACACATGTCGGCTCGCCTGATGGACGGGCAGAAGAAGACCTGCGCCGCACGGTCAACGATATTAACCAGATGAATGATATCGATTTCGTAGTGATCACCGGCGATATTACCGAACTGGGCATGGACAGCGAGATCAGACTCGCCAAACAGATCCTGGACGGCCTCAGACCGAAATACTATATCATCCCCGGCAACCACGATGCCGGCTGGAGTGAGAGCGGGGGCATGGGTTTCGGACAGGTATTCGGCAGCGATAAATTCATCTTCGAACACAACGGGATCGTTTTTCTCGGCTGCGCGTCCGGGCCATATGTCCGCATGAGCGATGGGCATATTCCCCGCGATGCTGTGAACTGGATGGACGCGGAACTGAAGAAGATTGATCCATCCAAACCTGTGATCTTCCTCAACCATTATCCCATCGACAACGCCCTCGATAACTGGTATGAAGCGATCGATCGCCTGAAACTCCATAACACCCTCGCCATACTTTGCGGGCATGGTCATAGTAACCATGCATTGAACTTTGAAGGCATACCGGGCGTAATGGGCCGTTCCAACCTGCGGGCCAAAGCAGTCTATGGCGGTTATAATCTCGTGGATGTGCGCACCGACTCCATGATCTTTTCGGAGCGGACGCCCGGCATCGCAACAAAAGCCCCCTGGGCCCGCGTGAAACTCGAAAACCATCGTTACACCGCGGACAATTATGAACGCCCTTCTTATAAAGTGAACGACAGTTTTCCTGCGGTGAAAGCAAAATGGACTTACCAGTCGGATGCCAATGTGATCTGCACCCCGGCGGTCGCAGGCGGACTGGTCATATTCGGTAACAGCCTGGGCCGGGTAGATGCGCTGTCATTGACCGATGGCCGTAAAAAATGGTCTTTTCAGGCGGGGAACGCCGTGTTCTCTTCGCCGGCCGTCAAGGATAAACAGGTGGTGATGGGATCGGCCGATGGAAATATTTATTGCCTGAACATCGACAAAGGAACCCTGAACTGGAAAACAGGAACAGGCGCCGCTGTGCTGGGTTCACCGTTGATAGATGGGGGACTTGTGTATATCGGCGGCAGCGATCATAGTTTCCGCGCACTGTCGTTAAAGGATGGGAGGGAGGTATGGCGATTTAACGGTCTCGATGGTCCGGTGATGAGCCTGCCGGTACGCTATAAAGACAAACTGATCTTCGGCGCCTGGGATACGAACCTCTATGCGGTGGATGCCGCTACCGGAAAATTTGTATGGACCTGGAATAACGGATCCAGGGTCCGCAATTACTCGCCGGCTGCCTGCATTCCGGTGATAAAGGACGATATCGTGTATGTGGTAGCGCCCGACCGTTACATCTCGGCCATCGATGCCAATACCGGTGCAACGCTGTGGCGGAACAATGATGCTACGGTGCGCGAATCGATCGGTATTTCCGCAGACGGCAGATATGTGTACGGGAAGACGATGAATGACACGATCGTCGCCTATGCAACTTCCCGCGAAAAGCAATCGGCGGCCTGGAAACTCGATTGCGGGTTTGGCTACGAACATGTGCCGTCCATGCTGGTAGAAAAAGACGGGTTGCTTTTTTTCGGAACGAAGAATGGGCGCGTCTATGCCGTAGATCCGGCGGCGCGAAAAAGGGTCTGGACCTATAAAACCGATAACTCCATGGTCAACACAGTGCGGGCGCTCAGCCGCAACCGGGTAATCGCCGCCACCATGGACGGCAAAATAAGTTTACTCCAAACCGAATAGCTATGCGCACTTTCAGCCTTATCATTCTGTTTATGGCCGCAACATTGTACACCCATGCCCAGCAGCGGATCTTTCTCTATCCTTCCGAAGAGGGGATCGTGATCAAAGGGTTCGATACCACGGCGCCCTTTATGGACTATTTTGCCTCGGCAAATCCCTCCAGGAAGAAGACTGCTATCCTGGTTTGTCCGGGGGGCGGTTACTCGCACCTGGCTTTCGACAAGGAAGGCACGCTGCTGGCGAAATTCTTTAACGAGAACGGTATAGACGTATTCGTGCTGCGTTATCGCCTCAATAACGGAAAGCAGGAAGGACACCGCTATCCCGATCAATACAATGATGCGACTACCGCTATCCGCCTCATCAGATACCGGGCGATGGAATGGGGGATCGATCCGGATAAGACCGGCGTAATGGGTTTTTCAGCGGGCGGTCATCTGGCATCCACACTCACCACCATCCTGCAGAAAGGCGATCCGGCAGCTTCCGATCCGCTGCTGCGCATCGGCACCCGCCCTTCTTTTTCGGCGCTGATCTATCCGGTGATCACAATGGATACCAGCTTTGCCCATCGTGGCAGCCGCAATATGGTGCTCGGGCCCAATCCGGATGAAGCCATGGTAAATGCGCTCTCCACCGAAAAACGCATCACGGCCGAAACGCCGCCCGTATTCCTGGTACATTCCGATGATGATAAGACCGTGCCCGTGATGAACAGCATCGCTTTCTATACTGCTTTGAAGAAGAACAGGGTGCCGGCCACGATGTTCATTTACGACCATGGCGGACACGGTTTCGGTATGGCGCCCGGAGATCCGGTGCTGAGCCAGTGGCCTTCGCTTTGCCTGCAATGGTTGAAAAGACTGGGTTTCCAATGAGAAATGACATCTGTAATAAAGAAGGTAAAAGATTTTTTTATTAGAATAATTTTTTAACTTTCATCTGTCATCATTAACAAAACACAAACTAATACCATCATGGCAAAAGCAAAAAAGAAGGCTGCAAAGAAGACCGCCAGAAAAGCGGCTCCTAAAAAAGCCAAAAAAGCCGCACCAAAAAAAGCTGCTAAAAAATCTGCAAAGAAGGCTGCGAAAAAGAAAGCGGCTCCTAAAAAAAGATCAGCCGTGAAAAAAGCGGTGAAAAAAGCTGCTAAAAAGAAATCTGCACCGAAAAAGAAATCCGCTCCGAAAAAGAAAGCAGCGCCAAAGAAAAAAGCCGCGAAAAAGTCCGCTCCTAAAAAAGCCGCTAAGAAATCTGCACCCAAAAAAGCGGCTAAGAAAGCAGCACCCAAAAAAGCCGCGAAAAGATCCGCTCCTAAAAAAGCGCCGGCCGCTGCACCTGCATCCGCCCCAATAAGCGAACCAAGCAGTTCCGACAACATGCCTGCAGACATGCCCGGAAACGGCGACAGCAGCGGAAACGATACCGCGATGTAAACCGATCAATACATTTCGTAACTCCCGTCCCTGCAAGACGGGAGTTTTTTTATGCATTCCTGAATAAGTTGGATGTTGTTGCGGACCCTTTTCTGCTATCTTTATTCCTCTCTTATTCCGCTACCAAAACCAACCCGCATGAGATCATTATCCGCATTGCTATTGGCTTTTACAGTCTGTTTTGCCTCGGCGCAAACGCCTTCCAGAATCGCTGACAAGACCAAAAACATGAAACGCTACGATGGCTATTTCACATTCTGGTGGGATGCGGCAAATGGTAAGATCTGGCTGCTGGTAGACAAATTCGACAAGGAGTTCCTGTACGTGAACTCATTGCCCGCCGGGCTGGGCTCCAATGATCTTGGCCTCGACCGGGGTCTGATCGGAGGTACACGGATCGTATCATTCAATAAGGTCGGGAAAAAATTATTGCTTGTACAGCCCAATTACAACTATCGCGCTTCTTCGCCTGATAAGAACGAACAAAGAGCGGTGCGTGAATCCTTCGCACAATCTACCATTGCCGGTTTCACCATCGATGAAGATGAGGGCGACAGGGTATTGGTAGATGCCACTTCGTTTTTTGTAAGAGATGCACAGAATGTGGCAGACCGCATCCGGCTGGCGCGTCAGGGCACTTATAGTTTCAGCGAGCCCCGCTCGGCGATCTACCTTCCCAATACCCGCAACTTCCCTTTCAATACCGAAATAGAAGCCACGATTACATTCACCGGCGGAAGCGATGCCGGCAGGTTCGTAAGTTCGGTTACGCCTTCCACCGAAGCCATCACGGTGCGGATGCACCATTCCTTTGTGCAGTTGCCCGATAATAAATACAAGCCTCGCGCTTACGATATTCGCAGCGGCTATTTCGGTATTTCCTATTTCGATTACAGCAGTCCTTTCAGCGAGCCTATCGAACAAATGTTCATTGCCAGGCACCGGCTTGAAAAGAAAGATCCGGCCGCTGCTGTCAGTGAGCCTGTTGAGCCGATCGTTTATTATCTCGATAACGGCACGCCCGAACCGATCCGATCCGCCCTGCTGGATGGAGCCCGGTGGTGGAACCAGGCTTTTACTGCCGCGGGCTATAAAGATGCGTTCATCGTGAAAATGCTGCCGGATACTGCGGATGCGATGGATATCCGTTACAACATGATCAACTGGGTGCATCGTTCCACACGCGGCTGGAGCTACGGCGCCGCTGTTACCGATCCGCGCACCGGCGAGATCATCAAAGGACAGGTAACACTGGGCTCTTTGCGCGTGCGTCAGGACTACCTGATCTTCACCGGCCTGTTATCGCCTTATGAAACCGGCAAGCCCGTACCGGAAACCATGCGCCAGGCTGCCTTGCAGCGCCTGCGGCAACTGGCTGCCCATGAAGTGGGACATACGCTCGGATTGCAGCACAACTATGCTTCCAGTTACAACGACCGTGCATCGGTGATGGATTATCCCCACCCCAATGTATTTATCAATGCGAAAGGCGAGATCGATTTTACACAGGTATACACCAACGAGATCGGCGAATGGGATAAAAGAGCGATCACATATGGCTATGCCGATTTTGCGCCGGGTACCAATGAAACGGATGCATTGAATGCGATCCTTGAAGAGAATACGCGTCGCGGACTGTTATTCATCGCTGACGTCGATGCCCGTGCCGCGGGCGGCCTGCATCCGGCAGCGCATCTCTGGGACAATGGCAAGGATGCGCCGGAAGAACTGAAACGGGTGTTGCAGGTGCGGCAGAAAGCCCTCGAGCAGTTTTCAGAACAGGCGATCAGGGTGAATACGCCGCTTGCGAGACTCGAAGATGTGCTTGTTCCCGTATACAATTATCACCGCTACCAGCTCGAAGCGGTCTGTAAACTGATCGGCGGCATGAATTACAGTTACAGCGTTCGTGGCGATAAACAGGTAAAGCCACAGGTGCTGCCGGCTTCGGTGCAGCAAAAAGCTTTGCAGGCAGCGCTGGATTGCCTGTCGCCCGAAGCGTTAACATTGTCCGACCGGATCACGCAACTCATTCCGCCACGTCCGCCGCTTTATTACAATGTCGGCGAATTATTTCCCAAGCGCACCGGCATGAGCTTCGATCCGCTGGCTGCGGCTGAGGCGCTCACCGATTACGAACTCGAATTCCTTTTTCATCCTGAGAGGGCCAACCGCCTGGTAGAGCTCAAGGCCATGGCCGGAACCCCGGGATGGGATGATGTGCTAGACGCGATCATCGCCAAAACCTGGAAATCGCCGCTGCAGAAAGGCATGCAGCGTGAAGTGCAGTTACAGACGCAGCAAATGGTATTGACGCAGCTGCTCAGTCTAAGCCAGAATGAAAATGCCGGCTATGCCGTGAAATCGATCTGCTTCGACAGGCTGCAGTCGCTGAAACAATATGCAATGCAGATGAAAAGCGCACCCGGTCTGAAAGCGCATTATGCTTATGCGATCGAAAGGATCGAGAAACCGAAGGATATTCTGCAGCCGGTGCACAAGGATATTCCGCCCGGCGCGCCGATCGGCTGCGATTTCGAGTAGTTATTTGATGAGCACGATCTCAACCCTTCTGTTCTTTTGCCGGCCTGCAGAAGTTCGGTTAGTACTCACGGGTAAAGTGGCGGCGAAAGCTTTAGTGATGATGATATCATTAGGGTAGTGAAGCCGTTCGATCAGATAGCTCTTCACCGTTTCCGCGCGCGATTTGGATAGCCGCTGGTTATAAGCGTCGTTACCCAGGCTGTCGGTATGCCCCAGCACTTCTATCCGCCTAAACGTTCTGTTCCTGATCTTCTGGATCAATGTATCCAGCCTCGCCGAGAATGCGGGGTTCAGTTCACTTTTATCGAACTTGAACAACACATCGGGCACTACCAGCGTATCATTGACGGGCGGGGCCGGTGGCGGTACGATCCTGGGCGCCGGCGAATCCTGGCGCACGGTCACAGGAGGATCTTTTTTCACGCTGTCGGTGATCAGCTGTTTCGCTGTGGTTTCTTCTTCATCGAGGAATACGTTCGGCGTATGGCGGAAATTATTGTCGTACAATTTGCGCTGGTTCTCTTTTTTTTCCGGGCAGCCTTTATCCTGGTGGCCGGTGGGTTTCAGCGACACATTGTCGATATTGTAAATGATCAGTCCCCTTCTTTTTTTTGGTTTGATATCATCCCTTGACAGATTCCCGATCAGCAAATATTTTTCCTGGCCCGTAGCTGTGAAGCTGATCGAGTATTCTTTCCAGTCGCGGCGTTTATCGCCAATGGCATGCACCGGCGTTATCTTCAGCGGTACGATACCGGACCGGAGCATTTTAGACGGGAAATGATAAGGTTCAAAATCGCTGAGCAGAATATTGATGAACTCGAAGGGTCCGTTCTCCGAATGAAAAGAAGCGGTGAATGTATAGGTGCGGTCTTTTTCCAGCGGGCAAAGCAGCCTGGTATAGATATAGCTCCGGGCGATGCCGCGGGTGGATGTGTTTTCTACCAGCACGTTTTCGTAATGATTGGTAGACAGGAACCCGGCCGTTCCGTTTACGGCAGATACCGGGTTCAGCGGGATGCGGAACCAGGCTTCGGCGGCGCAGAATACATGGTATTCGAAGCAGGTATTCCTGTCCTCGAAATCGCCATTCGCTAACAGGTTCTGGGCAGATGACTGCTGGCAACAGGCAAACAACAGGCATATCAGCAGCGGTCGCATCATCCTCTAAATATCTGTAATCAAATCCAAATTTACTGTTAACAGAAAGCCCCACCGGAGTGGGGCTTAAAAATATCTGGTGTTGAAGATCAGACCAGCATCCGCAACGGTTCTTCGAGCAGGCTTTTCAGTGTTTGCAGGAAAGCGGCGCCGGTTGCCCCGTCTACCACGCGATGGTCGCAGCTCAGGGTCACTTTCATCACATTTCCCGGAACCACCTGGCCGTTCTTGACAACGGGTACCTGTGCTATGCCACCCACTGCCAGGATGCAGGCATCGGGAGGATTGATGATGGCAGTGAACTCGTCTATTCCGAACATGCCGAGATTAGAGATGGTGAATGTGCTTCCTTCCCAATCGGCAGGCTGTAGTTTTTTATCCTTTGCTTTCTGCGCAAAGGTTTTCACTTCCGTACCGATCTGGCTTAATGATTTTGTATCTGCAAAGCGCACCACGGGAACAAGCAAACCTTCTTCTATAGCAACGGCCACGCCGATATTGATATGATGATTGTACCGGATGGTTTCGCCCATCCAGCTGCTGTTCACTTTGGGGTGTTGTTTCAATGCTGTTGCCGTTGCTTTCAGTACCAGGTCATTGAAACTGATCTTCACCGGCGCGTTCTCATTGATCTTGCCACGGGCCGCCACACAGGCGTCCATATCGATGGTCATGGTCAGATAGAAATGCGGCGAAGTAAACAGGCTTTCGCTCAAACGTTTGGCGATCACCTTGCGCATCTGTGATACCGGCTTGTCTTCGAAGCTTACCTGTCCCGCAGGAGCTGCAGGAGCTTGTGGCCCGGCAGGTTGCGGAACCGCCGCTGCCTGCGGCTGGGTACCGGGTTTATATTGATCGATATCCGCTTTGGTAATACGTCCGTTATCGCCGGTGCCTTTCACATAGCGCAGATCGATGCCTTTTTCGGAAGCCACTTTTTTGGCCAGCGGTGAAGCGAGAATGCGGCCTTCATTCACTACTGCGGGCGCAGCTTCGGCAGGCGCTGCAGCAGGCTGCTGTTGCTGTGATTGTTGCGCTGCGGGAGCTGCTGCTTTTTGCTCAGCGGCAGGTTGCGCAGTTGCGCCGCCGCCGGCTTTTACAGCAGCGACAATGGCATTTACATCCAGTCCTTCCTTGCCGATAATACAAAGCAAATCGTTCACCATGATCTTATCGCCGGCTTTGGCGCCCTGGTACAGCAAGGTTCCGTCCTTATAACTTTCAAGCTCCATGGTGGCTTTATCCGTTTCGATATCTGCCAGCACTTCCCCTTTTTTTACCGGATCGCCCACGTTCTTATGCCAGGCTGCGATCACGCCTTCGGTCATGGTATCGCTGAGACGTGGCATCAGTACTACTTCTTCCATCGAAGCGGGAGAAACAGAAGCGGTCTGTGTTGCAGCAGGAGCGGGCGCCTGCTTATCGGGAGCTGGTTTGGGTTCTTCTTTTTTTGGCGTTTCTGCTTTGGGCACTGCGCCGTTCGAATGCTGGGCCACCTGTGCCGAAACATCCTCGCCCGGTTTTCCGATGATGGCGAGCAGTTCATTTACCTGCAGTTTGCCGCCATTGGGCGTGCCGATATGCAACAGCGTACCATCCTGGTAGCTTTCCAGTTCCATAGTGGCTTTATCCGTTTCGATCTCAGCCAGCAGATCGCCTTTCTTAACGGTATCGCCTACCTTTTTATGCCAGGCGGCGATCACACCTTCGGTCATGGTATCGCTCAAACGGGGCATTAAGATCACTTCAGCCATAGTGCAGTTGCTCTTTATTTTGAGCCGTGAAATTACGGAATGATCGGGTATTTGCGGGATTTTGTTGAGGGCGGGCGTGAGACGTGAATCGTCAGGCGTGAGACGTGAAAGGCACTTCGGCTGGTAAAGACTTAATGGGCAACACAATACCGCAATTCTATACCGGGACACGTAACTATATTTTCAACATTCCGTCTGATGTCTCACGCCTGACGATTCACGTCTGCCGCCTCACGACCGTCGCTTATTGCCCCTGCGCCAGGCTATACGCTTTCTTATCCCCCCACATATTCAACAGTTCCGTGGAGCAGATCTTGAAATCTTCGGCGAGCAGTTTATACAGTTCCAGGATATCGGCCTGCGTAATGGCAGTAGTGCTGATGCTTTCGAAGCGGCAGCCGTACAGGTTTACCAGGTTGGTGAAGGATGAACCCGTAGGCCATACCTGCGTGCCCCTGTTGCTGAGCGTTACCAGCTTGAAGCGGCTGCCCGTATGCTGCAGGCATTTTTCGGCCACAGCCACAGGCTGAAGATTGCTCTCTATGAAAAAATCAACGCCGACGATCAGTTCCGGCGTCGATGC
>JAFBAN010000069.1 GCA_019247775.1 Chitinophagaceae bacterium | reverse complement strand
AAAATTAGCCCGTTGGAAAAATGCCGGCAGGTAGATTTAAGCCGCAGATTCGCAGATTGGGTTACTCATCTGCGAATCTGCGGCTTAAATTTTTAGCAGCTTATTTTTTAGCGCTGAACAGCGTCCAGGGATAAGACCGCATATTCTTCAGGTACTTCGATTGCCATTCGAATTCCGGGTGCGCTTTGTAGAATTTATCTCCGATAAAATCTTCGCCGCATGGATGCCCCATATGCGCCCATAACTGCATGTTAGACGCCAGCGCGGCGGTCGTTACTTTGCCCTGTACCGCACCCATCGGGTAATATGCAGGCAGGTCCCATTCGGGGCAGCCCTTGATGTCTTCATCGATATGCCCGCAGACCACGCAGCGGTTATTGGCCTTGCTGTTCTTCGTTGCATCTACATGATCGCCTTCGATCTGCTTGCCTGTTTCCACATCCAGTTTGCCTTTCATGTCTATCAATACAAGCTGCTCCATTCGCAGTTTACGTGCATTGGGAGAGGTTGTATTGTCCTTTACGTTGAACGTTGTTTCTTCTTTGATCAGTTTTTCATCGCTTGGGAAATTGGATCCGATCATCGCGGAATCTTTGGAACGCCATACCCGGTAATTCTTCAGACCCAGTTCCAGCTTCGCGATCTCATTGGTCTTTGTATCGCCGATCAGCCAGTCATTGGCATAGCCGCCGTTGTTATCTGTAGTAAAATGTCTGATCACATCATCGATGCTGTTGCTGTACTGCGCTGCTTTCCTTGCGCGGGCAAATTCGGGAACGGCAGTCGTATCGAAACCTTTGAACTGGGTGATCGTGGTTTCAGTGATCAGCAGTCCATTGTTGGTAACCAGGAAATCATCTCCGCTGTGAATGAAGCCCGGCATGCAATCCATCAATATCCTGTTGCCTCTCTCAGGTACGATATCGGCGATCACATTCCAGTGCTGGCCGGTGATATAGGAGGTCCAGTTGTTATGACCGATCACGATCTTGCCATCTTTGGTGTAACTGCCGGTGGCAATAAAAGCACTGCAGTTGCCCGGCGCTTTATTATCGCCACTGCCCGGTTTTTCCTTATCCATTAATTGCGGCACATAGTAGTAAGCTAGTTCCTCCATCGCATTCAATGCGGTGATATCGAGACTGTCATAGTTTTTGTGCTGTGCCTGCAGCCCTTCTACAATGCCGTTGATCTCGTCCTTGTATTCACGGTCGAGTTTACCCCAGAGAAAATTGCGCGCGCACTGGCGATAAAAATTCCAGTCTTTCCTGGTCTCATGTGTTAGCAGATGGTTCAGCGCCTGGATACTGGTATCGATATCATTGGCAAGCAGGTAGCCATGCTGATAGCCGATATTGGAAGGAGATCCCTCGAGGTGCACATAGATCCAGCCATTCCTGTCTTCGCGACTGGCTTTGGCCAGCCGGTCTTCTTTTTTATCCTGTTTGCAGGCTGAGAACAGGCAGGCGATGAACGCCAGCAGCAATAATTGTTTCATAGCAGTTGCGTTGGTATTGCTTAAAATTATCTCATCTGCCCCTAATCTGCGAATCTGCGGCTAAATTAAAGCCGCGGATTCGCAGATTTATTTCAGTAACTAAGCTCATTGAGCTTTTGCGAAGGATTCATCATGTAGGTGACCAGGGTGCCATCAGCCATCAGTTCCACAACGCGAAAGCCCCGGTAATCGGTACCCCAGTTACCGCCGATATGGGAATCGAAGAAATAGGGGATGCCAGCATTCATTTTAACGCCATCCTGGTCGTGCTCATGGCCATGAAATACAGCTTTGATATTGGGATACCGGTTCACCAGCTCAAAAAAAGCCGGGGTATCGATGCCATTGGCCGTCCATTTGGCCTGGGGAATATGAAGGAAGAGCAGGGTTTTTCTAGCACGGTGCTCTTCCAGTTTTTTGGCCAGCCAGACAAGATCGGGTGCGAGATAAACGCCTTTTTCATTGGATGTATCTGCCAGGATCAGCGCGGTATCCTTCAGCACGATATCCTGGTTCAAGGGCGTCTGCCATACAGATGCCCATTCCTGTTCCGTTACCATATCATGGTTACCCCGGGTCACATAGTAAGGCATCTGCAGGGCATCCGTTTTCTGTTTGACCAAAGCCATCAGTGGCTTTTCATTGTGGATCAGGTCGCCATTGATCACCGTGAAGTCGAGCGGATGCCGGTCATGGAAAGCATTGACCTGGCCGGTCAGTTTTTCTATCATTTCATCGAAAGCGGTATTGGGTTGCCCGTAATGCGCATCCGAAGCCACGGCGAACCGCAGTTTCAGTTTCTTGCGCAGACCGGTCCACTCAGCGGCGGAAAGCGTACGGATATCGCCGGTCAGCAGAATAGCGGTAACGGCTGAAATGTTTTTCAGGAAACTGCGGCGGGAATTGGGTGTTGCCATGCCTAAACTTACCAAATACGCCGAAAAATCAGCCGGTTTACAAAAACATAATCTGCGGATCTGCGACAATTTAAAGCCGCAGATTGCAGATCGTTTCCCTTTGAGATTCCTTACTTTTGCCGCTCGAAAACAAAGGAAGTACATGATCAGTGCAAGAAATATCACCCTCGCATACGGCAAGCGGGTTTTGTTCGACGAGGTCAATATCAATTTCACCAAGGGTAACTGCTATGGGGTGATCGGCGCTAACGGGGCCGGTAAATCCACTTTTCTTAAAATACTCAGCGGCGATATCGAGCCCAATAAAGGGAATATCGAGATCAGTCCCGGCGAACGGATGGCCGTGCTGAAACAGAACCAGTTCGAGTTCGACGACTGCTCGGTACTCAACACCGTGCTGATGGGACACAAACGTCTCTGGGAAGTGATGCACGAGCGCGACAAGATCTACGCCAAAGCCGATTTCACCGAAGAAGACGGTATGAAAGCGGGTGAACTGGAAGCGGAGTTCGGCGAGATGGGGGGGTATGAGGCGGAAAGCAATGCGGGCAGCCTGCTGAGCAGTCTCGGCGTAAAGGAAGAACTGCATCAAAGCCTGATGCGGGATATACCGAGCAATTTTAAAGTGCGGGTATTATTGGCGCAGGCGTTGTTCGGCAATCCCGATATCCTGCTGCTGGATGAGCCTACGAACGGTCTGGATATCGAGACCATCGGCTGGCTGGAAAATTTCCTGGCCGACTATGAGAATATCGTGCTGGTGGTTAGCCATGACCGTCACTTTCTCGATACCATCTGCACGCATGTGGCGGATGTAGACCGCTCCAAGATCAAAGTGTTTACGGGTAATTATACGTTCTGGTATGAGTCGTCGCAGCTGATGAGCCGCCAGATCAATGATAAGAACAAGAAGACCGAGGAGAAACGCCAGGCCTTGCTGGATTTCATCGCGCGGTTCTCGGCCAATGCATCTAAAAGCAAGCAGGCCACTTCGAGAAAGAAAGCTTTGGAAAAACTGACCATCGAAGAGATCGAGCCATCCAACCGCAAATATCCGGGCATCATTTTCCAGCCGCTGCGCGAGGTGGGCAACCAGATCCTGAATGTAGAAAAACTGAGTAAGAGTGTGGATGGCCGTAAGCTGTTCGATAAGGTCAGCTTCAGCATCAATAAAGGCGAGAAGATCGCTTTCCTGAGCCGGGATCCGCTGGCGGTAACGAGTTTTTTCGAGATCATCAACGATAAGCAGAAAGCGGATACCGGCAAGTTCGAATGGGGCACTACCATCACCAAAGCATACCTGCCGCTCGAGAATGAGGAATTCTTTACCAGCGGAATGACGCTGATGGAATGGCTGCGCCAGTATGTGCCGGCGCATGTAACGGATGCGGATGAGCCTTTTCTGCGCGGGTTCCTGGGTAAGATGCTGTTCAGCGGGGATGATATCCAGAAGAAGACGAATGTACTCAGCGGTGGCGAAAAAGTGCGCTGTATGGTGAGCCGGATGATGCTGCAGAATCCCAATCTCGTGATCCTGGATCAGCCCACCAATCACCTCGACCTGGAAAGTATCCAGAGCTTCAACGAAGGCTGCCAGGTGTTCCCGGGCATTGTGCTGATCACTTCGCATGACCATACTTTTATGCAGACCGTTGCCAACCGCATCATTGAGCTCACGCCGAAGGGGATCATTGACCGGTTGATGACCTTTGACGAGTATATGGAGGATAGCAGGGTGAAGGAATTGAGGGAGGAGATGTATAGCTGATACGACGATCCTGGGTTTGCATTGCTACAGTATACATGTGCAGCTTCTTCTTTTACCGCAGAGGCGCAGAGACGCGGAGGAAAGCCGTTAGGTATTTACCGCAGGCCGATTTTTGAGCGGCTTTTGTTATGTAAATTGTATGCAAATACTTTTTATGTCAGTTCTGAAGCTTCCACTCTTGTTCACCGGCGATCGTGGCGACAAAAGATTGGATACATTGTTCGATAGCGGCGCCAATTTATCCTGCATCAATCCATCGCATCTCCCAGACTTGGGTACCGCTATTGGCCTGGGGCGGATCAGGAGAGTTGCCACAGCGAGTGACAGTCATTTTATCGAGATCAGTCAGCGCATATTGCTGGATTTTTATATTGAGGATGTATTGCTTAGTGATGAATTTCTGGTTGTTCCTAATTTAAGCGAGGAGGTGATCATTGGCGCTGCCACTATGCAGAAATGGCGCATCAAATTGGATTTTGAACACGATGCCGTACATGTGGATCCGAAAGTGGCAAAGATGCAATTGAAGAAATCGGAGGCGGCGCTGACTGCGCAGGGATACTGATAGTGGTTAAGGATGTTAAAAGGGTTAAAGTGGTTAAAGTGGGTTAAAAATGTTGACCATACTTGACTCTTTTAACCCTTTTAACTAACCCGCCCTTTCGCCCAATCTACTATTTCAAAACCATCAATATGGATTTCAAAGCGGAAAAACTGTGCAGGACTGCGCAGATCCTTGTAAACGAAAATATCGACACGGTCTTCCCGCTTTTCGGCGCCTTTGAGGAACGCAAATGGGCGAAGGGATGGGCCCCGGTACTCGTATATCCGGCTACGGAAACGATCGAAGAAGGAACCACATTCCGCACCCGGGCGAACGACCCCCGCGAGAGCGAATACCTATGGCGTGTTTCGAAATTCGAACCGCAAAAACACCTGATCCAATACCTGGTCTCTACTGAGAATCGCTATTGGACCATCACGGTTACTTGCAGTGTAAGCGGCGACCGTCAAACCTGTGCCGAGATCACCTACTGTTATATCGGTCTGAACCCATTGGGCAACGAACTTAACCGCCAATCCCTGGATGCCATGTACCGCGATGACCTGCGCGACTGGCAGGAGGAGATCAACCAATATCTCGCAACCCTTTAACCAGCTCTGCGCCACCTCTGCCCCTCATGTTCTCCGCGGTTAATACGGCCGCACCTTGCAGTCAGCCCCCGATCCGAAGGGTTTTTACCGCAGAGAACATGAGGGGCAGAGGACACGCAGAGGATCTCAACTTCCCTGTGTACTTACAAGGGTTTTTGTAACTTTAGTGAGGAGCCGATCTCTTTACTCTTCAACGAAAAGTTGCTACTCCAAAACTCAATGTATGAAAGCTGCCGTGCGTCAGAAATATGGTTTACCCGGAGACCTGGGCGTTAAAGAGCTTTCGATCCCCGCGCCAAAAGAAAATGAAATACTGATCAGGGTGCATGCCAGCACGGTGAACCGGAGCGACTGCCATATACTTTCGGGCAAGCCGCTGGTGATGCGGTTGTTTACCGGCCTGTTTAAACCGCGTAATGCGATTGGAGGGTCGGATTTTGCGGGCGAAGTAAAGGCAGTGGGCAGCTCGGTAACATCTTTTAAGGCTGGGGACAGGATCATGGGTTTTAATGGCGGACTTGGCCACGGCGCGCATAGCCAGTACATGATCTTATCGGAGCAACGGGCGCAGAAGGTAATGGTGCCGATGCCGTCCAATATCGGTTACGAGGAAGCGGCTGCCTGCCTCGAAGGCGCGGTATATGCATCGGGTATCAATCACCTTGGGATACAACCAGAACATAAAGTGATGGTGTATGGCGCAACAGGCGCGATCGGTGTTGCCTATATGCAATTCCTTAAAGGCCATGGGGCAGAGGTGACTGCAGTCTGCCGGGGCGGGCACATGGAGCTGGTGCGCTCCTGGGGCGCAAAAAAAGTCATTGATTATGAGACGGAGGATTTCAGGAATGACGACGAACACTACGACTTTATTTTTGATGCAGTAGGCAAGATCAGTTTTGCAGAATGCAAAAAACTGCTGAAGCCGAATG
>JAFBAN010000067.1 GCA_019247775.1 Chitinophagaceae bacterium | reverse complement strand
GCTCGGCATCGGCGCTGGTCGTGGGCGGTAATATCGGCAAAAATAAGCTGACGCCTAACGAAGACGCCTGGCGGGATTACCAGCTTTGCTTCAACGCGCTGTTCGATACCGTCGACTATTTCGTGGTGAATGTGAGTTCGCCGAATACACCGGGGCTGAGAGCACTGCAGGAAAAGGATGCGCTAAGGAAGATACTCAGCGAACTGCAGCGGATCAACCAGGGCAAAAAGAGTCCCCGGCCACTATTGCTGAAGATCGCACCCGACCTGGAGGAAGCCCAGCTCGATGATATCATAGAGCTGGCGGCCGAAACAAAGCTAAGCGGACTGGTGGCAACGAATACAACCATTAGCAGAGAGGGACTTGGAGCCGCTTCCAGGCTGATCAGCGATAAGATCGGAGCAGGTGGCTTGAGCGGGCAGCCTGTGAGAGGGCGCGCTACAAAAATTGTGGAATATATTTCCCAACATACGAACGCAGCGCTGCCTGTTATTGCCAGCGGGGGGATATTCACGGCTTCGGATGCAAGTGAAAAACTGGCGGCGGGCGCCGTCCTGGTCCAGGTATGGACGGGTTTCATTTACGAAGGGCCTTCGATCGTGAAAAATATCTGCCGGGAACTTCCGGCATGATTGCAGCTATTAAAACAAACATTGCATGGAAGCTTTATTTACTTCGGAGAACCTGGTTAGTTTTTTTGTGCTGGTGGTGCTCGAGATCGTACTGGGTATCGACAATGTGATCTTTGTGAGCATTATCATGAACCGGCTGCCGAAAGCCCAGCAGCCCAAAGCACGTTTGTTCTGGATGATCAGCGGCATTATTGTCCGCTCTATATTGCTGTTCGGATTGAGCTGGCTGCTGGCGCAGAAAGGAAAATCGCTGTTCAGTGTATTCGGAAAAAGTTTTGATCTGGCAAGCCTGGTGATGCTGGCCGGCGGTCTGTTCCTGATCTATAAAACGGTAAAAGAGATCCATGAAAAGCTGGAGGGCGAGGCAGGTGAAGCCGCCGGTATCCGCCCCAAGGCGCCGGGTTTCATGAATGCACTGTTCCAGATCATGCTTATCGATATGGTGTTCAGCTTCGACAGCATCATCACTGCCGGCGGAACTGCCAAGCGGCTGGAAGTAATGATCGCGGCGGTAGTGGTGGCCATGATCATCATGTTCCTGTTCAGTCCGAAAATCTCCGCATTCATCCACAAACATCCCACGCTCAAGATGCTGGCGCTCTCTTTCCTGGTGATGATCGGGTTTGTATTGCTGGTAGAGGGCTGGGATGCAGAGCGCTCACATGATATGCACCTCAAGAACTATGTATACTTCGCCATGGCTTTTTCCTTCATCGTGGAACTGCTGAATATGCGGATCCGGAAAAAATATGCCCGGCCTGTGCAACTGCACGAACGCCAGCTTTCGGAGCTGGAAGAGAATGATGGCGATGATTCCGCCAGGTAATCACAAATGCCTAAAAAAAATAGTTGCAGGTTCTAAAATTCTTTAGTTACTTTGAATTTCAAAGTACTTTTTATGGATTCCAATCAAGAGCACCTGGATGCGTTGCGCGACATCAAGCAGATGATGGAGCGCAGCAGCCGGTTTATCAGCCTGAGCGGTCTCAGCGGCATCGCTGCCGGCGCATGTGCGCTGGCGGCTTCTGTCTACACCTGGCGGCTGCTCGCCTCCCGTAAAGCCTACGGCGAAGATTACCGGCAACTGGCATTCGAAACCGGCGACAGTTTGAAAATGCAGCTGCTTACCATCGGGGGTATCACGTTCATCGCAGCGCTGCTGCTGGCTTTTTTCTTTACCTATACCCGAAGCCTTAAGAACGGTACGCCTATCTGGGGTATTACAGCGAGGCGGCTGCTCTGGAATACCATGGTTCCTATGATCGTGGGAGGCATAGTGGTGCTGCGATTGCTGCAGGCCGGTCTTGCCGGATTGATAGCGCCAACCTGCCTTTTGTTTTACGGGCTTGCGCTTATAAACGGAAGCAAATACACTTTACCCGAAGTACGCTGGCTGGGTTACTGTCAGCTGATACTGGGGATCATTAATCTCTGGATGATCGGTTATGGACTGATCTTCTGGGCAATCGGTTTCGGCATACTGCACATTGTCTACGGCGCAATGATGTGGTGGAGATACGAAAGACAATAGTACGTTGCGACCAAACCTGAATGATGAAAAATCCGATCGAACACCTCAATAAAACATTCGACAGCCGCGTGCGCCTGGGCATTATGAGCGCACTGCTGGTGAATGCGGAAGTGAGCTTCAATGAGCTGAAAGAACTGATCGCCGTTACAGACGGTAACCTGGCCAGTCATCTCAAAACCCTGGAAGAGGCGGCATACATCAAAGTGCACAAGGGTTTTGTAGGAAGAAAGACCAATACCACTTATGCGATCTCCAAAGCCGGCGAAAAAGCGTTCAAAGCGCATCTGGATGCATTGGAGCAGATGATAAAGGGAGTGAAATAATTTTTTTTAAATATATACTTTGTAATTCAAAGCACTTTCAAAATAAAAAAAACAAACTTATGCAACACAACGATGAATCACCGGCTTTGCAAGCTTCCACCAATAAGCCGCTCGTAAAAGGGTCGATAACAGCTGCACTGATCCTTTTGCTGCTCATCCCAACCTGGTTTATCTCCGGTCTGGTAAACGAGCGCCAGGCCAGGCAGGCTGAAGTGGTGAACGATGTCTGCAGTAAATGGGCGCTGGCTCAAACGGTAACGGGCCCTTATATTTACCTGCCATACAGGGGTGCCGAAAAAGATGCCGTCAAACATCTATGGCTGTTGCCCGACGACCTGACCGTAACCGGCAGTGTGCAGGCGGAACAGCGGCCGAGATCCATTTACAAGGTGTTGCTTTACCGGACGGGACTAACCGCAAAAGGGAACTTTGCCATTGTGTTACCGAAGGATGTGGATCCGTCTTCGCTGCTGTTGAATGAAGCAAAAATATGTGTCGGGATCTCCGATTTTAAAGGGATCGAGAAGCAGGTGGATCTTCGTTTTAACGGTAAGGCTTACAATCTTCTTCCAGGTTTGCCTGCGAGCGATATAGACTCGTCCGGATTGTCGGCTTCGATCGACCTGAGCCCTGCGGATTTCGGCAGACAGCTATTATTTGATCTGCCTTTGCAATTGAAAGGCAGCCAGCAACTGCATTTTGTTCCATTGGCGGGTAATAGCCGGTTCCAACTGCAATCGGCGTGGCCCAATCCGTCGTTCGACGGTACAAGCATTCCGGCAGAACGGAAAATCACAAACGCCGGCTTTGCGGCGGAATGGGTATTCAATAAAGCCAATCTGCCGTTTACAACCCTGGTGCGGCCGGGCGGGATCAGCAAGGCCGGCTTGCGTTTCGGCGTGAGTATGCTGCAACCTGCAGATCAATATGCAAAGACGACCCGCAGTGTCAAATACGCTATCCTGATTATCGGACTTACATTCTCCTTATTCTTTATCATAGAGCTGATGCAGAAAAAACCCATGCACCCGGTCCAGTATGTACTGATCGGGCTGGCACTGGTGATCTTCTATACCTTATTGCTTTCGATCAGTGAATTCATTTTGTTCGATTATGCATACCTCGTTGCCGCCGCTGCAACAATTATCCTGATCTCATTTTATGCGAAAGCGCATTTCCGGAGCTGGAAAACCGCCGGCATTTTCGCATCCCTGCTGACCGGACTTTACGGGTTCATTTTTGTACTGATCAGGTTAGAAGATACCGCTCTGTTAATCGGAAGCATTGGCCTGTTCTTAATTCTCGCACTGGTGATGTATGCCAGCCGAAAAATAAACTGGTATCCTTCACCGCAACCATCAACAGTAGCTTAACTCTAAAACTCAACTACATGAAAACCTCCATTCTGAAAATCGACCCATTCCTGGTCGCGGGCGCATTGCTCGTTGCGCCCGCCGGATACTTTTTCACAGCTGCATTCCTCAATTATGAACTGCATCTGCCTTTTTTCTGGGACCCGATCGCTCCCTATTTCGAACAGCATAAATCGCTGGGCTGGAATGCCAACCTGCTGATCGCATTCGGCCCCGTGCTGGCTGTGCTGATGAACCTGCCGCGACTGCTGCAGTTCAGGCTGTACCGGGATGAGTTCGACAGATGGCAGTTATCTGCCCTGCTCCAGCTCAGCAGTCCGCGCTGGGCAGTGATCGGCGCCGGAATATTTGTGACTGGCGTGATGATTGCATACATGTTCGGGGAAAATTTCATTGTCGTTAACCTTTAAAACCAACGCTATGTACTGGTTCAAACGTTCCGGCTGGATCTATCTTCCGGCAAGTGCAGAAGGGTTTATGGTTACCGCATTGGCTGTTTTCTTCCTGGTGCCGGTTTTTATGGCGATCGTGCGCAATGGCCATTCGGTTTCTGACGATCTGTATCATATGTTTGTATACACGAGCTGTACCGCTTTCTGGTGGAAATGGATCGCGGAAAAGACCTCAACCCCTCAACATGAAAATCCAGTCGATCGCTGATGCATTCCGGTATGCCTTTAACGGCATTGCTCTTTTTTTCCGTCACGACCGCAATGGCAAGATACACCTGCTGGCCGCCGTGCTGGTTACCATCGCAGCATGGTGGCTGAAAGTATCGGCGGTGGAATGGAGTATCCTGCTGCTGTGCATAGCCGTTGTTATCAGTCTCGAAATGCTGAACTATGCCATGGAAAATCTCTGCAACCTGGTGCATAGTTCCTTTCATCCGCTGGTGAAGGCCGTTAAAGATGTGGCAGCGGCGGCCGTATTGTGGTCGGCTATAGTCAGCATGATCATCGGGTTGATCATTTTTGCCCCTAAAATCTATGCGCTCTTATGATGAGGATATCGAACGTCAGTAAACTGCTGTTGCTGTCCGTATGTTTTACGATGAGCCTGCTGATCGTCCGCTTCGTGTACTCGCATACCTGGGACTACCGGTTCTATGGCTGGAATACTTTTCTCGCCGCCATCCCTTACCTCGTGAGCACACAGCTTGTAAAACTGTACCGGTTCCGTATGCCTGCCATATTGTTGCTCGCTGTATGGCTCCTTTTCTTCCCCAATGCGCCCTATATCATCACCGACCTGCTGCATTATGAGGAAAGACCACCTGTACCTTTCTGGTACGATATCATTCTGGTGGTATCTGCGGCCTGGAATGGCCTGATACTGGGCCTGGTTTCGCTGATGAACGTAGAAACATTTCTGGCCCGGCATCTCCGGCCTTTCTGGGTCCATTTTTGTGTAATAGCCAGTCTTTTTCTCTGCGGCTATGGGATCTATTTCGGTCGTTTTCTGCGTTTCAACAGCTGGACCGTGTTTACGGATCCTGCCATGGTGGTATACACTTCCGCACACCATGTGTTACTGCCGAAGCAGTACTCTAAACTTTGGGTGTTCACCTTGTTGTTCGGCGTGTTGCTCGGAATTATTTACTATACGCTGAAAATATTGGCATTGGACCATGTAAGGCGGGGCGCAAGGAAGTAGAAATGGCCGGTACTTGCATTTTGCATTTTTACACTGTACATTAACGGGTCATGCAAAATTTATTCGACACGGCTGTGAACCGCGAGATTATCCGCAGACTGGAAGCTTTGACCCCGCTCAGTACTGCGGGCTGGGGAAGAATGAACGCTGCCGAAATGCTGGTACATCTCGAGTTGTCGATGAAGGCGAATTTTGGTGAGATAAAACTTAACAAAAGTCTGTTCGGTATCTTTTTCAAAGGCATTTCGCGACGGATCCTGCTCGGCGAGAAGCCTTTCCCGCGTCGCTTGCCTGCTCCCAAACGACTTCTGGGAGCCGCCGCCCCCGATTTTGCTGCAGAGAAAATTAAAGTCGTGAGTATGATCCGGTCCTATGCTGAACAGGGAGCATCGGTACTCGGCCAATATCCGCACAATATCCTTGGTAAGATCAGTCCGGAAGAATCCGCTGTCATCGCTTACAAGCATATCGACCATCACCTGAGACAGTTCGGGCTGTAAGCAATTTAACTGATCAGTAATCCGGCAGCCAATATCCGCTAAGCGAGTCTGAAACAGGCAATCAAAGTATTTAGGACTGACATGATCCTCAGAACTGCAACTCCGTCCGACAACACGCAGCTGGTGGCGCTGGCCAGGGTAACGCCTATGCCCGGACCGATATCAATATGCGTACAGCGCGAGCCCGATTTTTTCGCCGCGCTCCGGAAGCGGGGCCGCGCCCATGTGATCGTAGCGGAAACGGAGGGCATTATTGCCGGCTGCGTATCCATTGTTGAGGAAGATATGATGGTGCTGGGCGTGCAAAAAAAAGTGAGATACCTGTGTGATCTCAAAGTGCATCCCGGAATGCGCAATCGTAAGGTAGGCACGCTGCTTTGCCGGGCAATGCATTCCCATTTACTTGAAACAGGTGCAGACCTGATTGTAAGTACAGTGGCAGAAGCTAACCATAAAGTGATGCCACTCTTCAACGGCAAATCCGGAATACCGGGCGTAGACACTGTAGGGAAGTTTTATATACACCAGTTACTGCCCAGCCCGCGTTTTATCGCCGATCCATTATACACGATCAATATTCCTGGTAGCATGGAACCGGTAGTGACCGGATACCGGAATTTTATGCAGCAATATGCTTTGTATCCATTGCACGACCACCAGCCAGGCGATGTGAAGTATTATGCGGCCTATTACCAGGATGAAATGGTAGCGTCTGTTTGCCTTTCGGACATGTCATCTTTCAAACAGAATATCCTGGTAAGCACTGCATGGTATATCACACTGGCTGTAAGTGTTATCCGCGCATTATCAAAAACAGTGCGTATACCCGGAAATGGGGAAGAAATAAAATTGCTCTATGCGCGCGGCTGCTGGCATGCGCCGGGGCATGCGGGAGCGTTCAAAATGCTGATGTCTTTTGCGAAACAATTGGCATTCCGTCGGGGCTATAGTTTCCTTACGGTTGCCCTGCATGAAAAGGATCCGCTTCGCAGATCGATAAAGGGTTTTCGCTCGATACCGTATGAAGCCAGGGGTATGATCTGTGCGTTGCAGGACAGTGAGATAGTTAAAAAAATAAAAGCCGGTATCGTAATGCATGATTTTTCCGGCATATAAACACCAATAAAAAAGCCAACACAATGCAAACTGCAATCAGTACAGATCAGAAAACCAGGGATTTCTGGCTGGCAGCAACAGACATTCTTTCCCAGGCCATCAATGGCGAGATCGTAGGCATGTCAAATTTCGCCTTGCTTACCGGAACTATCGACGATGTTCATGAAAAAATGGAATGCGTTGAGCACGCTAACTGCGAGCGCAATCATGCCATGGGATTTATGGAAATCGCAACTAAGTTCAATCTTCCCGTGCTCATCAACCAGGATGGCCGTTTCTGGAAAAAGGTGAAGGAAACTTTCGCCCGGTGGGCAGCCAAAAAAGATTTTATCGGATGTATCCTGATACAGGAAGTGATACTCGAATGCTTTGCCGTTTCCATGTACCACGATGTGGGAATGGCGCTGAAAGACAATGAGGCCGGCCAGTTGTTTTTGGCGATCGCCAAAGAAGAGGAAGAACATATCGAGCACTCGATAGACCTGTTGCGGGCAGAACTTGAAAAAGACGCCGCTGGATTTCTGGAAAAAGCAGAAGCCGTTCATTACGATTGTATGACCATCATGGCCGAATGGTCTGTTATCAGGAGCTGCGATGATAGTTGCGGAATATGCGCCGGCGATTGTATGAAGGAAAGGCTGTATGCGGTGGAACTCGATATCAGGTCGCTTCGCGGCAATGCCATGAATCTGTATATGAAAACCCTGGACCGGATCGGAGTACCGGGCGTAAAAAGCCTCGAATGGGTAGCCAATCTTCCCATATAGATTTTGCGCTGATCGGGCACCAGGACAGCTGGAAAAAGATCACAGGATTTATCGAGTTCCTGACCAAAGGAAAGCGAAAACTGACGGAATCGCAGGCTGCGGAAGTGTATTCATTCATTCCGCCGAGAGCTGTTTTTGATATCGAGGTAAGATCTATCACCGGCCAGACGGTAAGGGGCAGTTATATCGAAACCTTTATTTCACCTGATGAACTCGGATTGCGTTACTGGAAACGGAACATGTTCAAGGTGCAGGAGGCTGCGGCCTGCGCGCGGCAGTTGAATGCCGCGGTAGCGACCCTGGGCGGTTTTACCTCGATCGTACTGGAGGGAAGGGATGACTCGCTGAATGACGGCTCTTACACTAAGTTCACTACGGGCAACACCCTCACCGCGGCATTTATTGTCAGGAACCTTGAGAAAGCATGCCGGCGTTTTGGAAAGGAACTGGGAGATCAGCAACTGCTTGTAATTGGAGCAACGGGCGATATCGGGTCGGCCTGCCTGGAATATTTTTCCCGGAAAGTGAAGAAAGTGTTGCTTTGCGCAAGACAGCAGGTAATACTCGATGCACTTGCCGCAAAGCTGCAACGACAGGGTATTGCGGCCCAGGCATCTACCGATATAAGGCAGCTATTGCCGCAGGCCGATCTTGTGATCGCAATTGCAAGTTCTACGATAGAGAACTTTGTCCCTGAACTCTGCAAAAAGGATATTATTATCTGCGATGCCGGCTACCCGAAGAACCTGGTATTTGATCTGAAAGGATATTTTTCCGACCGGCTTTTCTCAGGTGGTATGGGACAGGTACAGGGCGGTTATTCGTTCACGCCGGAGATCCACCATTCGTTCTATCATTTTCCTGTGGAATGTGTTGGGCATGGCTGTTTACAGGAGGCCGTCATCCTCGCTTTTGAAAATATGCATGAACCGTTCTCCACCGGTAAAGGAAATATTACACTGGAAAAAATGGACAGGATATATGCGCTGGCCAACAAGCATGGCATTCGGGAATCGCCGCTGTTCAATCCTTTGATGGCATGGGATTGAGGTGAAGGAGTAGTGGCAACTGGCCGATCAACCTTAAGCTCGCCGGAAGTCAGAAGCGCCAATTATTACAGCGGAGACGCAGAGCCGCAGAGAAACCCCCGCGTCTCTGCGTCTCTGCGGTAAAATAAAATGCTGCACAATGAACCGGGCCCACAAGTGTGCGACGCAACAAAGCCCAATTGGCATACCGGTGACGGGTACACAAAAAAATACCCTCCGAAGAAGGGTATCTATTCTTTAAAAGTTTTAGACTAGAAATCGAATCCCAGCGCAAAGTACCATACCGGTTTGCCTTTGAACACACCTTTCATCGGCCAGCCAGCATCCACTTTCATGAAGTAGCCGAGCAGGGTACTGCGTATGCCGAATCCGTAGCCGCCTGCAAACGGTCCGAGACCGCCCGCATCCAGTCTTACAAGTATGGGGCTGCCAGCAGAGCGGATCACTTCGCCCGGGCGGGTGATGCCATTGTAACTGCCGTTCCAGGCGGTTCCCAGGTCTACGAACTGCACCAGCTGGAAATTGCGCAGGAAGGCATTATTGATCGGACGGTTGATCAGCGTTGAGAACAGCGGAAAGCGGAATTCACTGTTGAGCACTACCGCATTGTTGCCATTGGCGATGTTCTGGTTATAGCCGCGCATATTCACCGCCAGCGACTGGAATGCATAGGTCTGGTCTGCTGCGGGCTGGTTGATGTTGAACTGCGGGCCTATCCAGCCATCCACTCCGCCGAGATAGTAAATGATCTTCTTTTCGCCCCATGAGAAATCGCCGGCTGCACGTCCTGCCCAGATGAAATTGCGGTAGATCTTATGATAATACCTGCCATCGAAACCGAAGTTCAATGTCGATTTTCCTTTTGAAGTAGAGAATGTAGGCGTATTCACATCCAGGTACACTTTATAACGCAGCCCTACCCAGATATTCTGTGTTGGGTTAATGGTATTGTCGTGCACATATTCGATCCTCGATACGATGTACTTGCTGAGCGTATCGGGATACTTGAGCGCGTTCGGGTTGGGCAGGCCGTTGTTGTTATCATAAGAACGCAGCACGCCCCTGTCGGTGCGCAGTCCCACCGTAGCCCTCAGGCTTTTTACTTCATTGAACGGATAGGTCACATTTACCTGGTACAGGTTCGTGTAGAGCATTGTGTTGAAGCTGGAGGCGAAGAAATTGCTGACATTGCTGCGGTAATAAGTTACGCCCCAGTCGAAACGTTTGCGATAGTTCTGGAAACTGATGAATACATCCTTATCGCTCAGGTCGGTGCCGAAGCGGATGCCGCCTACCACCCGGTAGTCTTCCATCAGGTCGCTGGCGCCTACCCGGAAAGTGAAATTGAAATCATTGCCATTGTTCAGCTGGATAGGTCCGGAGCCGCCGGCATAAGGCTGGTAACGGTTTACCAGGATATTATTGGTGAAGCCGGCAAGCAAATAATCCGAACTGAATTTGAGACGGTAATCGAACAGTTTCGATTTGGTCAGGACCGATACCGGCTCGGCAGCAGGACTTGCGGCGTTCTTGAGTATTGCGCTGCTGTCCGGTTTTTCATCCGCGAATTCGTTCTGGAAGAAATTGGTTTTGCGGGCCGTGTCGGACAGTTTTTTATTATAGATGATGGCTTTGCCATCGATCGCTTTTTTCTCTGCGGTGATCTTGCGCATGTATTCGGTAGGCCGCGCATTCACATTCCTCCGTACCAGCGCCAATGAGTCTACTTTCAGTTTATACACGAACTTGTAATCGCCTTCGCGCCGTACCTCGCTTACCTGGCCGTTGTTGCCGGCGATCCTGGTCTCCAACAGAGAGCTCTGGTAATTGGTGATGGGGAACGTATAAGTGGAATCTTTGTACACCTGGAAATAACTTACGCTATCTGGCTCCTGTTTCTGCCAGGCACGCAATGTTGAATCGAATTCCTTGGGGGAGGGATTGCGAAGCAGCTCATCCCCGATATAATACAAGGTATCCAGGCCATTGCGTTGCGTTGCAAAAAAACCCGCCCACCTGTTACCGATACCGTTGGCATCCGAAACAAAAGTAAAATGGTTCAGGTTATACTGCATCGGGTAACGTGCATTGCCTGCTTTCACATTGGTGAGCTGCGCCAGTTGCTTCTCCTTGCTGTCGTTCAGCACATCAACCAGGAAAATATTGTAAGGGTATTTACCGGGTAATACCGTGTCCGAATTCGGCGACTTGGGGCCGGGGCGATTGGAGGAGAAGATAATCCCTACCCGGTTGGGGAAGGCTACCAGCGTAGGGTCGAGATCGTCGTAGATATCATTGGTGATCTGGGTCGCTTTCTGTTCTTCGATCTTATAAGTGTAGATATCGGAATGGCCGTTCTTTACCGCGCTCATCACAAGGGTATTGGCATCGAGCATAAAGGAAGCGTCGAGTATCTGGTCGAAGCCGGTGATCTCCTGTTTAAAGCGTTTGTATTTGGCCAGGATATCGTATACGAACATTTTGATCTTGCCGTCTTCCCAGTACAGAACCAGCAGCCGGGTGCCTTTGCCATCCCAGGCGAGTATCGGGTAGTTGGGGTTGATATCGCCCTGGTTGGTGCGTACACCGATCTTGAGCAGGGTGCGGGCATCATAAAAGTTCTCCATCAGCTTCACGCTGTATTGCCCTTTCCTGAATTCCACTACCGCATAGGTGTTGCTGCGCAGGTTGGGATTGGCCTGGAACCTGAAATAATCATTTTTGGATACATCTTCCGATACCACCTGCTGGCCCTTGGGCTGATTGCGGCGCTGACGCACATCCTTCGCAAATACTTCCTGCTCGTACTGCATAAAATCGGCCAGCACCTCTTTGAATTTCTTCTTGCATACCCTCAGGCAGGCATTGTTGAGGTTTTTATAAATGCGGGCCAGGTAAAGCAGGTAGGTTACATTCTCCTTACGGTACTTGTCGGCGATATAGTTCCAGAAAGCCTGTCCGGCAAGCACCGGTTTTTCAAATGCGAACTGGTAAAAGGAATTATAACGACCGCCCAGTATGGCGCTTTTCAGTTCGTCGTCCTTTTCGGTGCTCCAGTTCTGGCCGGCATAGGCAACATAGCCGTCTACCAGCCATTTGGGCAGATCGAGTAGGGCCTGGTTGCTGGCGAATTCGCCGATATCGTCCCCGAACAGCATGTTATCGGTCAGTACCCTGGCGATCCCTTCCCGGATCTGGCGTTTAAGGTGTTCGTGGTTACCATCGAAATACACCACCAGTTTGTTGTTTACCAGTTTGGTGAGGCCGCCTGAATTCTGCCAGTCGAGCCCGAGCCCGATATTGCTGCTTTTATAGTCGTTGTAATTATTGTATACGATGATATTGGCCCGGCGCTGCAGGGAATATTCGATGAAGTTCTCGATGGAGCGCAGTTCTTCTTCGGCCACCTGGGCCACGAATTTGCCCAGTTCCACGCCTCCCTGGGCGATATAAGTATTGAAATTCGGCGACTGGTAAAATTTCCAGACGAACTTTTTATGCTGAACACGGTTCTTCCCAAACTCCACAGAATTCACCTGGGCATTTGCCATGAACGGAAAAACAAAAACTGCCAAAACCATCCAGGGTGCGATTCGATTCAATTGCATATCCGAACTTTGTGTTTTTAAAATTAGTCAATTACCCGAAAAAGCAGGTAAAAATAAGATTATGCTTAAGCTCAGCCTCTTTACGTTCAGCCCGGTACAGGAAAACACCTATGTGCTGTATAACGAACACAACAAAGCTATTATAATTGATCCCGGATGTTACTTCAGCGCTGAGCAGGAAACGTTAAAAAATTTTATAAAAAATACGCAACTATCGCCCGAAAGGTTGCTGAATACGCATTGTCATCTGGATCATGTATTCGGCAATAAATGGGTGCACGACACCTGGGCACTGGAGCTCTATATTCACGAAGGCGAAAAGCAGATGCTGGAACTGGCCCCTGCCTCGGGTGAAAAATGGGGTCTTCCCTTCGACAATTACCGGGGACCGCTGCATTTTCTCGCCGAGGGCGATACCGTTACCCTGGGCGATGACCGGCTGAAAGTGTTGCTGGCGCCCGGCCATTCACCGGCCAGTATCTGTTTTTATTGCAAGGAGCAGGGTTTCCTGATCGGAGGGGATGTACTGTTCAAGGAGAGCATCGGCCGCACCGACCTCCCGGGCGGAGACCATGAAACCCTGCTGAACAGCATCCGCACCCAGTTATTTACGCTGCCGAATGAAACGGTTGTATACCCTGGCCATGGACCGTCTACCACCATCGGGCACGAGAAGCGGTACAATCCGTTCCTCAACGGATCGGTATAGCGCCGATCTGGGGATCAGTTGGCGTTATTGTAGGCTGTAATGAAAATGGCGCCCAGGTTCTTGTACGGCGGCACATAATCGTCGAATTTTTCTTTGGCGCTGCCGCTGAAACGGGATTCGAGATTACCCCAGAGTGCAGGCCAGTTCAGGTCTTTACCCTGGCGCAGGGTTTCGCTGATCACATTGATCAGGCCCTGGTTGATGATACCGGTACCTACCTGCTTGGACGAAATGATATGGGCGCCCGGCGCTATCTCCAGTACACTGTTCAGCATCTGGTATCCGCCGCAGCTTCCCAGCAGTATCACTTTGGCCGAAGGCGCCAGTTTGGAGATGGTGGTCTTGAGATAATAACTATGTCCCCGGTGAATAACGACGCTCGGCTCCTGCTCGTGATCGGCCAGGTAGGCGATCAGGCTGTCCTGCGAGGCTTCATCCAGTTCCTTTTTCTCATCTAGCGGCAGGTTCGAATAAATAGTAACGGGTGCACCTTTTACCGAGCGCACTTCGGTCCACATCGGTTTATAAGTGATCTTCCAGTTGGCATTTTTGAACCTTGAAATGAAGGCATTGTATACCGTAGAGCCGTCCTTATCGCCATAAAAGAACTGCTGCATCACAATGCGGCCCGATGTGTCTTTCAATAATTTATTAGGCATGAAATAGATCGGGTTGATGCCCAACTCTGCGGATACATCCACTTTGCTGGACGAGTCCATCGACAGGAAGATCGTATTCAGCAAATGGTAGATGGTTTGCCCGCGGCGATTCCGCTGCTGCTTGCTTAGCTCCAGCCGGTGTCCTACTTCATCGAGGATAAGTTTACGGATATCTGCATTGTAGATGCTGCCGTAGGAGTCTGCCACATCCACCGCATCTTCCAGCGTACGGGTATTTTCCAGGCCCGTTACGAAATTCTTCATCAGGCTCTGCGCGGTGGATTTGTCCATTTTATCGAGGAAATTATCCAGCGTATTATATGCCGCGCACATTTTAACGAACTTCTTGTAATAATCGTTATGCACCAGCTCCAGAAGCGAATCGGATTTTGAATTCTTCAATCTCGACATGATACGCGGATAAACGCCGCTTACGAAACTGGATGTGTAGATCTCTTCTTCGCTCAATACGGCGAGATAGTACAGTTCTTCCGGCGTAAGTCCTTCCAGTCTTCTGAAGCGCACATTCAGGTTGTTCTCGTCGTGCAGGGCATTGATCTCATTGATATATAGTTCGATGGCCTTTGAACGCAGTTTATTGGTGAGTACCTGGGCGGCCATGGGCGTATCTCCATGCTGCATCCTTTCTGCGTACCGGATCCTGGTTTTCACCAGCAGCGAATAATATTCTCCTGTGGAATCTTTAGCCAGCAGGGGGGTGATCGAATCCATGCGCAGCTTTCCCTGGTAGAGCTCATCGAGGAAAGGAAAATACATACGGCCGGTTTTCATATTGGCCATTTTTGCGATCGCTTTTACGAGCGGATGGTCGATCGACTGGATCCTTTTGGCCAATGCCGTAGGCGCCGAAGCGAATTTGTACAGCTCTTCCTGGTCGCGGAAAGCGGAAAGGATGATTAGGCTGTCGGCATAGCTGTTATTTGGATATTTGGTCAGTATCTGCAGGCAATTGGTAGGATCGCGCTGGCAGGCTTTCAGCACCAGTACATCGCGGGCCTCAGGTATGCCTTTGTTTTCTTTCAATGCGTAGTTGTCTACCAGGATATTGCCGATCTCCGGTTCATGATCGGCGATAACACCCGCAATGGAATGGCCCGAAAGATCGATGCGCATGGCATCATCGTAGGCCTTTACCAGGCTGGGCAGCAGCATGCCTTTAATGACCCGGGCATTATAGCCGGAAATAAAACTGGTAAGCATTTCATTGATGCCCCGCAGCCATTTGAACTTGCCGTTATTGTCGAGGGTATTGTTCAGCTCCACGCTGGCCCGCATGTTATTGACCGTAACCCTTACGGTACGGTTAATAGACCGGTTAAGGGTATCGTTACGGGTCACCTGCAGCTTCGCCAGTGAATTGAGTGAATTGATGATGTTCTCATGATGAAGCAGCCGCACTTGCGGGATGGGGGGCATAGCCAGCTCTTTCTGGGAAAAAACGGTACCTATCACCAACACGCCTAACAGAACCAGGGTAAATCTCTTCATTCGCATATATCTTACAAAAATACTGCCATTAGGCTCTAAGACACTGATTCCCCAGTTTTTGCAGTTAACAATAACATAATAACCGTATTTCCCCATTTTGCAGCCGGGAAAATTAATTTTGTGTAAACATAACGTTAACATGGACAGCAGGCCAAGGAAGATATTAATCGCTGATGATGAACCAGATATACTCGAGATCGTAAGCTATAACCTGGGCCGCGAGGGTTATGAGGTATACACTGCCAGAGATGGCAATGAAGCCATAGACAGGGCCCGGCTGCTGCACCCCGATCTGATCATTCTCGATATCATGATGCCCCGCAAGACCGGCGTGGAGGTCTGTGAGATCCTGCGCAGCCAGCCTGCATTCCAGGATACCCTGATCATTTTCCTTACTGCATTGAGCGACGAAACATCGCAGATCAAAGGCCTGGAAACGGGGGCCGACGATTATGTGAGCAAACCGATCAGTCCCAAAGTACTGATCAGCCGGGTAAACGCCCTGTTCCGGCGGAGCAACCATAAAGAGAACGGCAAAAATATCGAGGTCGGAAATGTGGTGATCGATCCGGTCAAATTCCTGGTCAATATTGCCGGACAGGATGTGGTGCTGGCAAAAAAAGAATTCGAACTGCTGTACCTGCTTGCCTCCAGGCCCGGGCGGGTATTTCTGCGCAATGAGATCCTTTCGCAGGTCTGGGGCAACGATGTGATCGTTGGCGACCGCACGATAGATGTACATATCCGCAAAGTGCGGCAGAAACTGGGGGTCGATTGCATCACCACGGTGAAAGGCGTGGGGTATAAGTTCGAAATGTAATTCTGTTTTTTTAACCGCTAAGACGCGAGGCCGCGAGGGTACGCAATGGTCTTAGCGGAACCCCGCGACATCGCGCCTTTGCGGTGAAATATATTGCCGAATCCTTACCTTGTTCCCGTATCCTTGATCGATGTTCAAAACAAAAAACCTTTCGCCCCAGCAGTTGTCGGCCCTTACCGCGTTGATCCTGTCTGTGCCGGTGGCGCTGGGCATTTACTGGATAAGGCCCGACTGGCTGATCGCTTTGATCTCGCTGGCGGTAACTTTCAGCGGAAGTTATCTGCTCGTGCGGTATATGCTGGAATCATTCATCTACCGCAAGATCAAACTGATCTACAAGTTCATCTACCAGACCAAAGCCACCAGGCGCGAGGAAACTTATTACAAATACATTTTGCCGCAGAAAGGGATCGATGAAGTGAGGGCCGATGTGGAGCGGTGGGCCGAGCAGCGCAGTGCGGAGATAGAGACCCTGCGCACGAATGAAGCTTATCGCAAGGAATTTCTGCAGAACCTGGCCCATGAATTCAAGACGCCGATCTTCGCGATACAGGGTTATGTGGATACCCTGTTGAACGGGGCGCTGGAGAATCCTGAACTGAACCGGCGTTTCCTGGAAAATGCAGCCCGCAATGTAGACCGCATGGTGAACCTGGTAGAAGACCTTGATGCCATCACCCGGCTGGAAAGCGGGCAGCAGCCATTGTTCAAGGAGAATTTCGTTATCCAGGAGCTGATCCGCGAAGTGTATGAGGCACTGTTGATCAAGACCAGCGCCAAAAATATCCGTGTCAGCATCAAGAAAGGCTGCGAGTATCCCATCACAGTGTTCGCCGATAAGGAAAAGATCAGGCAGGTACTGAATAACCTGCTGGAGAATGCAACCAAGTATGGTAAACAGGATGGCAGTATCGTTTCCAGTATCTATAAAACGGATGGCCGGCATGTGCTGATAGAGATCAGCGACGATGGTATCGGTATTTCGGAGGAACACCTGCCTCGGGTCTTCGAGCGGTTTTACCGCACGGATCGCGGGCGGAGCAGGAATGTGGGCGGAACGGGACTTGGACTGGCGATCTGCAAGCACATCATTGAAGTGCATAACCAGACCATCCATGTTCGCAGCAAGCCCGATGTAGGTACAACGGTCGGTTTTACCCTGGAAGAGGGAACAAAAATGCCCCGATAGAAATCGGGGCAGCACATGAGAAAATTATTCGATTGCTACATCTTCGCTGCAAAACTGCCGCCGCGGTGTTAAGTAAAGATGAATGCAGTGCGATGAAATTGTTACCATCGGGCTATACAAAAAAGCAGGCAGACCCTATATTACCAAATCATTAAATGTAAACGGAACAGGTTCTGTCGGAACGATAACCCTATTTTTGCCAAAACTTAATACGTATGGGTATTAACAACTTCGGTCGTTTGTTCATGCCAAAGAACAAGGTGTTCTATGAACTTTTTGAGGATGTGGCTGAGAAAGTTCACGAAATGGGCCTGAGACTCAAAGAGATGGTGAGCGAACCCGACCATAACAAAAGGGCTGCCGTACTGGCCCAGATCGAAGATCTGGAGCATAAGAACGACGACAATACCCATCGGATCTTTACTGAGCTGGGGCGTAACTTTATCACGCCTTTCGATCGTGAGGACATCCACTACCTTGCTACCGCCCTGGACGATATCTGCGATTATATTTATGCATCGTCTAAAAAGATCAATTTCTACAATGTAAATCCCAATGATACCGGCATCCAGAAAATGGCCGACCTGATCCTGCAGGGATCGGTGGAGATCAAGAAAGCAGTGATGGGATTGCGGGATATGAAAAATCTTCGTGAAATGACCGAAGCCATGGTGAAAGTGAACAGCATCGAGAATCAGGCGGACGACGTGTTCGATATGAGCATCGAAATGCTGTTCCAGCAGGAGAACGATTTCAAGGAAGTGATCAAGAAAAGGGAGATCTATCAGGTAATGGAGATCGTTACCGATAAATGCGAAGATGCGGCGAATGTAATTGAATCGATAATCATTAAGTACGCGTAAAACAATTAATAATTAGCAATTAATAATTAGTAATTGGACAAGCCTGATCCCAACTAATTATTAATTGCTAATTGCCAATTATTAATTAAGCCTGATGTTCACTTTACTGATCGTAATCATCGTTCTCGCTTTCATTTTCGATTACATCAATGGTTTTCATGATGCGGCCAATTCCATCGCCACCATCGTGTCTACCAAGGTGCTGACGCCTTTCCAGGCCGTGATATGGGCGGCGCTTTTCAACTTTGCGGCTTTTTTCATCGCAAAATATATCTTCAAAGAATTCGGTATCGGCAATACGGTAGCCAAATGGGTAAATCCGCAGTTCATTACCCTGCAGGTGATCCTCGCCGGCATTATTGCGGCCATTATCTGGAACCTGCTCACCTGGTGGTTCGGCATTCCCTCCAGTTCCTCGCATACCCTGATGGGTGGATTTGTGGGTGCGGCGCTGGCGCATGCGGGCAGCTTCAGTCCGGGTGGCGCTGATGTGATCAATTATGCAAAAGTGATCCCTACTTTCCTGTTCATTTTCTGCGCGCCGCTGATCGGTATGATCATAGCGTTCGTGATCACGATACTTATTGTACATCTCTGTAAACGGGCCAATCCATACCGGGCCGAGAACTGGTTCAAGCGATTGCAGCTGTTGTCGTCTGCCGCTTTCAGCCTTGGGCATGGCAGTAACGATTCGCAGAAAGTAATGGGTATCATAGGGGCGGCCATGATCTACTACGAAGGAACACAGGGACATCATATGGATTTCAACCAGTTCGTGTCACAATACAGCTGGGTGCCATTCACAAGCTTCCTTGCCATCGGTCTCGGTACCATGAGCGGCGGCTGGAAGATCGTTAAGACGATGGGCACCCGTATTACCAAAGTAACGCCGCTGGAAGGGGTTGCCGCAGAGACTGCCGGCGCCATGACCTTGTTCCTCACCGAGCATTTCAAGATCCCGGTATCGACTACGCATACCATCACCGGTTCCATTATCGGGGTAGGCGCCACCAAACGCCTGAGTGCGGTAAGATGGGGCGTTACCGTTAACCTGCTCTGGGCCTGGATACTCACCATCCCGATCTCTGCAGTGCTGGCAGCGGTCGTATATTTTATCCTGAAATTGTTCATGTAGCTTGCATGCTTTTGTAAGCGGTTAAGCTTTTAATTTTGCATCATATTTTTTGCTATGGCTAAAATACTGGTCACCGGCGGCTGCGGCTATATCGGTTCCCACACAATTGTGGACCTGATCGAGAATGGGTTCACGGTAATTTCGGTTGACGACAACTCGCGGTCAACCCCGTACCCGGTCAGCGGCATCGAGCAGATCACCGGCAGGCGGATCAAGAATTACAATGTTGACCTGAAGAATTTTGATGAAACACGGGCGGTATTCCAGGAAAACCCCGATATAGCCGGCGTTATCCATTTTGCAGCCTACAAAGCAGTGGGCGAGTCGGTGATCGAACCGTTGATGTACTATGAGAATAACCTGTTCGGCCTCATCAATCTCCTGAAATGCGTACAGGAGTTCAGTGTGCCGTATTTCGTTTTCTCATCTTCATGTACGGTATACGGCAATCCCGACGATATCCCGGTTACCGAAAGTTCTCCCGTAAAAAAAGCCGAATCGCCCTATGGCGCCACCAAGCAGATGGGGGAAGAAATACTCTCCAATTTTTCCGCCCGCGCCAATACGAAGTCCATACTGCTGCGCTATTTCAATCCTGTTGGCGCGCATCCGACCTGTTTTATCGGCGAACAGCCGGTTGGCAAACCGCAAAACCTGGTACCTGTTATTACGCAGACCGCCATAGGTAAACTGCAGAAAGTAACGGTGTTCGGCAATGATTATCCAACCCGTGATGGAAGCTGTGTGCGCGATTATATCCATGTCTGCGATATCGCCCATGCCCATACACTGGCGCTGCAATACCTGATGGACCAGCGCAACAAGACCAACTGCGATATTTTCAATCTCGGCACCGGTAATGGCGTAACCGTACTCGAAGCCATACAGGCTTTCGAAAAAGTAAGCGGGGTAAAACTGAATTATGAGATCGGTCCGCGGCGGGCCGGGGATGTTGTGGCGATCTATGCCAATAACGATCTGGCCAGGAAGGAACTGGGCTGGGAGATCAAATACGATCTGTCCGATATGATGCGCACCGCCTGGGCCTGGGAAAAAAAGATCAAGGCCGCAGAAGAAAAAGTAAAAAGCAACTGACCGCGGCTGATTATTGATTCAGCATCTTTTCCGCATTCTCTGCCATCTGCAGGGCTTCAATGAACTCATCTATCTCTCCGTTGATCACGGCATCGAGATTATACGAGGTAAGTCCGATACGATGGTCCGTAACCCGGCCCTGCGGCCAGTTATAGGTCCTGATCTTGGCGCTGCGATCGCCTGTACTCACCAGGGTCTTGCGTCGCGAGGCTATCTCTTCTTCCTGTTTGCGTACCTGTTCTTCGTATAGTTTGGTACGCAGCATTACCATCGCTTTTTCGCGGTTGCCCAATTGCGAACGTTCTGTCTGGCACACCACGGTTACGCCGGTAGGGATATGGGTGAGGAATACTTTAGTCTCTACTTTATTTACATTCTGACCGCCGGCGCCGCCGCTGCGCGCAGTCTCCATTTTCACATCGCTTTCTTTCAGTTCAAAATCCACTTCTTCGGCCTCGGGCATTACTGCTACCGTGGCAGCCGAGGTATGTACCCGGCCCTGCGTTTCGGTGTCAGGTACCCGCTGCACCCGGTGAACACCGCTTTCAAATTTCAGCGTTCCATAAACATCTTCGCCGGTCACTTCCACCACAACTTCCTTGTAGCCGCCCACTGTTCCCTCGCTTTCGCTTACGATGGCGGTCTTCCAGCCTTTGCGTGAGCAATAGCGCAGGTACATACCCAGCAGGTCGCCCGCAAACAGGCTGGCTTCGTCGCCGCCGGTGCCCGCACGGATCTCGAGCATGGCATTCTTGTCGTCCTGCGGATCTTTCGGGATCAGCAGTTTGGTGAGCTGGGATTCCAGTATGGTCTTCTGTTCTTCCAGTGCAGGCAATTCCATTTTGGCCAGCTCGCGCATTTCCTCGTCAGGACTATTCTGCGCTTCCTTGGCGAAATTGAATTCGGACAATACTTTCCGGTACTGCTCGTAGGGCTGTACGATCTTTTCCAGCTGGCGGTATTCCTTGCTGTAAGCGCCGAATTCGCGCTGGTTATTGATAATCTCGGGATTGGTCAATGCAATACCCACCTGTTCGAACCTTGCTTTTAACGCATCCAGTTTATCCAGCATATCTCTAAAAATTCTGGCTGCAAAAGTACAGTTTTGGCGGCTTTTGCGGGGAACACAATTCTGCGCCGGGAATTCGTTATCTTGAACACCCGAAATAACTGCACAATGGAGGTTCCTCATACGCACCGGCACGAGAAAAAGAACTGGAAGAGTTACCTGGGAGAATTCTTCATGCTGTTCCTGGCGGTGTTCAGCGGTTTTGTTGCAGAAAACCTCCGCGAAGGCTATGTAGAGAAAGAAAAAGGACATCAGTATGTGCAGAGCATGATCTCCGATCTGGAAACAGATACCCTTAAACTGCAACAGGTTGCCAATGCCAACCGAAAGCTGTTGAAAGGCATCGATTCCCTGCTTCTTTACATCAAAGCGCCAGCATCCGATTCAACCAATAAGCAGCTTTACCGCTATGGCAGTTATGTGGCAGCCAGCATTTTGTTCGAGAGCGCCAATGGCACCATCACACAGTTGAAGAACGCCGGAGGTCTGCGGCTGATCAGGGATACGGCATCCGTTAACAGGATCACCGCCTACGATGCGCTCAACGAAATGGCGCGTAAACAGAGCGATGCTTATTATAAAGGCACGCTCGACCTGTTGAATGTGATGGAACAGATCATGGATTTTTCAGTAGCGCTTCGCCCTGTACCCGGCGGCTTTTTCATAGACCGCGATCCGGTGAAAATGCGCATGTTCTACAACAAATCCTATATGCAGAAGCAGATCATCGCAGGATATGCCGGCTACCTGAATCTGCTCAAAGCAGAAGCGACACATACACTGCAGGTATTGCGTAAAGATTATCATCTCGAAACCACCCAAAAAGATACAACTGTTAAACGCTGAGGGCTATGCATGTTAAAAGAATGACCGTTTTGTTTGCTTCGATACCCGTGTTTGCCATAAGTGTAACGGCGCAGACTGCCGATATCCTGATCAAAAATGGTAAGATCCTGGACGGTGCCGGCAACAGCTGGTTTTATGGGGATATTGCCGTACAGCAGGGAAAGATCGTGGCCGTTGGAAAACTGGGGAAATGGAGCGCAGGAAAAACGATCGATGCATCGGGACTGATCGTTGCACCCGGTTTTATCGATGTGCATACCCATATCGAAGGGGATGAAAGAAAAAATCCGACGGCCGATAATTTTATTTACGATGGGGTAACTACGGTTGTAACAGGCAACTGCGGGTTATCACAGGTAAACCTTGGACAGTATTTTTCCATGCTCGACAGTCTGAAGACTTCCATCAATGTAGCTTCATTGATCGGGCATAACGATGTACGCAAGGCCGTTATGGGCTCGGCCAACCGCGATCCGAGCGAGGCAGAAATGCAGCGGATGGAAGCGATCGTGGAGCAGGCGATGAAAGATGGCGCCGTTGGAATGTCAACAGGACTGATCTATATCCCCGGCACTTATTCCAAAACCGAAGAAGTGGTGCGGCTGGCTAAAGTAGCTTCCAGATACAACGGTGTATATGCAAGTCATATGCGCGATGAAGGCGATAGCGTAACCCAGGCCATCGAAGAAGCGCTGCATATCGGCCGCGAAGCCAGAATGCCGGTAGAGATCTCACATTTCAAACTCAGCGGACAGCAGAACTGGGGCCGTAGCAGGGAAACAGTGCCGATGATCATGCAGGCCCGCGCTGAGGGATTGGATGTTACCATCGATCAGTATCCTTATACAGCCAGCAGTACATCGCTCAGCACTTTGTTGCCCGATTGGGTATTGGCCGACAGTCAGGATTCGATCAAAGCCAGGCTGGCAAGACCCCAGGTGCGGAAGGATGTGACTGCCTATATGCTGCGGCGACTGGCAAAAAGAAGATTGAAACATTTCAGTTACCCGGTGGTGGCTTCGTTCAGGGCCGACAGTTCCTTCAACGGAAAAAGCATTGAGGAAGTAAACCTCTTAAAAGGCCGTAAACATAAGGTGAAGGAAGAAGCGGAAACGATCATCGAAATGATGGAGCAGGGCGGTGCAGGCATGGTATTCCATGGTATGAGCGACGACGATGTAAAGAATATCATGAGATATCCTTTTAACATGTTTGCCAGCGATGCCAGTATCCGTATTTACAATTCGGGAAATCCGCATCCGCGTGGTTATGGTACCAATGCAAGGGTACTTGGTAAATATGTGCGGGAGGAAAAAGTGATCTCATTGGAGGAAGCGGTGCGCAGAATGACGTCCTTACCTGCACAGAAATTCCAGCTGAAAGACCGCGGATTCCTGAGGGAAGGCTATGCAGCCGATATTGTGATCTTCGATGAACGGCAGGTGAAGGACCTGTCTACATACGATAAGCCGCATCAATATTCTACCGGTTTCAAATATGTGATCGTTAACGGCAGGCTCACAGTTGATGAGGGCAGGCACAATGGCACCCGTGCCGGAACAGTTCTGAAACTGAAAGCATAATCCCATGAAAAAGCTACTCTTTGTTGTTTGCCTGTTTGCGACTGCCGCTGTGAATGCGCAGGGAATAAGGTACGAGCGTATCGATTCGGCCATGCAGGCCGCTGCGGCAACCCAGTTCAGCGGCGTAGTGCTGATAGCTGAAAGCGGCACGGTGAAATACCTGCAGGCATTCGGTTACCGCGATTTTGCAAAGCAGATCCCGTTGCAGGTGGATGATGTGTTTGAGCTGGCTTCAGTAAGCAAACAATTTACCGCCATGGTGATCATGATGCTGAAAGAGCGGGGTAAACTCAATTATGATGATCTGCTGGAGAAATATGTCAACATCCCTTACAAAGGTATTACGATCCGTCAGCTGCTTACCCATACCAGCGGCCTGCCGGATTACCAGGCGGTAATGGATGCGCACTGGGATAAATCCAGGGTAGCCGGTAATGCAGATATCATCGCCTACCTTAATCAATATGCGCCGCCCAAACTTTCCGAGCCCGGCGTAAAATACCAGTACAGCAATACAGGGTATGTGATGCTCGCCAGTGTGGCAGAGAAAGCGAGCGGCAGGGATTTCACTGAGTTCTGCCGCACAGAGATCTTCAGGAAACTGGGCATGCAGCATACGGATATCCGCAGTCCGCAGGAAAAAGCAGCTGTTCCGAATTTTGCTTTGGGACATCTCCCTGTAAAAAATCCCGACCGTTTTGTTCGCGCCGATTCTTTCCCCTCATCCGATTATACGATCTGGCTGGGCAACCGGAAAGGCCCCGGGCGGATCAGCTCAATCGCCACAGACCTGTTGAAATGGGACCAGGCATTGTATACTGAAAAGCTGGTGAAGCAGGCAACGCTGCAGGATGCTTTTACACCGATGAAACTCAACGACGGCAAACTGTCTTATTACGGTTTCGGCTGGATCATCATTCCGGGTAACGGCAATGATAAGATCGTCTGGCATAACGGCGACAATCCGGGATATAAAACAGAGATCAAGCGCTTTCTCGGTAACGGAAATACGCTGATCATGCTTTGCAATAATGCATCTGACCATTTTGAGAAACTGGTTAAATTTTTTGAAATCGAGTTAAAATAAAGCGGGATCCTGATACTCCCCGCTATCAAACATTGCTATGAAGAAAATACTAGGCCTATTGCTGTTCGCCCCGGCCATGATGCAGGCGCAGGACTACCAAAAAATACATCGTAAAGCCATCGTTGCAGATTCGCATAATGATATCCTGACCGCTTCCCTTGAAAAGAAAGTAAGCATGGATGACGATCTGAGGGGCAAAACACATTCGGATCTCGCCCGCTTCAGGCAGGGTGGGGTGGATGTGCAGTTGTTCTCTGTGTGGTGCGACGGCGCCAAACAGCAGCCTTTCGCCTGGGCCAATCGTGAAATAGATACGCTGTATGCGGTAGCGGCTCGTAATCCCGACAAGATCGTGATCACCAAAACCTGGAAAGAATTGCAGCGGGCCATCAAAGACCAGAAACTGGCGGCTATGTTCGGTGTGGAAGGCGGCCATATGATAGAGAATGATCTTGCCAAACTGGATCAATTGTACGAACGTGGCACACGGTATATGACCCTTACCTGGAACAATTCCACTCCCTGGGCTACTTCCGCCATGGACGAGACCACAAAAAAGGACAGTCTTGCCACCACCCATAAAGGCCTTACCGATTTTGGCAGGCAGGTAGTGAGGCGTATGAATGAGCTTGGTATGATGGTTGATCTTTCGCATACAGGAGAGCAGACATTCTGGGACGCTATCCATACAACGACCAAACCGGTCTTAATATCTCATAGCAATGCCTATGCGCTTTGTCCCATTTTTCGCAATCTCAAAGACGATCAGATCAAAGCGGTGGGTGAGAACGGCGGGGTGATACAATTGAATTTCTATTCCGGTTTTGTGGACAGCAGTTTCAAAACCAAAGAAACCCGTTTCAATCGCGCGCACCGTGCGGAGATCGATTCGTTGCGAAAGACCGGCATGCAAACAGAATATGCCATCACCACCATCTCCGATAAATATCCGCTGGAAGTCAAGGCTTCGCGCCCGCCGATGAGCATGCTGCTCGATCATCTCGATTATATCGTAAAGATGATCGGGGTAGACCATGTAGGATTGGGTTCCGATTTCGACGGCATCAATTCCGCGCCACAGCATCTGGATGATGTGACCAGTTATCCGCTGATCACCAAAGCGCTGCTGGAAAGAGGTTACAGTAAGCGGGATGTGCGGAAGATCATGGGCGGCAACCTGCTGCGGGTATACAAGGCGAACCTCCGCTGAGGAAGAACGCAAGTATTTGTTTTACGAGAAACAGTTTTTATGAACCAACGATCTTTCCTGTTAGCCGCCTGCATCCTGATGCTTTCTGCTGCAGCTGCCCAGCCATTTACCAAAGACGAAACCACCCGCTGGTGCCAGCAGGCGAAACGCGTTACCATCATCCGCGATAACTGGGGCATCCCCCATATCTATGGAAGATCGGATGCGGACGCAGTGTTCGGGTTGCTCTATGCGCAGTGTGAGGATGATTTCAAGCGGGTAGAAATGAACTATATCGAAAAGCTCGGTCGGACGGCCGAGATCAAAGGCGAATCGGAACTGTACAATGATCTGCTGATACGCATGGTAATCGATTCGGCGGATGCCATCAAAGATTATAACAATAGCCCGCTATGGCTGAAGCAGTTGATGAATGCCTATGCAGACGGCATCAATTATTATCTCTATACCCATCCGCAGACAAAACCTGCTTTGCTTACGCGTTTCCAGCCCTGGTTTACTTTATTGTGGACGGATGGCAGCATCGGAGCGATAGATGTAGCGGGTATCAGCGCACGCGAGCTGGAACAGTTTTACTCAGGTTCGCCCGCGGTTACGGCAGCTGCAGTAAAGGAATATGATCCGCTGCCGGGTGGCTCCAATGGGTTTGCCGTAGCTCCATCCAAAACCGCATCGGGGAATGCGATCCTTTATATTAATCCGCATGTTACTTTTTATTTCAGGCCTGAAGTGGCTGTGGAAAGCGAAGAGGGGCTTCACGCGTATGGGGCAGTAACCTGGGGACAGTTTTTTGTATACCAGGGATTCAATGAACATTGCGGCTGGATGCATACTTCCAGTTACAGCGATGTAGCCGATGCCTATATCGAACAGGTTACGATGAAAGACGGGGCTTTTTATTACGAGTACGATAAAGCTTTGCGGCCTGTGCAGCAGAAGGAGATCACCCTGCGGTATTTGTCGAAGGGCGGTCTGATGACCAAAAAGATCACAACTTATTTCACACACCATGGACCTGTAATGGCAAAGCGCGACGGAAAATGGATCTCTGTGAAAGCGAATAACAGGGACATCAAGGGTTTGATCCAATCCTGGCAGCGCACCAAGGCGCGGAATTTTGCCGAGTATACCGCATCAATGGAATTGCTTGCCAATACTTCCAACAACACAGTGTATGCCGACGATAAGGGCAATATTGCATACTGGCATGGCAACTTCATGCCAAAACGAGATCCGAAACTCAACTGGACAAAGCCGGTTGACGGCAGCACCAGCACAACGGAATGGCAGGGACTGCATAAGCTGAATGAATTGATACAGGTGCACAATCCGCCCACGGGATGGATACAGAACTGTAACTCTACTCCTTTCACCGTATCGGGCGCCAGCAGTCCGAAGCAGCAGGATTTTCCGGCTTATATGGCTCCGATGGGTGAAAATTTCCGCGGTGTTAACGCAAGCCGGTTGCTGGCTGCGAATAGTCAATACACCATCGATAAGATGATCACCACCGGATACGATCCGCACCTGCCCGCTTTCGACGTGCTGATGCCGGC
>JAFBAN010000045.1 GCA_019247775.1 Chitinophagaceae bacterium | reverse complement strand
GAAACATTTGAAATACCGGCTGCGCGAAAAATATCCTGCCATTCAGTTTTTAAGAATCCGCGGGTTACACTGAGGGGCGCATCGTTTTTTACGAGGTAAGAAGAAGAGAACCATTTGGTGAGCAGGGAAATGGAACGATATGCCAGCGGATGCCGGTGCAGGTCGTTGATGAAAAACCCGGTTGAAGTATTGGCCTGCATCCATTGCAGCTGCGGCACCAGCTCTTCATTCGTGAAATGATGACAAAAAAGACTGGAAAAAATAATATCGGGCTTCTGCGCCAGCTTTACCTGTGTATAGTCTTCGGCGATCCAGTGGCTGATACCCGCCAGTTCCGGCCGCTCGCGGGCTACCTCAATGCATTCCGGTTTCAGATCGATGCCGGTACAATGCAGGGCAATCTCCCTTTTCAGGCACCAGGAAGCGATCGCGGCGAGATTATCTCCGCCACCGCAACCTATCTCGCATACCGTAATATTTTTCCGATTACCCAGCAGGGAACGGAATCCGGATACCGTTATCGCATGACCGCCCAGCAATGTATTGATCGTATCCAGCTCCTTCATGTTCCGTTCGATATCTGCGAAGGGAATATTATCCTGGTCAAGCAATTCCTTCTGATATGATCGGTGTTGAAGTTTCATTTGCGTTCAGCGATAAAAGTTTCCATGGTGAGGCCCGGCCCGAAAGCCATACCCATCAGTTTCGAACCTGAAGGTATATCGTGCTCCATGATATATTTCAGCACGAACAGGACGGTAGGCGATGACATGTTCCCGTATCTGCGAAGTATTTCGCGGGAATAACAGAGATCGTCGGGACTAAGCTGCAGTTGTTTCTGGATCAGGTCCAGGATCCGTTTGCCGCCGGGATGAATGCACCAGTAAGCGATATCTTCTTGTTCCAGCCCGTGATGCGATAGGGCGTCTTCTACCAGTTGATTGATATCCTCGCTGATCAGTTGAGGAATATAACCGCTCAATGTCATAAGGAAGCCCTGGCTTCCCAATTGCCAGGCCATATCCGCCTCGCCTTTGAATGCCACCTGCGAATAAAATCCCTGCAATGAAAATGCGTTGGGGGAGCGGAGTGTATTGGACATCAGCACTGCAGCTGCTCCATCTGAGAACAAAAGGCTGCTGGCAGCATTGTCTTCGGTATAATCCTGTTGAAAATGCAACGTACATAATTCCGCAGCCACGATCACCACATTTGAATTGGGTGTGCTGTCGCAGATCATTTTCGCGAGCTTCAGCGCATGCACTGCTGCATAGCAACCCATAAAATTGACAGAGCTTCGGAAAATAGTAGTAGGAAACTGCAAAGCTTTCACCAGCTGCAGGTCGAGGCCCGGAGCACTCATACCGGTACAGCTCACCGTGATAAGATGGGTTACATCGGATGACTGCAGATGCCCGTTCAGGCATTTTTTGGTGGCTTGCTTTGAAATATCCAGCGCGGCATTTTCATAAACTGACATCCGTTTTTCAAGCGAGGGAAATTGTTCCTGCGGGTCTGCGGGAATGAAGTCCCATTCTTCCTCAGGCTTACTGAAATCGCCGATGACCGAATAACGGGTATCGATGCCGCTGTGCTCGTACAGGAATTTCAGCTTGCGCCTTTCATAATCGTTCAGCCCATAGATATCCTGCATGAAGGAAAGGATATCGGACTGCTTATGACAATGTCCGGGCACGGCGGTTGCTATGGAAATGATATCAGCCACGGTGTAAAAGGATCATTAAGGTGATGAATGCAAGATTGGTACATGCAGAAGCCAGCCAGTTCATCCGCATCGTGCGCCGGAAATCGGCTGCTTCCGGATCCTTCCACACCTGCACCAGCCATCTGAAGAAATAGACCAGTACCGGCAGAAAAAAGATCTGCAATATGCCGAAGAACTGCAGCTGCCCAAGCCTGGAAAAATGGACAAAGAGAATACCGAAAGCGATCAGGTACATAATGCCGCAAAAAATGAATGTTCCGCGAACGCCAAGCAACATCGACAGGGTACAGACGCCGTCCTTCGCATCGGCCCTGTGCTGGTACACCTGCGTGATCGGATAAAAACCGCCGATCAGAAAGCATGCTGCGAACACACCCTCCCAGGGAACCGGCTGTTGTGCTGCTGTAACAGCGTTCCACACCATCAGGAATACCAGTCCGCCCTGGTTGGCTACCACAGTAAAGTAACCGGCAATGGGGTATTGCTTCAACCGAATCCCCCGATAGCTGTACAGCCGGGAGCAAATAATATAGCAGCTCAGCATTCCTGCGAATGGAAGGGAAACGGCAAGACCCAGAATCAGAGCCAGGATATCCATCCCTATGGTTACATAGAACAACTCTTTTTCAGGCGCCATAGGATGTTCAATGCCCCCGATACTGCCGGTATCGCGGTCCATATAGCTGTTATAGCCATTGCTGGAAGGATATACCAGCAGATGCATGATGATAAACACGAGCAGGGCTTTCAGCGGATTTATGTCACCGCTAAAACTCAACGCAAACCAGAATACGGGCATCAGAAAAAAAGAGAAGGGGAAGCGCAGTAATTGCAGGGTGGATGATTTCAGCAGGGACATGCGCGGCAGGTTGTCGGTATGGATACTTTTAAACATGTACGTTGATTACGTTGAAAAAGCTTCCTGCGTTCGGGGATACTATACCGGAAAAAAAAGTCCCGGTTGTAGCCGGGACCTCTACCAGGTTTAGTCTGTTTCCTTTCGCCGGTATTACCCGGATCAAGTTATGAGGGTTTATTTCTCAGAGTTTTTCTTTGTAATCTCCCCTTAACAAATCGCTGCCTGGCCATAACAAAGATGATAAGAACTACTTTTATACGCTTTACAGCATTCCCTTAAAAACTTACATTATTCACAGATTCCAATCAGGCAACTAAAGAAGTACCATCATCGATCGCAACGGTGTAGTTTTTTAGTTCTTTTCTGAAACGGCGTACATATTGGG
>JAFBAN010000160.1 GCA_019247775.1 Chitinophagaceae bacterium | reverse complement strand
TGCTGTAGCCGAAGAGCAGGCCCGTATTAAAGCCGAAAAAGACAAACAGGCGGAGATCGATCGCGCTGTTGCGGCTGAACGCAGGAGTGCAAGGCGTCATTCATCTTCCGGCAGTTCAACACCCAGTTATACCTATACCCAACCTGTAGGTAGCAGTGCCAACCCTGTTTACAGCGGTTCAGGCAGTGCAGTTCAGCCAGCAAAACAGGGTATGTCATCCAGGACCAAAGGCGCTTTGATCGGCGGCGGTGCTGGCGCTATTGCCGGTGGTATTATCGGGCATAATGTGAAAGGTGCCCTGATCGGTGGCGTTGTAGGTGCTGGTACAGGTTATGTGATCGGAAGATCAAAAGATAAAAAGACAGGCCGTCTGCCTAATAACTAAAGCAGACTTTATATATACATGTGTTAAAACCACATGCACTATTTAAAATCACAAGGCGTAGCATATCATTTGCTACGCTTTGTTTTTTACGATGAAGCATTTTCGATACCTGGTTCTGCTGTTGTTTTGCTGGGTCGCGCTGCCTGCAGTGGCGCAGACCAATCTTCGCATTTACGCAGAGAAGCAGGGAGATGCCATCATATTCTACGCCGATAACAGGGAAGTGGCGCCGGTTTCTGTCTGGCTTACGCTGACACTGGAAAACTTCAGCGCTGCGGAAGATCCGGAACGCACCTATTTAATTCCTGCAAACAGCGACCATGTGCCGATGGTCACACTGAACCGTGCAGGCCGCGGTAAAACTGCATATTCCTACAATTATTCCGCAGTGTTCGGAGATGTGAGGCAGAGTAACTACGACCATAATTACCTATATGATCTTCCATTTGGGCGGGGCGTACAGTCGCGGGTGGTGCAGGGGTATAACGGCACCTTCAGTCACCAGGGTGAGAACGCCATCGATTTCAATATGCCTGAAGGCACGGAAGTGCATGCAGCGCGAGGTGGATTGGTGATAGCGGTAGTGCAGCAGTTTACCGAAAGTTGCTGGAGTGATGCGTGCAAGAAGATGGCGAACTATATCCTTATCATGCATTCCGATGGCAGTATTGCGGACTACAGTCACCTGTTGTTTAACGGAGCGAGGGTATCGGTGGGGGATATGGTGGAGCAGGGACAACTGATCGGCCTCAGCGGAAATACCGGCTATACGCGGGGTCCTCATCTCCATTTCGATTGTTATCTCCCTGGCTTCGAAAACAAGCGGACCCTGATCACCAAATTCAGGACCGGTAACGGCTCAACATCGGCGTATCTGTCGGAGAACAGAAGTTATAAGAAGGGCTATGGCTAAAAAGATTTTGGAATTTTGAAATTTCGAAATTTTGAAATTGATAGGTTTATAAACAGCTGCCGTTCTCTGCGCTCTTCAATTCCAAAATTTCGAAATTCCAAAATCCCAAAATCCCGCTCAGCCTTTGTTGTACTTCGAAACTGTCTCCAAATACCCTATTGCGTCGGATTTAACGTTCACGATCTTCTTATCGTTCTCGAGCACGATATGATAGGTCAGTGCTGTGTCGGTAGCTTCTTCCACCACGCTGTGTACTTTGAAATCCTTGTAATTTTTTTTCAGCTTGTTCAGGATCAGCGGGGGCAGGTTTTCTTCGCCGTAGTATTTCAGGGCCAGGGTTACATTGCCCTGCTCATCGTACATGAGGCGGTAGCTGACCTCGTTACGGACAAAGAACACTTTGTAACCGTCTTTCATTTCTTCCCAGGTAATGCTCTTGGCTTCGGGATAGGTGCGGTTGAAGATCTTCATTACTTCTTCATTCACTTCGGTGGCAAAACTGCCTAATGTTAATGCCAGCAGGCAGGTTAGGATAAGTAGCTTTTTCATGACTTGTTGGTTTAATGATTGGATATGCTAACTTATCTGACTTCCCAGAATGTTTACGGAGAGATACATTTGCGGCAGCCTGATTTTTGTATGAAATGCTTGTGTAAATTACCGGCCGGATCGAAGTATGAAAAACAGGTACCGAAACCGGAACTATGGCGCCGAAGCAAAAAAACAGGTTGCAGAAAAACCGGGTAATCTTTTGTTAAATTACTGAGATGGTTTTAACACCGGTGAAAAAACGAAGCGATGCGTAAATTTCTTCAGAGAATATTGACCAATCCGGTGATCCGGCTGGCGGATAAATATTCATCGCACCCCAAACGGCAACTGGTATTCGATGCGCTGGATAAATTATACAGGAAGATCACCGCGGGTAATGAACAGAAAGGCCTGTTGATACCTGTTGATACGCAAAAAGACAAGTTCATCATCTTTTCAGACCTGCATAAGGGCGCCAAAAATGGTGCGGACGATTTCATGGTGTGCGAACAGACCTATCTGGAAGCGCTGGACTACTACGAGAAAAATGCTTTTCATTATATCTGCCTTGGCGATGGCGAGGAACTTTGGGAGAACAACCTGTTTGCCGTGCGTGCCGCCAATAAAGCCTCTATCGAAAAAGAAAAAACTTTTGTACAAAGGCAGGCGCTTACCAAAGTGTTCGGAAACCATGATCTTTTCTGGGATGCCGATCCCTTCTCCGGCGTACAGCTGAAAAGCATGTACGGGGTTGCAGTGAAGATCTATGAAGGGGTGGTTCTCCAGATGCAGATAGAGGGCAGGCCGCTATCGGTATTCCTCACCCATGGTCACCAGGGCGATGAACAGAGCGATGGTAACTGGTTCAGCAAATTCTTTGTGTCTCGTATCTGGGGGCCGTTGCAATCTTATCTGCGCATCAATCCCAATACACCGGCTTATAACAGCCAGCTTAAAACACTTCATAATACCCTGATGTACGAATGGAGCTCGCAGCAGCAGGGCCTTATCCTGATCACCGGCCATACACACCAGCCCGTTTTTGAATCACTGACACTGCTGGAAAGCCTGGTATTGCAGCTGGACCAGGCGCGTAAGAACAACGACCTGGCGCTTGTTCATAAACTCGAGCAGGAGATCAAGACCAGGCAGGTTGAATTGCCGGTGGCGCTAAACCTGTACGATAAGATACTGCCTACCTATTTCAATTCGGGTTGCTGCTGCTATAGCGACGGGGATATTACCGGGATCGAGATCGAAGGCGGCTGCATCAGGCTGATCCGGTGGAAAAATAGTGCCGATGGCTGCAACCGCACAATACTGGCCGAAAAGAAACTCGCAGCATTTTCCTAGTTTGGTGCAAATTTCTCCGGTATACCTACGGTCTTAAAAACAGCGAGCCGGATCGCCCGCCACCCGAAATTAAAAAAGCTGTTGCTGTTATCGCGGTTCACCGATACTTCCGGGATCCGTGTTTCATTGTTCTCCGGATTGTTGTTCTTGATCGCAAGTACATTGGCTATCAGGCCGAGCAGTTTTCTTTTTTTCAGCTGACCTTCTTCCCCTTTATCTTTTTTCAATGGCGTAACGTGCAGCCCATGATAGAGCATGGTCATCCTGGCTGAAGCTGTGTTGTTGTCGCCTTCCACATGTGTGTCCAGCGCATCCAGTACCCCATTCTTGACCTGGAACAATGCCAGCGGTTCGGTTACCTGGTTGATGGCCGTGCCTTCGGTTCCGGAAGAATGCAGATCGGCAGTGAACCTCCCGTTGCGGCTGTTCATGTCGAAGGCGAACTGAACGCGGATGGGGATGCTGTTCAGGAAAACCCCGGTTGAAAAGAACCTGCACCACATACCGGGCCTGATATGGGCCGGATCGTTGATCAGATTGGTGATCCGCGCACTGATATCGTTGAATCTTAAAGTGCCTTCCCTGCCACTCGGAGGATAGAACTCTGTGTAAACGATATTGAATCCATGAAAATTGACCTGCGGGATGATAATGGATGTCTTCAATTCGCGGAACAGCTGGTAAGGAAAATTGTTTTTACGTTCTACAGGCCTTGCAAGTGCGGCATCGTTCACAAAATCGCTGAGATTGCCGTTATACAGATCAGCCGAGCCGCATTCCAGTTTCCCTTCGTTGAACAAGGCTGCCCATCTGATCTTGCGCAATACGATCTTCGGTACGGTGATATTGAAACGGTCTCCACGGTATTTCTGCCTGGCCTGGAAGAAAGCCCGGTCGCCGCGGGGCAGCAGCGCAGTATTCTTCGCCGTGATCTGATGCGATGCGGCATTAAGTGTAAGGCCATCTGTTTTCAGCGTATACAGTCCATCTCCGGTATGTCGCTCCAGCCGCCCGCATTCAACCACGGCATCCCTGGCAAACAGGAAGCGGGTGTTGTCGCGCCGGGTGCTGGTGTCGATCAGGATATCCTGCAGCCGGGCCCTCAGCTCTTCAAATTTTTCATTTTTATTCTTGTCTGTAGGATGAATGCTTATATATGTACCGTGATCGAGGCGGATCTCCTTCACGGAAAAATGTTCGATGTGTTTTGTAAGCCGGTCGTACAGGGTTAATGAATCCTGGGCTTTTCGTTTTGCCGCATTGTAGCTATGCAGTTTGCGGTAAACTGTTAATCGCGGATAGCTTACTGTGATCCTCTCGAGATCGATCTTTTTCTGATCAAGCAATTCTGCCAGCCCGAGCCCTTCTATATGCAATTGGCGAAAAGAGATCCGGTACACTTCATCAGGCGCCTGTTGCAGGCGTTCCAGTTCCTGCAGTCGCGTGCTATCGGCAGAGATGCCCGCATTCAGCAGGTCTACTGAAGCATTGGAAAGATCGGGTTCGATATTTTCGAGGGTGAGCCTGTATAAGCCATTCGATCCGTCGAGAACAAGTTGCTGCAGCTTTGCTACCAGTGCCGGACGGAGATCGAGCGGCGATCTGGCAATCGCTGTCTGCGGGGAATAATCTTTGGCTTTTAAAACATGAAACCGTAAATACAGGTAAATGCCGCCGGCAAGCAGTAGTAAGATCAGTAGTATGATACCAGCTTTCTTCATGTACGCCAGGTCCGTTGGAATTGCATCCTCCCCTTACAGCGGATCAATACTTATAAAACTATGCCATCGGTAAAACGGGTCTGGAGCTGGAGGTGAGAATAATGCAAATGTTTCCCAATATGATGTAATGCAAACCTGATCGGTGAGCGCCAACTTTGTAGACACTTCTAAAGATATTCTATATGAAAAAGCTCCAACTGTTCACCCTCTTGTCTGTGCTGGCCGTAATGTTTTCCGGCTGCGAACTGATCGGCGGTATTTTCAAGGCCGGCGTATGGTCAGGTATTATCATCGTTGTTCTGGTCATTGTGCTGATCATCTGGCTCATCGGCCGCATGGGAAGAAAGGGGTAGGCACAATTTTTTAGACTGATTTAAACATTGTTCATCTTAATAACTGATCATGAAACAGATAACATTCCGTTATGCCTGCAAAACCTTCCTTACCCTTTTTGTAGTGGCTTTTTTCCAGGTGATCGCCTGGGCCCAGGACACTAAGGTTGAAGTGACCACCACCAACGATGTGTCTGGCTGGTTCACCCGAAACTGGTTATGGGTTGCCGGGATCGTGGTATTACTGATCATCCTGCTCCTGTTCAGTGGCGGAAGCAGCCGCAGCAGCCGTTCCAAGACCACCGTTTACCGGAAAGGCGATGGAACCGTTACCAAAACCACTACCACCGAAAGCGATGCGGCAGATTAGTCGCTTCAAAGACCTCAGTTGAAAACCACCGTTGCGGTGGTTTTTTTTTGCGGTTGGGCCAGACAATTACCGTTTAAACACCGGATCGCCCCGTTATTTCCCTCGGATTAAGATTGGCTTAAACTACATGCAAAACGGGTTAAATAACGATTAAGATGTAGTTTTTACTCTACAATTAGTATAATATTGTTAATGTGGATTAACAGCTCAATGCATGTAAATTCCACAAAGAGCACTGATCGCAACCATAACTAACTGCTTTTCAAGTATTTCCTTCATTTTCGGGGGCTGGCAAATACGAGTTATGGTGCATATCAATAGCTCGTGGCTGGCCCTCGGAAAACCTCCTCCCGGTTTCCGGAAAAAGCTTCTCCATTATCCCCTGTAGATAGGACCTACTTGATGTAGGCATGTGTGATCATCCAGTGAGCTAGGGTTTCGATAGATCAACTTATTCAAAATAGTACGCCAAAACCTGCTTTATGAAAACAGCTCTACTCAGAACAATCGGTTGCATTGGCCTTATTGCAATCCTGTTCAGTACGATCGCTAACACAACCATTTTACGGTCCGGTTTGCCAGGGGATCTGCCAAGCGATAAATCGCAGGCAGATGCCACTTACAACCATGCCGGCAGTGTGAGCCGTACAGAGGCGGAAATTGGAGCGGCTGCGCCCGTGGTTTTAGGACCGGTATTCAGTTCTTGTCCGGGCAATATTTCCGTTAATAATGATGCAGGTACTTGTGGGGCGGTGGTTAATTACACAGCGCCTGCGGCTTCGGAGCCGGCGCGCGATACCACGATAACGATCCCGTATTCAAAAAATGCGATCGATTCATTCAAAGTGCCCAACAATGTAACGAGCCTGACCATACGGGCCGTTGGTGCGGCAGGAGGTAACAGAGGCGCAACGCTGGGTGGAAAGCCAGCATCCATACAAGGTGTTTTTGCCGTTACGCCGGGACAGAAACTCTACTACCTGATCGGTCAGAAAGGCGGTGCTTTTACACCAACTACAGGCGGAGCAGGTGGTGGCGGCGGTACTTTTGTTACTACCGATGCGAGTTTTAGTTCGGGTCTGTTGCTGGCAGCTGCCGGCGGCGGCGGCGTATCATTGAACGCAACCAATGCTGCTGCAGTTATAGATGGCAATTCCGGACTGGCGGCAAATTCGGGGGCCAAGCCGAATACGAACTACGCACCCGGCGATGGCGGCGGCGCCACTTCACCGGCGCAGGCTGCAATAGGTGTAAATGGTTCGAAGGGAAATAAAGGCGGTGCGGGTGGCGCGGGCTGGACGGCAAATGGAGAAGATGCAGATACGAGTCTCGGAGCAGGAACCGGAGGTATCAGGCCGTTTGCGGCTGCAGCAAACAATGGAGTACCCGGCGGCGTACCGGCTGCGATCTCCAATAACGGCGTCGGCGGTTATGGCGGCGGCGGCAGCGGCAGCAATGCGGGCGGCGGCGGCGGCGGTTTCAACGGCGGCGGTGGCGGTTCTAAAAGTTCTATCAGCTCCACTTCCGGTTCATACGGCGGTGGCGGCGGTTCTTATAACGGCGGTACATCACAACTTAACCAGAAAGGCTCGGAAACAACGGATGTCACTGCCTCAACGAATGGTTTTATTACCATTAAATGGACGATCAATCCTGTAGTGACAGTTACGCAGACCGCCGGT
>JAFBAN010000237.1 GCA_019247775.1 Chitinophagaceae bacterium | reverse complement strand
GTGGTCATGATCTATCGCAACGACCGCTTCCTTCGCGGCGGCGATCATTCGCCTTATGTTCAGAACGGATTTGCAGCGGTGCGGATAACCGAAATGAACGAGAACTATTATCACCAGCATCAGAATGTGCGGCTCGAGAATGGGATACAATATGGAGACCTGCCGGAATTCATGGACTTCGAATACCTGCGCAAGAATACAGCGATGAACCTGTCTAACCTGGCTAATCTTGCCAAGTCGCCAACCATGCCCGAAGAAGTCAGAGTGGAAGTTCGCAGGCTCAGCAACTATACTTCCCTAAGCTGGAAAGCGCCGAAAGCCGGGAAAGTAAAAGGTTATTATGTGCTGATGCGGGAAACGACCAGCCCGGTCTGGCAGAAAAAATTCTTTACATCGCAAACAGAATACAATCTGCCCTATTCCAAGGATAATTATTTCTTCGCGGTGCAATCGGTGAGTGAAACGGGTAACGAAGGATTGGCGGTAGTGCCGGGAGTATCGGGCCGATAAAATAAGGCCGGAGATCCGCAGATCTACTTCAAAGGAAAAATCTGCGGATCTGCGGCTTTGCTTAACTCGTTCGCGTTGGAACCATACGGCCCAAAACCTTCTCAGTCTCTTCCCTTCCGCGTTCGCCGCCTTCATGGTATTCGGCGTCTTCGTTCACATCCCAGAGATCATATATTTCGGAACCGGCAATGATATTTTTGGCGGCGAGCATAGCAGTCATCATACTATGGTCCTGGTTGTTGTATTTATGCATGCCATTTCGGCCCACCAGGTATAAGCCCGGATAAGATTTCAGTACATCCCGAACAGCGGCCACTTTTTCTTTATAGTCGTGGTCATATACCGGGTAAGCTTTTGGCTGACGTACCACATAACCATCCACTACTGCGCTTTCTGTGGTGAGACCTATCTGCTGGATCTCCTTTTTACCGAGTGCGATCAGCTCGGCATCGCTGCTGGTCCAGAGTCCATCGCCTTCAAAACAGAAATATTCAAGACCGTAACAGGCCATTGAAGGATCCGGCACCATATAGGGACTCCATGATTTGAAGTTCTGGATCCGGCCTACTTTCACTTTCGGATCATGGATATAGATCCAGTTGTCAGTGAATGCATCCTCATCACGGCAGATCAGCACAACGGTCAGGAAATCCCGATAACCCAGATGCTGGGAAGAATTAAAAGCCTGTTCGGGAAATTTCGGCGATACATGCGCCACCAGTTCGCGCATCGGCGCTGAAGAAAGTACATAATCGAAATCTCCAAGCGTACGCCCGTCGGTGGTATGCACGATCCATTTTCCGTTTTCCAGCCGGATATCCGTTACGCCGCAGTTCATATCGAGCTGCACGCCCATCTGACGACATTTATCTGCGCAGGTTTCCCACATCATTCCCGGACCGTATTTCGGATAGCGGAAGGAATCGATCAGGGTCTTGATCACTTTCCCTTTATCTGCATTCGCTTTGGGCTTGAATAACGCATTCCAGATCGCGCTGCTCAGCGAGAGGCCTTTGATCCGCTGCGCCGCCCAGTCGGCCGAGATCTCACGGCATGGGATACCCCATACTTTCTCGGTATATGTTTTGAAAAAAATGTTGAACAGTCTTCTGCCGAACTGGTTAACCACCCAGTCTTCGAAATTGGTAGGATTTTTTACCGGGAACAGTTTCGCTTTCTGGTAACTCAGTACACAAAGCGCACTTTCAACAATACCCAGTTTTCTCAGGGCTTCAAAAGCTACCAGCGGATAGGAAAAGAATTTGCCATTATAATAGATCCTGGAACTGCGCGGCCGCTCGAGCATTTCATTGCCGAGGATTTCTGTCCAGAAATCTTCCACTTCTTTGGACTTTGAAAAGAAACGGTGACCTCCGATATCGAAATGGTAACCCTTGTAGGTTTCCGTACGCGAGATGCCGCCCACGTATACCGGATCTTTTTCAAATACATGTACCTGCTGGCCGGCTTTCCCCAGTAAATAGGCGGCAGTCAATCCCGCAGGGCCGGCGCCGATAATGGCAACTTTTTTTGACATGTTGAGTGGTCCGCTGGACGGAATTGTTTTATAAGGACGCAAAGGTGGGAAATTATTGCCGTACTGCACTATTTTTACCCTTCAAACTTGATATTCAGCCGATGGTTTCGACCGATTACCATATCTATAACAAAGCTTTCGCCGATCTTACTCCTGCTGAGCTCTACGCGATCATCCGTTTGCGCAATGAAGTGTTCGTGGTTGAGCAGAACTGCGTGTTCCAGGATGCGGACAGCAAAGACCAGCAAAGCCGGCACCTGATGATCTGGGATCGGGATGAGTTAGCGGCCTATGCCCGTCTGCTTCCGAAAGGACTGGCTTATCCTGAAATGTCTATAGGACGTATCGTCAGCGCGCCTGCGTACCGGGCCCGGGGCGTGGGAAAGTTGCTGGTGCAGCGATCGATCGAGGCCTGCTACGAATTATTCGGAGCCGGAGCCATTCATATCGGCGCGCAACTGTACCTGAAGAAATTCTACGGGGAATTTGGTTTTGATCCGGCTGGAGAAGTATACCTCGAGGACGGCATCGAACATGTTGAAATGATCAAGGCATAGGGTTCGATCAGCATATCATCAATATTTTTACCAGCGTAAAATCATGCACCATGGAAAGAACAAAATGGTTTGAACGGAAGTTTCCTCCCATTACGGATAATGGACTTTTACCGGGCATTATCGAAAGGCTGGAAGGCACGCCGGCGCGACTTTATTACAAGACCGGCAAGCTTACGCCGCAGCAACTGGCGGCCGGAGCCGGTACCAAATGGAGCATCAAAAAAGAGATCGGGCACCTGGGCGATCTGGAGCCGCTGTGGCTGCAACGCCTGGAGCAACTCGCCGCCGGCGACGAAATACTCGCACCGGCCGATCTTACCAATACCAAAACCCATGAAACAGCGCACGATGAAACGCCGGTGGATGAATTACTGCAGCATTTTTTTCATCAACGCTTAGAACTGGTAGCGAAACTGCGCTCAATCTGTCCTGAAGAACTTGAGAAAACCGCTCTTCATCCCAGGCTGAAAGTTCCGATGCGGATTATTGATCTGGCAAATTTTGTGGCGGAACACGATGACCATCACCTGGCGCAGATCACAGAACTGCTGCTGCAGGATACAAGCTGGATGGAGGCCAATACGCTATAAGCCCAGCTCCGTTTTCAGGAACCTGGCGGTATGACTTTCTTTTACCTTGATCATCTGTTCCGGCAGACCTTCGAACAGGATGCGTCCGCCGCCGTCGCCGCCTTCCGGGCCCAGGTCGATGATATGATCGGCCACCTTGATCACATCAAGATTGTGTTCGATCACCAGTACAGAATTGCCGCGGTCAACCAGTTTGTTCAGCACGTCGAGCAGGTGCTTGATATCCTGAAAATGAAGGCCGGTAGTAGGCTCGTCGAGAATATAAAATGTTTTGCCGGTATCTTTTTTACTTAGTTCCGTAGCGAGTTTTACCCTTTGTGCTTCACCGCCGCTCAATGTTACCGCCGATTGACCGAGGGTGATATATCCAAGTCCCACATCCTGCAGCACTTTGATCTTGCGATAGAGGTAGGAAATCGGCTGAAAAAATTCACAGGCTTCATCCACCGACATGTTCAACACATCGCTGATAGATTTTCCTTTGTAGCGGATCTCCAGCGTTTCGCGGTTGTAGCGTTTGCCATTGCATTTTTCGCAGTGCACATACACATCGGGCAGAAAGTTCATTTCAATCACCCGCATGCCTCCGCCCTCGCACACATCACAACGGCCTCCTTTCACATTGAAAGAGAAACGGCCGGCAGTATAGCCGCGGATCTTCGCTTCGGGAATGGCAGCGAATAAACTGCGGATCTCCGTAAAGAAACCGCAATAAGTAGCCGGGTTGCTCCTGGGCGTGCGGCCGATCGGCGACTGGTCTATCTCGATCACTTTGTCGATATGTTCGAGACCCTTGATGCTTTTAAAAGACATCGGCGTAACGCGGCTGTCATAACAATGCTTGGAAAGGATCGGGTACAGGGTTTCATTGATCAGGGTCGATTTGCCGCTGCCGCTGACGCCGGTTACCAGGATCAGCTTACCCAGCGGAAATGTTACCGATACATTCTTCAGGTTATTGCCGCTGGCGCCTTTCAGTTCGAGCGTTTTTCCGTTACCCTGCCTTCTTTCTTTGGGTATCTCGATCGATTTTTTTCCGCTCAGGTATAACGAGGTCTCGGATCTGCTTTGCAGCACTTCTTCTGGCGTGCCGGCCGCAACGATATGGCCGCCGTACATGCCGGCTTTGGGGCCGATATCAACGAGGTGATCGGCAGCCATCATGATATCCTTATCGTGCTCCACTACCAGTACGCTGTTGCCGATATTGCGAAGGTTCTGCAGTGCAGTTATCAATCGCTGATTATCCCGCTGGTGCAAGCCGATGGAAGGCTCGTCGAGAATGTAGGTGATGCCCTGCAGTTGCGAACCGATCTGCGTGGCGAGCCTGATCCGCTGCGATTCGCCGCCGCTCAGGGTACGCGAAGGACGATTCAGCGACAGATAGGTCAGACCCACATCCAGCAGGAACTGCACCCGCTCCCTGATCTCTTTCAGGATATCTTTTGCGATCTGGTTCTGTTTATTGCTGAGCCGCTTTTCAACCTGCTCAAACCAGGCATGGAGTTTATCCAGGTTCATATCGCTGAGCTCGGCAATATTCTTTTCATCCACTTTGAACCAGAGACTTTCCTTTTTCAGGCGGGCGCCATGGCAGGTGGGGCATGATCTCAATTCCATGAATTGTTCCACCCACTCGCGCAGGCCTTCGCTGCTGTTGGTGCCGGAGAACCAGCGTTTCAGCATAGGAATGATGCCTTCGAACTCACCTTCGTAAATGCCGCCACCACTCACTTCCTCCTGTATATCTTCCACTTCCAGCGAACTGCCCTCTGCATTACCGTATAGCAGGATATTGAGGGCTGAAGCAGGCAGGTCTTTAACGGCTTTATCGAGACTGATCTTATTTTTTTTGGCCAGCACTTCCACATTCCTGAACATATAAGCATCGCGTTGTTCGCCGAGCGGCACGATGGCGCCTTCTTTTACGCTGAGGGTCTTGTCGGGAATGATGGCTTCGAGACTGATGCTGTATACATTGCCGAGGCCCTTGCAGGTGGGGCAGGCGCCATAGGGCGAGTTGAATGAAAAGGCATTGGGCGAGGGTTCTTCATAGCTGATGCCCGAATCTTCGCACATGAGCTGCCTGGAGTACTGTACTGTTTTATTCAGGTCATTCACCAGCAGGAACATCAGTTCCTTACCCATTTTCAGTGTTTGCTGTACGCTCTGGCTGAGGCGTACTTTCATGTCATCGGTAACCTGCAACCTGTCTATCACCACTTCGATATCGTGTATCTTGTAACGGTCTACCTGCAGCTTAGGCGTCAGATCGAGCACTTCACCATCCACCCGCACTTTCACAAAACCTTTTTTCCGGATGTCTTCGAACAGCTCCCGGTAATGACCTTTTCGTCCGCGGATCAATGGCGCCAGCAATGTGATCTTTTTATTTTTGAATTTGCTGAAAATGTTCGCGACGATCTCCTCCTCGCTGAACTTCACCATTTTTTTGCCCGTATTGTAACTATATGCCTCCCCTATACGTGCAAACAGCAGGCGCAGAAAATCGTATACTTCGGTAACAGTGCCTACCGTGGACCGCGGATTTTTGTTGGTTGTTTTTTGTTCGATAGAGATAACAGGCGATAATCCTGTGATCTTGTCTACATCCGGCCGCTCCATATCCCCGATGAACTGGCGGGCATAGGCGCTGAAACTTTCCATGTACCGGCGCTGACCTTCATTGTAAATGGTATCGAATGCAAGCGAGGATTTACCGCTCCCGCTTACACCGGTGAATACTACCAGTTTATTCTTGGGGATGGAGATATCGATATTCTTCAGGTTGTGCTCACGCGCACCAAACACTTCAATCTTTTCTTCTAATGTTTCCGGGACGGGCCGCTGATTCTTTGCCATGCTGGATAAAATGATGTCAAAGGTACTGACAAACTGATTTGCTAATAAATTTAGTTTCTCCCAATTTTATTCTCATATTTTATATTTTGTCATGCAAATGCCAGATTCATGAAAATTCTTATAAGCATAATACTTATGTGTCTTGCCTGCGCCGCCCATGCACAACTTGACCGCGGCGTTCATTTTGGCGGCGTGCAAACTACACTGGTGGCCGGTGACATTTATGTTGCCAGTCTCCGGTACGGGACCAGTATGGGAGAGCGAAGTTATGCTTTCAGTTTAACACCCACCTATGGTTACGCAATTGCACGCAACTGGTTAGTGGGTGCGGCGGCAACCCTGGGCTACAGCCGGGAAAAGGAACCTGCTCCACCCAACTACACCGCCATTGTGCATGATTTTGACATCGGATTTGCGCCATTCTCACGCCTGTATCTTGATCTTACGAGGAGGGGTCGGCTAAAAGCGTTTGCGCTTGGTTCCATAGAATTTGCAAGTACCAGAACCCGCCTTACCTATCCCACGTATGCCGGCGCTTATAATAATTCAAAAGTTGTGGCGGCATGGGGCGGCGGTCTTGGTTATTTCGGCCGCAAAACCATCCTGGATGTTAACGTGAGCGGCGTCGGAATCCGTCTCGGCGTGTATAAAATCTTTGGCGTAATGAAAAAATAGTTGCCGGCCGAAGCCCTTGTCTCCACTGGATTTGATCAAATACTAACAAGTGATAGCGAAATCAGTATTTGGAATTATCAAATCCGCGGCCCTATATTTGCATCAGTTCTTTAGCATACTTATCAAGAAAGGCAGAGGGAATTGGCCCGATGAAGCCTTGGCAACCCATATTTCTTACTCAGGGATATGAAGGTGCCAACTCCGTCCCCCGTACAAACGGGGGGAGAGATAAGTCAGAGTAAAAGTTTGATACAAGCGGAACGCCGCATACCATATTCAAGCTCACCTGACTTACCGGTGAGCTTGTTTTTTTATCCGAAGGGATGAACAGCACACGGTAAGTTCTCTCGCTCTCTTGTTAAGTTAACTGAAGAATTCTTACAAAATTTTTCATCTCTTTCCCGCCTGAAGCGGGACGGAAACAAAACTTTTTAACAATGAGCAGCGCAACAGAATTGATCCACAGCATCCCGGTTGATGCACAGACCGGCGCGATCTCCGTGCCTATTTACCAGACATCCACTTTTGTACAGGAAGCGCCGGGCGTGAACAAGGGCTACGATTATGCCCGCACCGGCAATCCCACACGGGCTACACTTGAGCAATTGGTAGCCCGGCTCGAAAAAGGCAGCACCGGCATCGCATTCGGCAGCGGGCTCGCAGCTATCGATGCCATCGTAAAATTATTGCGGAGCGGCGACGAAATACTGGCTGTAGACGATATCTATGGCGGTGCGTTCAGGCTGTTCACGAACGTGTACGAGAAATTCGGTATCACCGTAAAATTCGTTGACACGTCAGATGCAGCCAAAGTGTTCGACGCCATTACCCCCCGCACCCGGCTGATCTGGCTGGAAACACCTACCAACCCCACGCTCAAGATCTCCGATATAGAAGCCATTGCCCGGATCGCAGGAACGCAGAATTGTCTGCTTTGCGTAGACAATACCTTTGCTTCGCCTGTATTGCAGCAACCTATACTGCTGGGAGCAGATATAGTAGTGCACAGCGCCACCAAATATCTCGGCGGCCATAGCGACCTGATAGCAGGCATTGTGGTTACCAAAGACAAAGAACTTGGCGACCGCATCAAATATATCCAGAATGCCTGTGGCGCCATACTCGCTCCATTCGACAGCTGGCTGGTGATCAGGGGTATCGAAACCCTGCATCTCCGCGTGAAACAACATTGCGCCAGTGCGCAACTGGTGGCGGAATTCCTGGAGCAGCATCCGGCGGTAGACAAGGTATTTTATCCCGGCCTCCCCGCTCATCCCAATCATGAGCTTGCAAAAAAACAGTCCAGGGGTTTTGGCGGTATCGTTTCCTTCAGTTTTAAGAACGACAGCGAAGCAACCGCAGTGCGGTTTGTTACACATACCCGCCTGTTCCAACTGGCTGAAAGTCTCGGCGGGATCAAAAGCCTGGTATCGCATCCGGCCAATATGACCCATAAAACGATACCGGCTGATAAAAGACGGGCCGCCGGCGTAGCAGATAGCCTGGTGCGCCTCTCCGTTGGGCTCGAAGATGCGGCAGACCTGATTGAAGACCTGGAGCAGGCACTTGCCTTGGTTTCGAAAAACGGAACAAAACCGGTTTCAACCGCAGCGGCAACCGTTTAAACAAATTTTGACAATAACTTTATGAAGTCTATTAATTTTGTAGAATATTAAGGACTTCTTATACCAAAACAGGATATCCAACGCATGGAAGCACACAAACAGTTAACGATCGGCCTATTTGGATTTGGGGTTGTGGGAGAAGGCTTGTATAAAGTACTCCAGCAGACGCCTTCACTGAGAGCCACGATCAAAAAAGTCTGTATTAAAAATCCGACCAAGCAGCGCAATGCACCGGCGGCGCTGTTCACTACCGAAAAAGAAGAATTGCTGTCAGACGAATCCATCAACGTGATCGTTGAAGTGATCGATGATGCCAATGCCGCTTTCGAGATCGTGTCTATAGCCATGCGCAATGGAAAGGGCGTAGTAAGCGCCAGCAAAAAAATGATCGCCGAGCATTTACCCGAGATCCTCGAACTGCAGCAGGAAACCGGTTTGCCCTTTCTGTATGAAGCGGCGGCCTGCGCTTCCATCCCGGTGATCCGCAACCTGGAAGAATATTACGACAACGACCTGCTGCATTCTATCAAAGCTATCGTGAATGGTTCCACCAATTTCATCCTCACGAAAATGTTCGAGGATAAACTGAGCTTCCAGTCGGCACTGTTACTGGCGCAGCAGCTTGGTTTTGCAGAAAGCAATCCCAAGCTGGACGTAGAAGGTTACGATGCAGTGAACAAATGGGCGATACTGCTTAACCATGCCTATGGCATTGTAGAACATCCGGATAATATCCTTTTCACCGGTATCCAGAATATCCAGCTGAGCGATGCGCTGGTGGCCAGGGAAAAAAGCCTGGATGTGAAGCTGATCGCCCAGGCGAAGAAATTATCGAACGGACAGGTTGCCGCTTTTGTTCTGCCTCAGTTTGTGAAGCACGACGAGCCGCTCTCCTTCGTAAAGAACGAATACAATGGGGTGGTGATAGAAAGCGGGTTCGCTGATAAACAATTCTTTTACGGCAAGGGCGCCGGCAGTTTTCCTACGGCATCGGCAGTATTGAGCGATATCAGCGCACTGAGATACAACTATTGTTACGAATACAAAAAACTATATCACCATAATCCGCATGAGCTGACCACGGACTATTACCTGAAAGTGTATGTGAGTTTTGACGATTGGAAATATATTCCCCGTGAAAAATTCGAATGGATCGAAGAATGGCATGCGGATGCGGACCGGAAATACCTGGTAGGTGTATTGCATGCCGGCGAATTGCTCAATGACAGCTGGTGGAAAGAGAATGGCAGCTCGCTGATCCTTTCGCCCGATCCGGTCATTGACAATATCGATATCATTAACCTGAAAAAACGCAGCCTGGAACTGGCAGGCGTTGTATAACGTTTTCATTTTTGTATTTGTTTTTGTAAGCGTGCCTCCCGTAAACCGGGAGGCTTTTTTTATGGCTGCGATGAATACATTAGATTTGTAATGGATCCGGTATTGCGGACTTCATCTGCCACAGCTTCGGTTTTACCGATTTCGAAGCTGAGCACAGCATAACCCGGCTACTTTTGTTTAAACCAAACCCCTGATGCGTTCATCACAGGAATACGCTTATAAAAATTACCTGACCGGCGCTATTATTACCGCAGTGCTCGGTACCCTGCTGGTGACAATTTCTTTCATACTGACGAAAAATACCTTTTTTCTCCTGCTGAATGCTGATATGGGCCGGGCGGCGGACTATTTTTTCAGTTACTGGACGCATCTGGGCGACGGAACTGTCTGGGTACCCGTGGGCATTTTGTTCCTGGTATACCGGCGGGATAAATTTGTGCTGGCCCTGTCAACGGTTGCCATAGGAACACTGATCGTGCAATCGCTAAAGAATTTTATCATCCCCGCACAGATCCGTCCAGGCACTGCCATCCTCGACCTGACGACCTTTCATTCCGTGGCCAGCGTGCCCATGCTCACGAACTACAGTTTTCCCTCGGGCCATACCACTACGGCATTCAGTGTTTTTCTGCTGGGCTGTCTTATGATCAAAAAGAAATGGATCGTACCGGTTGGACTGCTTTACGCTTTGCTGGTGGGTTATTCCCGCATTTACCTCGCGGAACACTTTCCGCTCGATGTTGGCGGCGGTATGCTGACGGCGCTGGTGAGCGTGTGGTTATCGGTGTATGTTCAATCTGCCTGGGATAAAAGCCGGAGCAAGAGAATCAGATAGGTTACTCCGTGAACCTCCGTGCATTCCGTGCCTCTGTGGTAAGGCGATATTCTGCATTCAAATAGATCTCGATTCACCACAGAGGCACGGAACCCACGGAGTTCCACAGAGGATTAATCATTCCAGCGCCATTCGCCGGCTATCTGCAGCGGCTCTTTCAGGTTATTTTTGAGGAGGAAAGCTTTTGTTTCTTCATCACTGAAATGTTTGGCTTTGATCTCACGTGCATCGGCGATGCCGTATACAAGCATGCTGCTGAAGCGGACATTGTTCTTCATCCCGCTCTCATCTACCAGTTTAAAATGATCACAGTCTGCGTGATAGCAAGGCCCCGCATTATTGGGCAAACCGCCACCTGAACTGCCGCCTGTTGGCACGCCCTGCAGCATGAAAGGCTGGTGATCGCTGTGCAGGCCGGCGCCGGCACGAAAACTGTTGCGGAAACTGGTATCCATTGCTCTGGCAATATTCCCGATATACTGGAACAGATCACGGCTGTCTTCGGCTGTGGTGGAATAACCTTTCGGATCGTTGGTCATATCATAGTTGAGCATATAGCGCAGTTGGTCGATACTTTTATCTTTCACAGCATCTTCTACATAGGCTTTCGATCCCAGCAGGCCTTCTTCCTCGCCCATGAACATCACAAATTCTACGGTGCGCGCGGGCTGCAGTTTGAGGGCCTGGAAAGTGCGGGCCATGTCGAGTACGGCGAAAGAGCCGATGCCATTATCGATTGCACCGGTGGCAAGATCCCAGCTGTCGAGGTGGCCACCCACCACTATCTTCTCATTCGGCAAGGTTTTCCCTTTGATCGTCGCTACCACATTGCGGGCTTTGATCAGGCCCGAAAAATTGGTCATGGCAATATGGCTGTATAATTTCCCTTCTTTCAGTTTACGCTTCAGCTCCATACCATCTTCTTTGCCGATGCATACTGCAGGAATGGGAATAAGCTTGCCGGTAACCGAAGCAGTGCCCGTAAGCAGGATGCCGCCATCGGGCGTGTTGATGATCATGATGCCGCTTGCGCCATACTTGGTGGCAATAGCCGTTTTTTCGGAGCGGTGCAGGGAGCGGGTGCCGGGTTTGGAGCCAGGCAATACGCCGAGATAGACCAGCGCGATCTTCCCTTTTACTTTTGAAGGATTGGCCTGGTAATCTTCTTCCAATCCGTTGCCCATATCCACCAGTTCAAGATTGATATCTGCTTTTACGGGTGAGTGCGCGAGGGTAACGGATTTAACCGGCTGCTGGTTCTGCATATCGGCTCCGGCGGTCACCGTAAGCATGCCGCGGCTCCAGCTCTCTACTTCGAACGGCTGATAGCGTACATCTTTGAAGCCATACGACTTCAACAGGTTGTATGCATACTCTTCCGCCTTTTTGCCATTGGCAGAACCCGTAAGCCGGTGCCCGATATTCTCGGTAGCATATTTAAGTGAACTGTACGCTTTTGAATTGGTGAGCACCTCTTTGTTAATATTGGCAAAGACCTGGTTCCATTCGGGGTTCTCCTGGGCGGATGCACTAAGCGTAAACACCAGGGCGAGCAGGGAAAAGCAATTTGCAAAAAGTCTCATGGCAGAAAATTGAGGCAACAAGATATTTATAAAAATCCGGTTTCCCGAGCCGGGAAAACAAAAGAAACGCCATTTAGCGGCCAACGGTTTCCCGGACGTATTTTTTGAAGGTTTTACCGATCGGGAGAGTGGTATCGCCGACAAGCAGCTCTTCATCGTTGACTTTGCTGACGCGGCTCCGGTTCACTATAAAGGATTTGTGGATGCGCAAAAATGCGTTTTTGGGAAGCATGTCTTCCAGTTCCTTGGTGGTGATCTGCACCAGGAAGTTCTTGCGGTCGGTATAGATCTTTACATAATTACCGAGGCTCTGGATATAGGCCACCGTATCCAGCGCAATGGTCTGCATCTCGCCGTCTACCTTGAGCGTAATGGTGGTTTTCTGCGGCTGAAGCGAAATGCTGTTATCCAGCCACTGCCTGCATTTGTTCACGGCGCGCAGGAAACGTTCGAAGGGGATCGGCTTTTTTAAATAGTCGATGGCATTGTAATCGTAACTCTCCACCGCAAATTCGGAATGTGCGGTCGTAAACACCACCGGCGGCGCTTTGTCGAGCATCCGCAGAAAGCCGAACCCGTCTATTTCGGGCATGGTGATATCGAGGAAGATCAGGTCTGCGGTTTCTTTTTTCAGGAACTGGTATGCTTCAATGGCATTGTAACAGTCGCCTGCCAGTTCCAGCTCGGGAAGCCGGGCAATATAATTCTGCAGCACGGCATGCGCCCTGGGCTCGTCATCCACGATCAGCACTCTAGTCTTCATACTGCAAAATTAATTCTACGATGAAACGGTTGTTATCTGTAGTGATCAATACTTCGTGCCTGTTGGGATACAGCAGTTCGAGCCTGCGGACCGCATTCTGCAAGCCTGTTTTGGTAGATTTTGTAGTGCGGTTGACGATATTATTCGCTACCACCATTTTCAGAAAGTTCGTTTCGTTCTCGATGGTGATATCGATCTCTGTTCGCTGAATGGTATCAGCCCCGTACTTGCAGGCGTTCTCAATAAACGGAAAAAGGATCAGGGGCGCGATCTGCCGGTCGGGATCGCCTTCTTTCATATTGAAATTAATCAGGCAGCGCTCGCCAAGCCGTTCCCTTTCAAATACGATATAGTTGCGGATAAACCCGAGTTCATCCATGATCCTGATCTCCGATTTATCGGAATAATCCAGGATGAACCGCATCAGCTCACTCAGTTTGAGGATCAGCTCGTCGCCGAAACGGTTGTGCTGGAGTGTATAACTGTAAATATTGTTGAGTGCATTGAAAAGAAAATGGGGATTGAGATGCGATTTCAGCTGCTGCAGTTCGATATCGCGCTGCATCACCTTCAGCTGGTAGAATGTCTTACGCTCCAGTAAGTACTTGAATGCCAGGTAACAAGCCAGGCCAATGCAGGTATAGACCAGGTTACCGATGATAGCGCCGCGCCAGGATTCGGAATTCCTGGCCAGGGGCTCCATTATTCCCCGGTGCACCCGGCTGATCAACAGGATGCCGGCCGCAAGCGACAGAAAATAATAGAGATAATGCCGCCGCAGAAAAAGCTTCCCGAACAGCACGGTATTGTGGAATACCAGCCATATATAAAACGTGACGATCACCACGTAGAACGCATGCCGGTAGCCGTCTTTCGATTTATCGCCGTCGGCCGAAATGAAAGTGATACTCACCAGCAGTGCACACAGCGCGAGGTTGCGGAGGATGAAAAACAGTATTTTTTTTGGCTGCGGGGTGGACATGCGTAATAAATTGATCTGGACTGCGACTAATGGACCGAAATTATCCGAATCCATTGCAGCCGGGGCTTTCTAATTGACAAAAGACGTTCGTCAAGTATGCAGTCCCTTGGTCAGTAATCCTTATGTAACCGCAGCGGCGGTAGATAAGTTTGTGCAATCGAATCGGATGAACACAATATCTAAACTACTATTTATGAAAAAAACTTTACAAATTTTCCTCGTGCTGTTGATCGCTGCGGTATCAGTCAATGCCCAGCAGATCAGCGGTTCGGTGGCAGATCAGCAGAAAGCCGGGATCAGCGGCGCCACCATCTCCCTGCACAACACCAAAGATTCAGCTGTTGTGAAGCTGACCACATCGGACAAAGAGGGAAAATACAATTTCCAGAGCATTAAAGCCGGCCGGTATTTTATCCGGGCTTCGCATGTTGGCTATGCCAATATAGCCGGCGCTCCGTTCGACTGGGACGGAAAAGCGGACCTTCAATTGCCTGCGTTGGGGCTTGCATTGCGCGCAAAGGAGCTGCAGGGTGTTACCGTAAGCAGCCAGAAGCCGATGGTTGAAGTAAAAGCGGACAAGACCATATTGAACGTGGAAGGAACCATCAATGCTACCGGCAGCAACGCATTTGACCTGCTGCGCAAATCGCCTGGGGTACTGATCGATAAGGATGATAATCTCAGCCTGAGCGGAAAAAATGGCGTACAGATCTATATCGACGGCCGTCCTTCGCCACTCGGCGGAAAAGACCTGGCCGAGTACCTGAAAACCATTCAGTCCAGCATGATCGAATCCATCGAACTTATCACCAATCCTTCTGCCAAATACGATGCAGCAGGTAATGCAGGTATCATCAATATCCGACTGAAGAAAAACAAGGCGATGGGTACAAACGGGTCGGTGAATGCAGGATATAATATCGGTGTTTACCCGAAATACAATGCCGGGCTTGCATTAAACCACCGCGATAAGAGCGTGAACCTGTTCAGCACATATAACTTCAACCAGGCTACACAGGAAAACAATATCAGTATTTATAGAACTGTGCTCGACACCCTGTTCGATCAGCATACACTGTTCACCTTCAAACCCACTTCTCACAATTTTAAAGTGGGTATGGATTATTTCATCAACAGGAAAAGTACGTTCGGCGTGCTTGTGAACGGCAACCTGGCCAGTGGCAATATGAATTCCAGCAGCGCTACCCCGATCACCTATATTCCTACCAACACCCTGGTGAAAAACCTGGTGGCAGGAACAGAAAGCAGTTTTACCCGGAATAATATCAACGGCAATATCAATTACAAATACAGCGATACGTCTGGACATGATCTGAATATGGATGTGGACTACGGTTATTACCGGATCAGGACCAATCAGCTTCAGCCCAACTATTATTTCGATGCCAGCGGGAAGAATGAGACCTCCCGGTTCATCTACCAGATGATCACACCGAATGATATCCATATCTATTCATTCAAGACCGATTACGAGCAGAATTTTGCGAAGGGCAAACTGGGTATCGGCGGCAAGATCTCCGTGGTGAACAGCGACAACGATTTCCAGCGTTACAATGTCTATACCTCCAATAAAGTCCTCGATACGCTGAAGAGCAACCAGTTCAACTACAAGGAGAATATCAATGCCGGATACGTGAATTATAACCGCCAGTTGAAGGGCTGGATGCTGCAGCTGGGTGTGCGGGTGGAGAACACGCATTCTACGGGCCGTTCATCCGGTTTCAGGAATGTTGCCGGCAGCTATGTTCGTTATGACTCCAGCTTCGACCGCAACTATACCGACTTCTTCCCCAGTGCGGCCATCACGTTCAACAAGAACCCGATGAACCAGTGGAGCCTGAGCTACAGCCGGCGTATCGACCGTCCCTCTTACCAGAGCCTGAACCCGTTTGAGTTCAAGCTGGATGAGTATACTTTTCAGAAAGGTAATACACAGCTTACGCCGCAGTATACCAATAGCTTCGGTATCACCAATACCTATAAGTACAAACTGACCACCACGTTGAACTACAGTCATGTAAAAGATGTGTTTACACAGATCATCGATACGGCAGAAAGAAGCAAGGCTTTCATTACGCAGAAGAACCTGGCTACCCAGGATATCGTGAGCCTGAACATCAGCTACCCGCTGCAGATCAAATGGTATACGGCTTTCATGAACCTGAATGCATACTATTCGCATTACAAGGCCAATTTCGGAGCCGGCCGTATTGTTGACCTGGACGCATATGCAGTCAACTATTTTATGCAGAACAGCTTTAAACTGGGCAAAGGCTGGACGGGAGAGATCAGCGGTAACTACAGCTCTCCTACCATTGCCCAGGGTACTTTCAAAATGCACGGGCTCTGGAGCACAGACCTGGGATTACAGAAAGTGATCATGAAAGGAAAAGGCAACCTGAAAGTTGCGGTAAGCGATGTATTCCATACCATGCAACCGCATCTGACCAGCGATTTCGCGGGCCAGCAGGTGAATACCAGGTTCAGCTTCGAAAGTCGTCAGCTGAAACTGAATTTCTCGTACCGTTTCGGCAGCAACACGGTTAAAGCAGCGCGCCAGCGGAAAACGGGGCTCGACGATGAAAGCAAGCGGGTACAGTCGCAATCGGGCGGCGGACTCGGCAACAACTGATTTTTTTTCTCATGTGCAATACTCCGGGTCTTTCCAGGCCCGGATTTTTTTTTGGTATGCGTTTAACCCGGTTCAGCGTGTCAATTTCATTGTTGGGTGTCTTATATTTTTTTATAAGCCGGAAAACCTGAAATATTACAGTACAATTTTCTCATGTTGTTATTTTTTAGTTTAGGGAAACAACAACATACCGAGCGGGTATTCTTGCCCGCTTTTTTTCGTTATTATTCGCCAGTCCGCTGGCTCCATATATTTCCCCTCCGTGAAACTTCGTGCTTTCTGTGACTCTGTGGTAAAGCGACAGTCCTCATGCAAATAGACCTCAATTCACCACAGAGTCACAAAGGGCACAGAACGCCACGGAGCATTTGATGACCCATATCGGGCCAAAGCAGTAATTTTCCGATTGCTGCCGCACACATGAGAAAACTGTCCAGATGACCGTACATTCTTTTATCTACTCTAACAATCCCCGCCACAGGCTGCTGCGGCACTCTTTATTCTGGCTGGTATGGATGCTTTACCTTGTCATTATCAGCAGCGCCAGGCCGGGAGCTTCCCTTATCGGTTTCAAGCCTTTTTTTGAATATTCGGTGATCGAGGTGTTTATCGCTACAACCGTAGATATCCTGTACTGCTACTCGGTCCTGTATTTCCTGATGCCCAAGTTCCTGATAACCGAAAAGTACCTGAGCTTTTTTCTTTTGCTGGCGTTAGCGCTGCTGCTCGATGTGGCGCTATCGAGCTATTTCTATACCTGGATCATCAATCCCATCCGCAAACTTTACGCTCTTCCGGAGATGCGTTATACAGGGGTAACAGACCTGTTGCGTGGGCTCCACAGCCTGTTGCTGATGGCCGGCCTCGGCGTAGCGATCAAATTTTACAAGATGTGGTCCATCAAGAAAAAAGAACTGTACATGGCCAAATCCGAGAAGATCAGCCGCGAACTGAAATTTATAGACACTTATATTCAGCCCAGTTTCCTGCCTGTGATGCTGAAGAAGATCCACGCCTACTCCTATTCCGGAGCGGCCA
>JAFBAN010000186.1 GCA_019247775.1 Chitinophagaceae bacterium | reverse complement strand
GCGCAATTTCTGGGATGTTTATTTTGGAGAGATCGCGTTGCTGGCGAGGGATGTATGGACTGCGCCGGGTATCAAGAACAAACTGCTCTACTTTATAATGCCGCCGGGATGGAGTCATACCGGCGCTGATAAAACAGCAGGCTATATCAGACGGGCGGCGCTGGCAGGTCTGCCTGCTGAACCCGTTGTGGAAGCGGAGGATGATCTGATGGATGATGAACTGCTGATTGCCACCGAACCCATCATTTCAGAAAATCTTCCCGGTGCGGGCTGAACGCATCGATGAGAATGCCTGGTTCGATACAGACACAGCCGTGCGGAATGTTTGGCGGCACATAATATCCGTCTCCTTTCCGGATGATCTTTTTCTGATCGCCGATCGTCATTTCAAATACCCCACTGTCTACATAAGTGCTCTGGCTATGCGGATGCTGGTGCATCGCCCCCACCGCACCGGTCACGAACTTAGCCTTGACAAGCATCAGCGACTCATCATACCCGAATACCTGCCGCTGGATCCCATTACCGAGATCCTCCCATGGTATTTCCTTTTCAAATTGAAATTCGGCGCTTTGTAACATAATGGGTGATTGTAAGTACAAACTTATCGAACCTCTGCGAAAACTCATGCCCCTCTCGTTCTCTGCGGTGAAAATTTACCGCAGAGAACGAGAGGGGCAGAGGAACCGCGGAGATGATTTCATAACATCGCCGCCTTGATATAGCGGTCACCCCATTTACCCCAGTCTTTCAGGCTCGATTTGAGACTGCTGTACATGCCTGCATTCGTTGCTTTGGATCCCTTTGCGGGGATCTTCAGCTCCTGCTCCGTTACTGGAACCGCAAATAATTTGGTGGCGAACCAGGTCACATGTTCATGCGGGATCGCGAGGCCGAGTATCATCCCGGGCAGACCCGAAAATGATTCCGGGCCACCGGTAACGCCGATCTCATCTGTATAGAACGCGACTATGTAGATCGAATCCATGATCACCGCATTAGCCCTCCGGCATTCGAAACCTGCGATCGTCCTTTTTTCGTCAGTGAGTTTCCAGCGGATGGCACGGGTGCTGTCCTGCACCAGGAAAGTTTTCTCGAATACGGTTTTCTGGCTTACCGCGGCATGCCGGGCCAGGTCCATATAAATGATATTATTCTCAGCCGGCAATTCCCATAGCCTGTTATTGTCGGTATTTTCCCGGCCGGGTTTGTACAGGGTCTTGCTTTCGGTAAAATACAGGTCGAAATAGGTAAGCTTGAACTGGGGGAACTGCTTTTTCATTTCCGCGCCCCAGACTTCATCATAGCTGTCGAAGATAGAATGCAGGTTGGTCTTTTTCTCAAATTCTATCCTGCCCTGCGTAATGATGTTCGATTGCTGGGCATGAACGCCGGTTGCGAATACCAACGGCAATGCTGCAAGGATCAATTGTCTGAATAGCATATGAATATTTTATTGCTTATTGAGGATTAGGGGTTGCGCCTTTCGAAAAACTCCATACCGCTGAAAGCATGAAATAACGGCGGATGGTGGAATAGGTATTCTGGGTCACAAAATTCGTATTCGAAGTACGCCTGAACCCGATGTTCTGGTCCAGTATATCGTTGGCTGCTATCTTTATGACCAGTGCATCGCCTTTCAGCATTTTTTTGCCGAACCATGCATTCCAGTAAACAGTGCTCAGGTCCTCATCGAAATCACTGGTACGCTGCCTGAACGCAAAATCAAGATCGGTATGCAGCTGCAGTTTCCAGGGAAAGAAGAAATCGAAATCGGGATGGATATTATAGGTCCAGTAATTCCTGGGCGCATTTTTCTGGATCGACGAAACGGTGGTCGTATAGGTAGCGTGGGCCTGGATACTGTTATCGTAGACCTTCTCCACCTGTTTGCCGATATACATCCCGAATCCGTAGTTCCGGTTCACGGTAACGTTCTGCTGGTTGTTCACCACGTTCACATAGCGGCTGTTGTTCATATTGGCCTCGAGATCCACACTGGCGCCGAACAGTTTCAGGCCATAGCTCAGGTTGGCATCCATTGAATAGTTGCCGTCTACATTGATCGACTGCGACACGCGCCGGCCCAGTGAATCCACATAATCCCTGGAAGTAAATGCATTGTTGGTGGTGTTGTACGAAACCCAGAGCCAGGTACTTCGCCCGGATATGGGTCTGAAATCGTTATAGAAAAGACTAAGACGGTTGCTGAACGACGGACGCAAAGCCGGGTTGCCGATAACAATATTCAACGGATCGTCATTGGTCTTCAGCGGTTGTAACTGCTGCAGGCTGGGTTGTGTGGTAGAGCCATTGTAGTTGAGCCCGATCCTGTGCTGGTTGGTGAATGCATAGGAGGTACTCATTTGCGGGAACCAATTCACAAAATTCCTTTTACCTGTGATCGCCGTGCGCTGGTCTGTTTGCGTAAAATTGGTGTAGCCCACCGTATTGCCCATGGTCAGCCTGAATTTCTTTTTGATATAAGAATAGGTCAGCCCGCTTTTCTGAGTGAGGATATTGAATGCATACCCATTGCTGAAAACCGTATCCAGGCTTTCATACTTGCCGTTCGGCGCTTTGTTGAATGAATTCCGGCTGGAGTTGTTGTTGTTCACGCCTATCCCATAACTGATCGCCAGCGACGATACCGGCGAAAGCGGTTCGGTATAGCTGATCTTTGAGTCAAAACTCAGCAGGCGGCTGTCGGACTGCTTGTATTGATCTGTTACCTGGTTCAATGTAGGTATCCCCGCGGTGAAGAACTGGTTATCCGCAAACAGGAAACCCGTGGCCTCATGCTGGTTGTAATTTTCCCTGGCGCTCACAGTAATGGTCCTGCCTTTCTTTTTGAATTTTTTGCGCCAGAGCAGGCTGCTGTTGAAAGAGCCGATATCGGCCTGGGTACTAAGCGTACGGTTGCCCTGGTTAACCGGTTGTTTGTCGGCCGTAAGCGCTTCATTATAGAACTGGCTGATCGTTGTCTTATGGTCATTTCCTGCGTTAACCGTGATCTTAAGCGAGGAAGTCGAATCCATATCGAAATCGTATACCAGGTTGCCCTTATGGCGTAAAATCCGGTTGACGAAAGATTGTTGCTGGTTATTATAGTACAGCGTATCGGGAAGTATGTATTGTGTATTGGTGCTGCTGTTGCCGGTCACGCCGAGATCGAGTATCTTATAGTTGCCATTGATCGATTGCCTGTCGTCGTTCCATTTGTTATTATAGTGCGCCCCGGCGGTCTGCACTTTTGGAAAACCCTGGCCGTCGTACCTGCCGCCCCAGCCCTCAAGTTCATCTCTGTTCGAGCCATCGTAATAGCCATCTCCATTCTCGTCGAACTGGATATCATTGGAATTATCGCCGAAATTCCGCTGATCCTGCCAGTTCAATCCAATCTTGCCCGTATTGGAGGAAATGCCGAATACCGCCATTTTTTCTTTTTTCCTGAATTTGTTGAGCAACGCCTGACCATTGTAAAAACCGTCGGTGCCGATGCCGCCATCCAGTTTTCCGAAATAGCCTTTCTTTTTGTCGTCCTTCAGTTTCAGGTTCAGCGTCTTGGTTTTTTCGCCGTCATCGATCCCCGTAAATGTCGCCTGGTCGCTTTTTTTATCATAGACCTGCACTTTATCTACCATATCGGCGCGGATATTCTGTGTAACCAGTGTGGGATCATCGCCGAAAAATTCCTCGCCATCCACCAGCACTTTCTGCACTTTCTGTCCCTGGGCGGTGATCTGCCCGTTCTTGTCTACCTGGATGCCCGGAAGTTTTTTCAGCAGTTCTTCAACTGTTGCATTCGCCTGAACATGAAAGCTGTCTGCCCTGTATTCCGTGGTATCTCCTTTCAGCCGTATGGCCGCTACGGTTTGTTTTACCACCACTTCCTGCAACAGATGGGTTTTGGTGATCATCGGTATCCGTCCCATATCGGCAAAGCCGGAAGCGCCGATCGTAAAAGTGTCGGTATAATCGGCATAATTGGGAAAACTGGTAAGCAACACGTATTTATCCGGCGGCAGATCCTTGATCTCAAAAAAACCATTGGCATCGGTACGGGTAAATTTTACCAGCATCGAGTCGCGGGCGCGCACAAGACTGACGACGGCTTTGAAGATCTGCTGTTTGGCGAGGGTATCGCTGACGGTGCCTTTGACTGAATTGGGAAATGGTTGGGCGGATGCCGGAACTGCTGCTGCAAGCAACAATAATGCAATCAGATTGGTTTTTCTCATTTTCCTGGTTTAGGGAAATGGGGGTGATCGAATATATGAAAAGATGCAGCAGGCGGATGATTTCCATACCCAAACAACTGTTAAAAAGGATGGCACGGAATTTTATCAGCTTTTTTCATGGAAACGCTCACTTACTTCCTCAAAGACAACGGGGCATTCCCCAACAGTAAACTTCCCGTCATCCATTATAAGAATGGGATCGATATCCCGTTCTTCCGTCCGGCGCATGCGGTTGAAAAACTGTTTGCCGAGAACGGATGGACCAATAACTGGGATGCCGGCATTTTTACATATCATCATTACCACAGCAATACCCACGAAGCCATTGGCGTATATAAAGGCAAGGCCGTGATCCTGCTCGGCGGTGAAAACGGCAAACTGATCGTGATCCAGAAAGGCGATGTGCTGATCATCCCCGCCGGCGTGGCGCATAAGAATGCGGGGAAGGAAGACGACCTGGCGTGCGTGGGCGGATACCCTGGCGGGATTGAATACAACATGAATTATGGCAAGCCAGGTGAGCGCCCGGGAACCGATCAGCAGATCGCAACCCTGCCCATACCCGAATCAGATCCCCTGCTGGGTTTCGGCGAAGGCATCGCAGAAGCATGGAAAGCCTATATGCCGGCCGCCGAATCCGAACAGCAGCATAGCCGCTGATCATCCTTCTACCGCATCTTCAGCTTTTTCGGCGTTCTCTACGATATCCCCTGTTTTGAATAGGATATTCTTCATGATGGTCTGCCATTTGGGCTTCTTGCGCAGCAGGAATTCAAGATCCATTCCAAAATGAATGAACTCTTCCTGCTGGGCCTGTGTCATGATCTTTTTGGCATCCTTGTCTTTTTCCAGTGAGATGCGTTGTTCATACCAGCCGATTGCTTCGGCCTCCTCCGTTAAGGAAGTGATCATGCGCGCGAAAGTGCGGGTTTCGGCAGACAGTTCGTCTGCAGGTTCGTGGTACTGGTCAAAGCCCATGGTGAGTTCTTTTTACTTGATGCATAAATCGTGTGCCAGCCATATAGGAAATGGCGTGTTTGAATGGCGAACCAGGTTAACCGCAAAGGCGCAAGGGCGCGATGAAACGCAAGGGAATTCACTACTGAGATTATTCTTCGCGTGCCGTCGCGCCCTCGCGTCTTTGCGGTTAAATACAGCCGGCACCAATACAATGAATTTCAAACTGTGCCACTACCCCCTGTCAAGTAACCTGTCTTTTTCCGCCAAAAAACCCTTATCTTTGCCCCGTTATTGAATATTTCCTCATTGTAACTGACTAGGGTTCTTCTCCACCAGGTTCACCAAGTCATACAGGTGAATTGAATATTGACAACCGATCTTTCATACTATTTGCAAGGTTGTAATTACAGATTTTTAATCAGACATTTTGAACTTTGAACAATTAAAGGTGATAGCGCCTATATTAAAGGCGTTACAGACACAGGGCTATACACAGCCAACACCCATTCAGCAACAGGCCATCCCGGTTGTATTACAGGGCCGCGACCTGCTGGGTTGCGCCCAGACCGGAACCGGTAAGACCGCAGCCTTTGCCATACCTATTATCCAGTTGTTATACCAGCAGCAACAGGCCGGAAAGAACAGGACCGGCATCCAGGCATTGATACTCACGCCTACGCGTGAACTGGCCATCCAGATCGACACAAGCTTTAAAGAATACGGACGCCATACCGGTTTAAAGCATACCGTGATATTCGGCGGGGTATCGCAGCATAGCCAGGTAACCGCGCTCAGGCGCGGTGTAGACGTACTGGTGGCAACGCCGGGACGACTGCTTGACCTGATGCAGCAACAGCATATTTCTTTGCAGCATATCCAGATGTTCGTACTCGATGAGGCCGATCGCATGCTCGATATGGGTTTCATCAACGACGTAAAAAAAGTGATCGCCAAACTGCCGGTGCAAAAGCAGACCCTTTTGTTCTCTGCCACCATGCCGCCGGATATCCAGAAACTATCCCAGCAACTTCTGCATAACGCAGTGAAAGTGGAAGTGGCCCCCGTATCGTCTACTGCCGAACGTATCGAGCAGTCGGTATATTTCGTGGAAAAAGAAAACAAGATCTCACTGCTGCTCCATGTGCTGGAAGATAGCGGTATCGAAAATGCGCTTGTCTTCACCCAGACCAAACACGGCGCAGATAAACTCTGCAAGCGACTGATGAAGGAGAATATCCCCGCCCAGGCCATCCATGGCAATAAATCGCAGAATGCAAGACAGGCGGCGCTGGAGAATTTCAAGAAAAAAGACATCCGCATCCTGGTAGCCACCGATATTGCCGCCCGCGGCATCGATATCGATAAACTATCGCATGTGGTCAACTATGATATCCCCAATATTCCCGAAACCTATGTGCACCGTATCGGCCGCACAGGCCGTGCAGGCGAAGAAGGCAAAGCGATCTCATTCTGCGCTGCAGACGAACGCGCATTTCTGAAAGACATCCAGAAGATCACTGCGCAAAGCATCCCGGTAATAAACGATCATCCTTTTCCTTCAACGAACAGGACAATGACCGTGGCAGCCAAACCAGCTGCACCGCGTGGCAATTCGTTCCGCTCGCGGAACAACACCCGCGGAAGGGCTCATTCGCAGCGGTATTAAGCTGATGATATTATTTTTGAAAGGGAGCCTCGTGCTCCTTTTTTTTTATTCCTTTACGGCGATCACACCCGCTATCCTGAGGTCCTGGCTATTTTTCATTTTAATGGGCTCGTCGTTGGCAGTTGTTGTATACACTTTAATATTGTTCAGCACAGCGCCGATCACATCGTCAAGGAAGAATGGATAGCGGCCATCTTTTTTCTCGAAACCGAAACTGCTGTTGGTAATATAGAGGTCTTTTACATGGCGTGCCCATATCCCGTATGCTGGCTGCGTTTTTAGGTTGGATACATTGTATTGCCCCACTCCCAGCTCGGGGGGTGTAGCTGAAGTGTCGGAAAGAGGGTTGCCTCCTTTATCAGTGATATGTACATCGTTGAACTTTACATTCCGGATATAACCTACATGCCTGCCATCCGGCAGGCGGAAATCCAGTCCGCCTGTTACAACGGCAGGATCGGGTAATGCATAACCGGCAATGATGGAAGTGGCCCTCCGCTGGCTGCCGTCATATTCTGCCCAGCGCTTTTTTGAACTGAACGAACTGCCGCTATACACTTCCGCAACATCGATCGCGTTAAGTACGATATTTTCTACCTGGCCAATGTTTACATTTTTAACGAGTAATTCATCACGCTTCAACCCGTTTTCCATAAAAGCGTATTTACCCACATCGGCGCCGATGATGCGGCCGCGGTTGGAAATCGAAATAAAGAAAGGGGCCGTGGCACGGAACATCCTCGACCTGGAATGCAGCGGCCCGGTTTCGCCACAGTTTAGATGGATGTTTTTGATATGCGCCCCATCGTTTGTTGAAATGGAAAACCCGGCTTTATTGGCGCCCAGCACATAAATATTGTCCACGCAGATATCCATAATATCGTCCGCGGTCTCCGAGCCTATCTGGAAAAGGTTGCAGTTCGTATCGCCGATGATATTACGCACTTTATAGTCCCTTGCCGGCCTCGTGAAGCCCAATGAGCAGTCGGAACCCGGTTTAATGATATCATCCGAACTCACCTTGCAATAGATATTGGTGGCTGTTACATGATTGCTGCCCATGAAATCGTATATGTCGCGGACATTGGAGGTGTTGTCGCGACCAAAATAAGTGTCGTGCACATTGATATAATCGGTGCCGGTTGACAGCAACGCAAAATGACCTCCCCTGTCAATCTTCAGCATATTGTCTGTATCAAAATCTTTTTTACCTGATCTTCCCCTGTAATAAGGGATATCCCTGGTAGAGTCGTACCAGAGGTCTTCACTGCGGAACAGGCCGCCGATTTCCAGGTTGGTGCAGAGTTTACAGGTGATCAGTTTATCCGTTCGGTTATCAGGCGCATTGCGCATCACATTGTCGCCGGTAACGATATTACCGTTTCCGGTGATGAGGCCGTTACCAATAATCTTTACATTATCGATCCGTTCACCAAAGAACATGGAATTCGCAAAATAATGATGACCTACATCCTGCTTGGTAAGCCAGTTCTCCGGATCTTCATAAGGGCCACGATCGGTTGGTGACAGGCCTGACCGGTATTTTTTGTCACTGAACCAGGTGGCTTCAGGCGCATCGCCGCCCCTGATACATCTTACAACAGCGTTCCTGCCGATAAACAGGTACACGTTATTTTGCAGGTGCAGCGTACGCACGTTGTAAATACCATCACTGAACAGCAAAGTGCCACCGCCAGCCTCCGCGAGCATCGAGATAGCCCCGTTGATCTGATCGGTATTGTCAGTAACGCCATCCGCTTTTACGCCAAATGCTATCAGGTCCAGTTTCCCGGCATAATATGCGGCAATATTGGATTTACCTTTTACGGTGCCGGAGCGCACATCCAGCCTGAACCGGTACATGCTGCCCGGGGTCAACCCGGTTACAGTGGCTGTTTTTTTCCTGGTATCCACTACGGCACTGGCGGCGGTCCATATTTGTCCGTCGGCTGACTGTTGCAATGCAACGTCTGTGCCGGTTTCCGAAAGCCAGCGGAATGAAACCGTGGCCGCAGGCGCTTCCGTGTACCGCAAACTTCGATCGATCACCCTTTCGAAATCAGCAACAGTGGGGGTAACAGACAGCTGCGCTGTTTCTCCGGCAGTACCGGCGCTGGCCAGTACCTGCGGCTGTGAAACGCGATAAGCAGCATTGAAATTAAATGCACCAGGCTTCAGGTTAACGCCGTGGATCACGATCTCCAGATCGGGTCCGTTGGCAGGCCGCAGGTCGAGATGGCTGAATTGCAGCAGACTGCCACCATCTGAAGTTTTCTGTATGACCACCTGACCCACTTTTGAATACGAATAATGCGTACCGGTTCGGCCGATCGATTGCGATGATAATTCGCTGAGTTTTACTGTACCCCGGCCGATCACGTTAACGGCTGTGTTATCCATGGTGACCGAAATACCCTTCGGGATATGAATATCCACTGCCGCATCCGGGCTGCGCTGACCGGCTGTGAAATATAATTTCAGGTCGGTAACCGTATTTGCAGTAATGGCTTTTTGCTTCAGCCAAAGCCTGCCGCCAAGCGCCATAGGTGTTACAGCAATGAAGTATTCTTTGGAAAGACCTCCGGCACTGGCCAACAACCTGTCACCGGTAACAATCAATCCCTGTGTTTTACCCGCACCCGATTTATCCGTAAATGCGAATTGCAGTCCGGGTTCGCTTGCGGAACGCAGCTCCGATTGCAATGTAGTGACGGAGGCGCCTGTTGATACCAGCCCGCTGTCTTCCGGTGTATCCACTGTATACCGGTACGTGCTGCCGGCTGCGAGCACAATGGAATCGGAGGTGATGCGTACGATGTGAAGAGCGCCGGCCGCCGCGGTTATAACGATCCCGGATGCAATTTGCTTTTGTGCAAGAGCAGGTAATGAACTACTGATGAATGCCGTGATCAGGAAACTTGCTGATTTTCTTATTCTCACAGGAAGGATTTATACGATGGCGGTGGATCTTCTTTCGATGAGGTCGGACTTAATTACTTTCTTGACCTGACCCGGATCTGATTTTTTATTGCTTTCGATCAATCCCACCAGCGTGGCAGCGGCTTCCTTGCCGATCTCTAAGGCAGGCTGCCGTACGGTAGTCAGCGAAGGATTGAGTAAAGGCGCCACGCGCATGTTGGAAAAGCAGATCACCTTAACATCACGCGGTATTTGAAGTCCCAGGTGCGCGCAGGCTTCATAAGTGGCGATCGCCAGTTCTTCTACGCAGGCAAACACTCCGTCTGGCCGTTCCTTGCCCGACAGCAGGCGGATCATGTGATTCACGTTCTCTTCATGTACATTACCACCCTGCAGGATGGTGCTGGCGGAGGATTTTCGTCTGCGCAGTGCATCGAGATAGCCTTTCATTCGCTTGCCATTAATGGACAGGTTATGGGACAATGAAAAATAGACAATGTTTTTACAGCCCGCATCCAACAGGTGATGAGTGGCTTCTACCGCACTCTCATAATCATTAGTAGTTACGCAGGGGATCTTCATCTCATTCGATACGCGATCAAAGAAAACGATCGGCAGCCCTGCATTCCTAACCTCACGGAGATGATCCACATTAACGGTTTCGCTGGAAATGGATATCAGCAATCCATCCACCCGCCCATTCTGGATATGACGGGCAATATTGATCTCTTTATGCAGGCTTTCATGTGTCAGGTATACCAATACATGGTAACCACTCGCATGTGCAACTTCATGAATGCCGTCAATAACCAGTGAAAAGAAATTATTCGCGATTTCCGGCACTACTACTCCAATCGTTTTGCTTTTACGGTGCCGCAGGCCGGCAGCATGCGCATTGGGCTGGTAGTTCAGTTCACGTGCCAGTTTGAGCACGCGCTTTTTGGTGCTGGCGCCGATATCCTGTTTATCGCCCAGGGCCCTTGATACGGTCGACATAGAAAGATTCAGCCTTGCCGCCAGTGTTCTCAGATCTACCTTTCCCATATAGCGCCGTTTTACGGTGAAGATTATTACAACGAAACGCCTCTTTTCCACGGTATGAAATCGTCCTGCCCCAGTTTTACCGCCTTGGTGATCGTTTCACCGCTGGCAACGCCGATACAAAAGGACAGTATGGATTCGCCCATTTGTTCGATCGTCTTTTCACCTTTGATGATACCGCCGGTATCAATATCAATGATATCGCTCATCTTTTCAGCGAGTGTGCTGTTACTGGATATCTTGATCGTGGGAGCTACCGCATTTCCGGTTGGCGTTCCGAGGCCCGTGGTAAAAAGTATGAGG
>JAFBAN010000166.1 GCA_019247775.1 Chitinophagaceae bacterium | reverse complement strand
AGGGTTGTTTTGCCTGCTCCCGTTCCGCCAACAATCCCGATCGTGGATTTTGCAGGGATAGACAGGTTGATATCAGACAGTACTGGCCGCTGCGTGTCGGGGTAGCTGTATCCGATACCCTGCAGTTCGATCTGATGGTGCAGACGCAGACCCGTGGATTGATGAATATCCTTTTTACGCCCGGTCGTTCCCGATCTTAGATCGTTGTGCACGATCATGATCGATGGCCAGCCCTGCTTAACTGAAGCGAGTCCCTGAAAAATGATCTGGGCAGCCGGTATGATCTTATATGCAGCAAACGCATACAACCCGAGAATGGGAAGTACTACTCCCATATCATTATACGTGTAGAAAATAACCAGGGTAACGGAAATCAGCAAACCGAAAGCCACCGTCTCCAGAATGAATTTTGGCATCATGGCTATCGTCATCGATCTCGCCCACAACACGTTGTATCTTTTGGCGAAGACCAGGAACCGATCAAGGAAATTGCGTTCCTGCTGAAACACCATAACATCCTTGATGCCGCCCAGCACTTCATTAACAGCGATAAAACTTCCTTTGGATGCTTCACCCCGCTCAACGGCGGCATTCGACTTACCGCGCTTCATGAAAAAAAGAAAAACAAGCAGGAACACGCTGATCACCGAGATCATCAATACTGCCGCCTTGAACTGCACAACGGCGATCAGGGTAACCACCAGCAGCAACAGCATGAAATTCGTGAATACCAGAATGAATGGAGTTACCGCGTATGAGATAATGAACTCGGTGTCAGACCAGATAATCTTGCTTAGTTCAGAAGAATTCTTACTCAGGAAATATTTATAGGGCTGATGCACATAGGTATCCAATAGCCGGTTTTGCAGTGAGGTCCGGATCTCGGCAATGTATTTATTATTGACATACGCTGATATCCCTTTAACAAGATTGGAAAGCAGGATCAGTACGATCACGCCTATTCCAAGCGCAAGAATGAACCTTTGCGTACTGGTGAACCCAAAACCGACATACAGTTTCTGGAGTATCCGGCTCCGCTGTATCGATTCGGGATTGCCGATTATCGCAAAGAATGGCATCATGGCAGCAACGCCTACGATCTCCAGCAGAGACACCAGAAATGCAAGCGCAAGAATAGCCGCTCCTTTTTTTAATTCCTTCCGGAGAAAAATAGAGAAAAAAATTGCAACTCTTTTCATGATCTTGTTAGGCTACGGATCTTTTTATCAGAGCCTGGAATCAATGATGTCACGACTGAGGCAAGATTTGGTATCGAAAATGACCGTACTATTGCCGTTCCGCAAGGCGTTGAAATCTATCTGCATGAACTCTGCATGGCATACGGCAAGGATGATGGCATCGTACTGACTTGCATACTGCGGCACCAGGTCAATATTGTATTCGTGCTTTACTTCTTCCTTATTTGCATGCGGATCGTACACATCCAGTTTCAGACCGAACTGCGTAAGCTCCCTGTAAATATCAATAACCCTCGAATTCCTGATATCCGGGCAGTCTTCCTTGAAAGTAATACCGAGGATCAAGGCTCTTGATCCTTCGATCCGGTGACCTTTTTTGATCATCAGTTTGATTACCTTATTGGCTACGAACATGCCCATATTATCGTTCACACGCCGGCCAGACAGAATAACCTGCGGATGATAGCCGAGGGATTCTGCTTTATGGGCAAGGTAATACGGGTCTACACCGATACAGTGACCACCCACCAGGCCTGGCTTGTATTTCAGGAAATTCCATTTTGATCCTGCAGCCTCGATTACATCGGTGGTATCTATGCCCATACGATCGAAAATGAGCGCAAGTTCGTTTACGAAAGAAATATTGACATCCCGCTGCGCATTTTCGATCGCTTTGGATGCCTCCGCTACTTTCAGGCTTGGCGCTTTGTGAGTGCCTGCTGTGATGATGCTTTTATACAATGCATCTACGGTCTCCGCAATTTCCGGGGTTGAACCGGATGTTACCTTTTTGATCTTGGTAAGTGTGTTAACCTTATCGCCCGGATTGATCCGCTCGGGAGAATAGCCGCAAAAGAAATCCTTATTGAATTTCAGACCGCTTTCCTTTTCCAGTACCGGAACACAGTCCTCTTCGGTACAGCCTGGATACACCGTGCTTTCGTAGATCACAATATCGCCTTTCTTGAGCACCGTTCCGATCATACGGGAAGCTTTTAACAAAGGCCGCAGATCGGGGGCCTTGAACCCGTCAATAGGGGTTGGCACCGTTACTATGTATACATTATAACTCCGCAGATCTTCGATATCCGAAGAAAATTTGAGGAGCTTGGCGAGGCGGATCTCAGCTTCGTTCGACTCTTTAGTGCGGTCATAAAAACCCCTCAGTTCCTCTATACGCTGCGCGTTGATATCGAATCCAAGCACATCATATTTTTTCCCGAATTCAACAGCCAGGGGCAGGCCCACATAGCCCAGGCCCACAACGGCGATCTTCATATTAGTGTTGCTCATAAATTTGCTTAGCTCTGTTAGACATTATATTTGACAGCGACCAATTTCCAACCCCGGCGTAAAAGTAAAATAAAGGACACGAGGCAAACGCCGATAACGCCGCCCAGTATAAGTGAGCGAAGTCTGCCGGTTTTATATATCGGCAGTGGATATTTGGGAATATCTATTATCTGGATCAACGGCGTATCCCTCAATAAAGCCATTCGTGCTATTTCAAGATTCTTTACCAATTCGGTTAGTATAGCCTTGTTGGCTTCCATATCTATCTCCTTTCGCACCGAAGGAACCCGTTTCACATTCAGGAATGCCGGGTTCATATTATATGTATTGTCAGTAGCATACGCAGCTCCTGAAATCGCCGAGTTCAATTCATACCGCACTGAATCGGCCTGTCTTTTCAGGATGGCCACATTGTTCTTCGCTTTCTTTGATTTTGTATCGATATAGAATTCGGATACATTGGCGGCCAGCCTTTCAGCAAAAAGTTTACAGAACTCTTCATCTCCGCCCTTTACATCAATGGAAATGATCGTAACTTTTTTATCACGTTGACCCACGGTAACATTGTCGCGGATCAATTCCCTGCATACCATGCCCATGATACTATCCTGCTGCCTGGTAAACTGCTGCTTGTTTGCATTAGGAACAAAATAGACCTTGTCCATTCCCGGCTTGTCTTTCCATTGCGACCTCAGTCCTTTCATCTCTATGAACATCTCGATCAAAGAGGTGAATTTCCCGTTTCGCTGCACGGAATCCAGCAGGGCGTTTTCCACTATGGTACGCGATTTCATGAGCTCGATCAGGTTCGCGCCGCTGAACGCGCCGCCTGAACTCCCACCGATATCGAAACCGAACTGGCTTGCCAGTCCCGCCGCACCGCTGAGCCCGCCTCCGCCTTTATCGTCTTCAAGGGCAAAGGTCAGCGTGGCGGTATATACGGGTTTCGCGTAGGACGCAATGCCGAACCCTATAAGGCCGAAGATCATGCCACCCAACAGGATAGGAATCCATTTTGAACGGAGGTATCTGAACCCTCCCTGGATACTGATAATAAGCTGCCGGACTGTTAACTCATCCTGATTTTGTTCAGGCATATCTAACATTTAATTGATAAAAGTAACGAGCAGAAATATGAATCGTTTTACGAACGCGCCATTATAATCGCAGGATCGCTATCACAACCCCGGCCAGGCTCGCCAAAGCGCTTGCGATACCGATGATCTCACCGGTCTGGAGCGAACGCTTCTCGGCGGCGATCGGTACAATAATTTCAGAACCGGGCAGAACCTTCGGATTATGCCGGAAAAATAAGAAGTGCCTCGTCATCGCCGCCTTCCCGTTCGGATACACCACGAACACCTTGCTTTTCCTGGCCCTGTCCGAAAACCCGCCGGCCGCACTGATATAGTCCATCACCGTATAAGATTGCTGGTAAGGTATCTGTGTAGGTAATAACACGCCGCGGCTGATCCTTACCTGGGCACTGTACTTGGGTATTATGATCTCGTCGTTCGATTTCAGCAGGATATCTTCCGCCGAACCAGGATGACTAAGGATATAATCGAAATTCAAAGGGATCTGGTCAAAATCGGTCAGAGATTCTTTGTTCGCCGCCATCTCAGACGTGTCACGAACCGTTCTCTGCACCTTACGGGTAATATTCTGCGCGATCTCCTGTTCCGATTTTGTCGGGTACCTTTTAATGTATGCACCGGCCAGGTTTGCATCGGGCATGGCGCCGCCTGCGCGCTTGTAGATACTGCTCACCCGCTCATCGATGCTGTTAAGGGTGTAAGGGCCCGGAAACTGAACCTGTCCGCTTATTACAATAGACTCAGGTAACTGGTAGCCTGCTTTTCTCCTTACAGTAACCACATCAAAAGGACGCAGTTCGATATTGGCCGCGGCAGATTTAAGATCGCCGTCGATCTGTGTTGAAATTATTTCGGAAGCCCTGATGTCGGAAATAGCCACACTGTCGCGTTTCAGCAATCGGGAGATCTCAATGTTCTTGTAAGCCGCATCGGTAAATCCTCCGGCCTGCAGGATCAGGTCTTTTACTGTAAGGTTTGCAACGTACTCGTATTGTCCCGGCATCCTTATTTCACCCTGGATGGTTACTTTGAACGTATCGCGCAATTCCTGAACGGCGGCGATCAGCACCTCGTCTTCGCGGCGCAGCGTAACATTGTTGACAGGATCATTCGCAAGCGCACGCTGGATATCAAATGAAACGATCGAACGGGTCAGATCGTCTTCCAGACGCAGGATCTGTCCCCTGCCGGTAAAAGCATCTTCCCGCAGGCCATCGGCCTTCCGGATCAGGTCGGCTACCTTCAATCCCGGCGTAAGTGCATACACATCCGGACGGAATACCGCTCCTGTTATCTTCACCCTGTTCTCGAAACGGTTCAGCAATTTGGAAACAACAAATACATCGCCCGACTGTGGTTCATAACTGTCGTACTGTGCCGCAGAGAGATCCACTACTTTGCGCTCGCGGTCATTCCGCTGAAATACTTTTATATCGGCCCGATATGCAGTATCAGTAAATCCGGATGCGAATGCCAGCACCTGCGAAAAGTGTTCGCCTGGCAATACTTCAAAAATTCCCGGACGTTTTACCTGCCCCTGAATATCCACACGTTTTTTGTAGGTTGGTATCCGTATCACATCATTGTCCTTCAGACCTACATTGTCCGACTGGTCACCGTTCAGCAGGAACCGATACAGATCGATCTTCCGCTCCAGTTTTCCATTTCTCAGCAGCTCTATTTCCCGGAAACTTCCAAAGGAATTCGGCCCGCCCGCCAGGTAAAGCGCGTTGAACACGGTAGAAAGGGATGAAATATTGAAATTGCCTGGGAAATTAGCCCCGATCACATTCACACGGATCGTCCTGATCTTTGTTAAGGTAACGGCGAGCTTGGCGGCGCCTGTCCTGAGATAGGGATAGGCCGAGTTAGCCATCATGGTCTTCAACTTGGAGGTTACTTCCTCTATAGTAAAGCCGGCCACTTTTACCTGGCCTACACTTGGGATTGAAACAGTTCCTTCGGGTGAAACCGTAAGATTTCCATCGTATTGCTGAATGCCGTATACCGAAACATTGATCTCATCGGTAGGCCCGAGAATATAGTTGAGCGGGGTTGCAAGGTTGAGATTCGGTTCGAAGCTGGGCGCCACAGATGTATATAATTCCGATCCGAAGATCATGGAATCGATCAATGGCCTCCGTTTAAGCATTTCCAGGTAAATGGCCCGGTCCAGCGAATCCGGGCTGTTGTTGATCCTTGCAGTTCGGGTGGGCTCTGCGTTGTCTGCGGGTCGCAATTTTCCTGCGCCCTGGTTATTATTATTGGTGCCGGCAGCGGCAACCCGTGCTTTGAGTTTCGCGAATTCGGAAGCCGGCATCCCTTTGGATAAAGCAATCTGCTCGGCCTGATCAATACTCATCCCGTTTGCAGACAGTTGCGACTTCAGCTTCATAATATCTGCATCTGAGAGCAGATCCACTTTTACCTGACTAAGGTCTTTGCCTTTCAATAAATCCTGAGACATCACCGCCTGTGCGCAGAAAAGCAGGCAGAACACAAACAAAATGCGCCTGATCAAACTCTTATTCATATCGCCTGTAATATTATATCGTTTAGATGAATCAATGATACCGGTTAGGCTTCGGTCAGATTAACGGTAGCCCCAAGGTCTTTCAGGTATTCTTCCTTGAATTCGCTTTCTAAGAACAATCCCACCCTGATCTTCTTTTCGATCAGCGGCTCTACCTTATCGATCAGCTTGTACAGGTATGTTTTGTCTACATCGCCTACGATTACAAGGTCCACGAAGGCCGAATTTTTCCCCTGTGCCAGATCGCCTGTAAGATATACCTTATTTACATTCCCCAGTTTACGTATGATATGTTCTACAATCTGATCAAGGCCAACATATTTCAGTATGATGCCGCGCAAAGATGCGAAAAGTGGATGGGTTGTGTTAACAGAGTAATGCTTCACCTTGGCATTAACGTCCTCTTCCTCGAGCTTGATAAGCTGCATATCCGAGAGCTTGTTCAGTTCAAGCCGCACGGTATTGCTGCTTACGCAGAGGTCGCGTTCCAGGCCCCGCAGGTAAACCTTATTGTCCGGGTTCAAAATAAGCTTGGTGAGCAGCCGGATCCGGATCTTTCCTGAGAATAAGTTGTCTAAAAACAAGGAAAAATGTTGAAAATCAAAATTTTATGTATGGCTCTGCCAACCTGAGCCACAATTATGACGCACTAAATTGATACAATATTGAGTAGCGCTAAGATGTAGCGAAAGTATATTATTTTCTAAATAAAAACAATATTTTATATGGGTTGACCGCTATTCCCAGTGCCGGTCTTTAATGGTATCGTAAACACGAACTATTCCTTCTTCCAGTCCGATAGAAGCTCGCCAGCCCAGGGCGGTCAATTTTGAGGTATCAAGCAGTTTCCGGGGGGTGCCATCGGGTTTGGAGGAATCGAAATCGACACCACCGTCAAAACCGGTTATCCGTTTGATCATCATGGCCAGGTCCAGGATCCTTATATCATTACCGGTCCCGATATTGATCAGTCCCGGTTGGTCGTAGTGGGTCATCAGGAAAAAACACGCATCGGCAAGATCATCCACATGCATAAATTCCCGGCGGGGCGCACCTGTTCCCCACAATGTAACTTTGGATGCTCCCTCACGGCGGGCAGTTATGAATTTGCGGAGCAGCGCGGGTAAAACATGGGAGCGCTCCAGATCATAGTTATCATTGGGTCCATAGAGATTGGTAGGCATGGCCGATATGAAGTTGCAGCCATATTGCCGCCTGTAGGCATCGCACAACTCAATGCCGGCGATCTTTGCGATGGCATATGGCCGATTGGTTTCCTCGAGGTACCCGGATAGCAGGTACTCTTCCTTTAGCGGTTGCGGCGCCAGCTTCGGGTAAATACAGGAGGAACCCAGGAACAACAATTTGCGCACCTGCTGCGCTGCAGAGGCGTGGATGACATTCAATTCCACCATCAGGTTGTCGTAGATGAACCCGGCTGGATAGGTACTGTTGGCCAGAATCCCTCCCACCCTGGCCGCCGCAAGAAAAACAAAGTCGGGCCTTGCATCGGCAAAAAAACTATTGACGGCCGCCTGATCACGCAGGTCCAGCTCTGCAGAACTGCGTACAATAATATTTTCAAAGCCTTCTTTTTCCAGCTTCCGAACGATCGCACTTCCTACCATTCCTTTGTGCCCGGCCACGTATATCCTTGCTGCTTTTTCCATATCGCTACTGCTGTTCATTTTTTTTTGTTGAGGTCTGCATCAACCGCTCCTGCTCAAAAAGCTTAAGGTCTGCGGCTACCATTTCCCCGATCATCTCATTCAGGGTGTATTTGGGAGTCCAGCCAAGTTTTTCCCTGGCTTTCGAAGCGTCTCCCACAAGCAGATCCACTTCCGTAGGACGGTAATAGTGCGGATCGATCCTTACCACCACCTGCCCCGCGGGTATTTCATATTTTCCCGAACAGGAAGCAACCGTTGCCGTTTCATCGGCGCCTATGCCTTTGAAGGAAAGTTTTACACCGATTTCGTCAAACGCCTGGATCACAAAATCCCTGATAGTTGTTGTAATGCCGGTAGCGAGCACAAAATCCTCCGGTGTATCGTGCTGAAGTATACGCCACATGCCCTCAACGTAGTCCTTTGCATGGCCCCAGTCGCGCTTTGCGTCGAGGTTGCCCAGGTATAAAACATCCTGCATGCCCAATGCAATTTTTGCAACCGCCCGGGTGATCTTTCGCGTAACAAAAGTCTCACCGCGCAACGGCGATTCGTGATTAAAAAGGATGCCGTTGCAGGCGAACATGTTGTAAGCTTCGCGGTAGTTGACCGTGATCCAATAGGCATAAAGCTTGGCAACTCCATAGGGCGATCGCGGATAGAACGGGGTTTTTTCATTCTGCGGAACCTCCTGTACCAGCCCAAACAGCTCGGAGGTAGACGCCTGGTACACCTTTGTTTTATGAACCAGGTTTAACAAACGAACGGCTTCCAGCACCCGAAGCGTTCCAAGGCCATCTGCATTACCGGTATATTCCGGCGTTTCGAAACTCACCTGCACATGACTCATGGCGGCCAGGTTATATATCTCATCCGGCTGAACCTCCTGTATGATACGTATCAGGTTCGTGGAATCGGTGAGATCGCCGTAATGCAGTACAAAATGCCTGTCGGGTATATGGGGATCTTCATAAAAATGGTCGATCCTTGCTGTATTGAACAGGGAGCTCCTCCTCTTGATACCGTGCACTTCATAGCCTTTTTTCAATAAGAGTTCGGCCAGGTACGCTCCATCCTGGCCGGTAATCCCCGTAATTAATGCTTTTTTCATAACATGTTATTAGCGTGCGAAAAATCGTCGCAAGATAGCCCATTTCAGGATCAACGGGCATCCGCTTGCCTGTGAACCGGATGATCCAGGCTTTCGAATATTGAGTTATTGCTTAGGTATTCCGGGATCATTTTCTTCATCAACTCTACTATTTTCATTTCCGTTCCGGCATCGGCTATCGATGCCATCAACAATTCCATGTTCTCGTTCACCGCTTCGTAGTCATATTGCCTGACATTGGCGATCAGTATCCGCTTATGATAGGTGGGAATTGTGTTTTCGGCCGTGTCAAGCAGTTCCTCGTGGAGTTTTTCCCCTGGCCTTAGTCCAATGAACCGCAGATCAATGTCCACTCCCGGGATCATGCCGGCAAGGCGGATCATCTTGTTGGCGAGATCAACTATCCGCACCAGCTTACCCATGTTGAATACAAATATCTCCCCGCCTTTGCCCATGCTCCCCGCTTCCAATACCAGCTGGCAGGCTTCGGGAATCGTCATGAAATAACGGCTGATCTCTGGGTGGGTGATCGTTACCGGGCCGCCTTTTTTGATCTGCTCTGCAAACCGGGGGATCACCGAGCCATTCGAACCCAAAACATTGCCGAACCGCGTTGTGATAAACTTCGTGATCTTTTCTGCCGCTTCGCCGCCAGCCGGCCCGGCTTTCCGCAATTCATGGTGATACAGCGACTGAACATAGATCTCGGCTATCCGCTTACTTGCGCCCATCACATTTGTCGGATTCACGGATTTATCAGATGAGATCATCACAAACTTCTGCACGGCATATATTACCGAAAGGTCCGCCAGGTTTTTTGTGCCGAGCACATTGGTTGCCACGGCTTCGTACGGGTGCAACTCCATCAGGGGCACGTGTTTGTATGCAGCAGCGTGGTAAACATAATGGGGTTTACACTCAGCAAATATTTTCTCCATTCGCGCCCGATCCCTTACATCTGCTATATAATAGCGGAATACATGATCGGCAAAATGCTCGCCGAGCCAAAGCTCTGTCTCATATAAAGCTGTTTCCCCATTATCTACGAGGATCACGGCAGCCGGTCCGAATGCCGCCAACTGTCGCACGATCTCGCTGCCTATCGACCCCGCTGCTCCTGTTACGAGTATCCGCTTATTCTTCAGCTGGCTTTCGATCACTTCATTGTCTATCCTGATAGGCTCGCGGCCCAGAAGTTCTTCAATGCGGATATCATGGATCTGCCGTACCGATAACTGGCCATTTACCCATTCCCTGACCGGGGGAGTAAGCATGACCTTTATTTTTTTATCGAGGCAGATATCCACTATCTCATTCTTCTTTTCAGACGAAAGTCCGGTGGTAGCGATGATCAGTTCATCTACGCGTTCGTTCTGCAGAACATAGAGGAAATCATCTGAATGATAGATACGTATGCCATCGATCGACTTCCCTGTTTTATTCTTTTCATCATCAATAAATGCCACCACCCGGTTATGGATCTTATGGTCCAGCTCCAGCGTACGCTTGGTAACGATCCCTTCGTCATTGGCGCCGTAGATCACAACATCCTTACTGTCTACTTTCAGGTTCTTGAAATAAGAGAAAAAATGTTTGATGGCCAGCCGGTACACGATCAGGAACACGAATTCCACCAGCCCGCTGATGACAAGCGTAGTGATCGAAATAAACGATTTGTGGAAAAAAACGGCCGCCACAAGATATACGGCAATAAATCCTGCGTTGATCAGCGAAACCGCCACCAGTATCTTGAAAGCATCCTGGATGGTGGTGAGCCGGATAATACCCGCATAGGTCTTCAGTATAAAGAATACCGTGGCACAGATACATACCAGGATGAAAGCGTTCTTGAGAAAAATAGTTTTACTGATCAGCGTAAAACTGAAGTCGCCCTTTACCAGGTAGGCAATGAATAATGAAATAACGCAAATAAATATATCGATAAAGAAGATCGCCCACTGCGGGAGTATGTTAATGCGTTTGAACATGGATTGAACAGTATTGGCGGTTAAGTTAGGGTTGCCCGGATGATGGCTGTAACCCTTTCCAGATCTTCTGGAGTAAGATTGGATCCGGATGGAAGACAAAGCCCGCGTTCAAACAATTTGGCGGACACACCGTTCTCAAACGCCGGTGCGTCTGCAAAAACAGGCTGCAGGTGCATTGGCTTCCAGAGTGGCCTGGACTCGATATTTTCTTTCTCGAGCTGCAGGCGCAGGTCTTCGCGGGTTATTCCATTCGTTCTTGAAGGATCGATATCCAGACATGTGAGCCATCGGTTGCTGAAACTTTCTTTTGCTTCCGGCTGGAATTCGAGGCCGGGAATATCCTGCAGGGCGTTGCGGTAAAACTCATAGTTGGCGCGTCGCTGGGCTATACGCTCATCGAGCACCTGCATCTGGCCTCGACCGATGCCGGCGAGTATATTGCTCATGCGGTAATTGTAACCAATATGGCTGTGCTGGTAATGCGGAGCGGCGTCTCGTGACTGGGTGGAATAAAAACGGGCTTTCGCTACCCATTCCTTGTTTCGCGACAGCAGTGCACCGCCGGCAGAAGTGGTGATGATCTTGTTACCATTGAAACTAAGTATGCCGATATCTCCCAAGGAACCGCAGGGTTGTTGTCGGTAGGTTGAGCCCAACGCTTCGGCGGCGTCTTCGATAACGGGGATCTCATAGTTTGCAGCCAGTGCGAGTATCTCATCTAGCTTAGCGGGCATACCGTACAGATGGACCGGTATGATCGCTTTGGGTTTTTTATTCTCTGCGATATAATGTTTGATAGCCCTTTCCAGCTGCGCCGGATCCATATTCCAGGTCTCGTTCTCAGAATCTATAAAAACCGGCACCGCGCCCTGGTAAGCGATTGGATTGGCAGAGCCTGAAAAAGTGAAACTCTGGCAGAGAACGATATCATCTCTTGTAACCCCAAGCAGAACAAGCGCAAGATGGATAGCCGCCGTACCCGAACTCAGCGCCGCAACATACTCAACGCCGGTAAACCGGGCCAGGTCGGATTCAAATCCATCCACATTGGCGCCGAGCGGAGCTATCCAATTGGTGGAGAAAGCTTCTTCCACAAAACTGCGCTCCTGCTCTCCAATATGCGGAGAGGATAACCATATTTTTCTTTGCATACCTTATTGATCTTTTGTGTACCTGATGACCCGGGCAGGCACGCCTACCACTACCGCGTAATCGGGAACATCCTCAATAACCACCGCGCCGGCGCCGACAATGGCCCAGTCGCCAACGCATATTCCCTGCATAACAGCGCTGCCAATACCCACCTGTGCCCCCTCACCAACAGTGACATTACCGGCCAGCGCAGCATTTGGCGAAATATGCGCGAAGTCCTTTATTACGCAGTCATGATCTACGGAAGCATTGGTGTTGATAATACAGTGCTTACCGATCGTTGTGCTGCTGTTAATAGTAGCGCCCGCCATGATAACCGTTCCTTCTCCTACACTGCACCTGCCCGAAAGCGTGGCTTTGGGATGGATAGCCGTGCCGAATGAATTGTTCATTTCCTCTGCCAGTCTTTTCCTGCCTGCATTATTTCCTATAGCCAAAATAATCTGCGCATCCTGTGGCGCGTTTTCGTTTACCGGATAATCGTGGAGGCTGTTTATAGCCTTGTTATCATCGCTTAATCCCGCGATCCTTCCTCCCATCTCTTCAATGATCTCAATGATCACCTTGGCATGCCCGCCTGCGCCTATCAAAAAAAACGTCGTATCCATATCTTCTTTATTCATTATTACCGGTGAATTTTTCCATAGTCACAAACGTAGAAACGCTTATTCCCTCGCTACGGAACACTTTAGCAATGGTAGCAAAGATGATCTTCAGGTCGGTCCGTAAACTGATATGATCGACATACCAGACATCGTAAGTGAATTTCTGTTGCCAGCTGATAGCATTGCGACCGTTTATTTGGGCCCAACCCGTAATTCCTGGCAATACCTCGTGACGGCGGCTCTGAAAACTATTGTACAGGGGAAGGTATTCGGTCAATAAGGGCCTGGGGCCAACCAAACTCATATCGCCCGCCAACACGTTCAGTAATTGAGGGATCTCATCCAGCGATGTCTTACGCAGGAATCTGCCAATGCCTGTCATCCGGGAGGCGTCTGGCAGCAGCTCACCTGTCTTGTCCTTCGTGTTGGTCATCGTCCGGAATTTTATAAGGGTAAACAGCCTTCCATTTTTTCCGGGGCGCGCCTGAAGAAAAAAGGGATTGCCTTTTTGCCCGATCAGCAACACCAGCGCTATCAACAGGAAAGCCGGCGAAAGTAGAAGGAGCAGGATCAGTGCTATCATAAAATCCATCACAGGTTTGCCCAGGTTTCTGTACATGTGTTTACTTGAAATAGCCGAATGTCACCAGAAAAAACAACATTAAACGGTGTACCCATTTTCTTCTGTGCGGACAGATCGCGAATGCCACGCGCAACCTTGAAAGGAAAGACGAGTGCCTGAATTCCCTGACGGCCTTGATGAACGCCGGGTGTATATCGTCTTCATTATATAGATCCTCGATCATAAGGATATGACGGCGATACCAGCCAGATCTGAACAGGTCCGTCAGCTTGGATATTCCGCTCATTCCCGTATTGGCTCCGTAAGCATTCTGGCTGTGCTGTCGGTAAATGATGTAAGAGGCCCTGTCGATAAACCATCTGAACCCGTGCAGCCTGGTGATCGCATAAGTAGACCAATCGTGTGACGCGTCCACAGGTACCCGTTCATATATTTTCCGGATGCGTTGCTGGAAGTACAAGGCTGCAGTTTTACCCAGGACCAACGTGCAACCCGCTGAAGCAGCCTCAAAATAGTGATCGAACCTGCGATGGTGATTCGTTTTATCATTAAGGACATAGTCGGTAAACCGCGAGAGCAGGGAGTTGTTCCTGATAATATTTCCATCTGCATCACCTCGCAGCAGGTTTGATGCGTAACAGTCTGCATTATTGGCCTTCATCGCAGCGATGGCTGTGGCCAATTTTTCGGGCAACCAGATATCATCCTGGTCTGCATATCCCATATAGTCCGCCGTCTCAAGGTCAATATCCCGGACTATGCTATAAAAATTTTTCGTCACGCGCAACTGGCCCGCCGCCGCAGGAAGCAGGAACACATTCGGATAACGCTGCCGGTATTCATTAATGATCGCGATCGTTCCGTCGGTGGAATGGTCATCGCGTATATACAATTGAACACTTACTCCATGCTGGTTCAGGATCGAATCCAGCTGGGGAACGATGTATTTCTCGCCATTATAAGTGGCCATCAAGACGGCAACTGCAGGCAATGCTGCTGCCTGTTCCCCGTTCATTTGCTGCCTCCCCTTGGAAAAAATTTAAACCTTACATGTTTGAGCAGCGAAAAGAACAGCAACCCGGGAATGATCAATGAACGCCTGTTGCGGCGGGCATAGTTCAGGTACATTTTCATCTCCCCTTTACGCATCTGCCAGCGATGACTGCTTTGTCCCCCCGCGCTCAATGGCGCACGTCCCAGCGTGCAGAGCGGAAGATCCAGCATCCAGAATCCGACAGCTTCTGCGGTCCGCAATATAAAATCGTGGTCCTCCGCATAGCGGATCTGCTCATCAAAAAAGATCCCGTTGTTCCGGGCAACGGCCAGTGAAGGCGTAACCGCGGGATTCCGCAGCAATACCTGGCGGACCGTGAGTTTGCGCGGCGCGGGCACATTGGCAGCGGGACCTGCATCCATACCGATCGAGAAGCGATGGCCTATCGCGAGTATATCCCGATGGGCCTGCAGGCATTTCTGAACAATACGGATCTTATCGGGATGGAACCTGTCGTCCGCATCCAGGAACAGGATCCAATCGCCAGAAGCTTTCAGCATCCCTTCATTCCGGCTGAAAGAAGGGCCTTTATTCTCAGCGTTCCGGAAATATTTTACCAGGGGCGATCCGATGGATGAAATGGCAGAAGCTGTTCCGTCCGTGCTGCAGTCATCAATAATAATGATCTCTTCGGGCTGTACAGTTTGTGCAAGACAGCTTGAAACAGCGCGGCCGATCACATGTTCACTATTGTAAGCCGGAATAACGACAGAAAAACGCGGGGTTCCATTCATCGATCAGGGTTTGCCGGCGTGTACAGGAAACTCCGCAGTTTACAGAATGCTTCATAGATACCCAGTCTCCACGCCGGACCTCCGGTAAGTTTCAACAGGTACCGGCGGATATCGATCACTTTATCAACTATGTTCCTGCTAAATTCAGGTTCGGGCTCGTCAATAAAAACTTTGATGCGGGTAGCCACCCAGGAAGTAATTCCCATCCTGGTGCGGTAAAAAGAATGAATAACATCTTCGCAGTACGCTTTACCGCTGAATGGAAAAAAATCTTCCAGCACCAGGTCTTCACGAAAAGACAATACGCAGCCTCCCGAAAGCCATTGAGTCTTTTTAAGATCGGTATCGCAAAAACGGTCATCCACCCCATAGTTCAGGCCGATCTTTGTAACCACGCCCATCTTGGCGCGGCCCCAGGGCGCGGCACAGATCATGTAATCAAAAATATTTTTGGGAAGGCCGCGCAGGCCCGTGGGCAGTCGATGTATGCAGGCCCGGGTATGCAGGCCGTACAATACCGGACCGATAACATTCTTCGGTCCCAGTTCAAGCAGATACGCGGCAAGTCTTTCGAGCGTATGTTCATCAAAAATAATATCGTCATCAACCTGCAGCGCCAGCGGGTGGCGGGCTTCTGCCAAACCGACGGCGCGCTGCCTTACCTGCCCTTTCACTTTTGTGGCCACGATCCTCACCCTGTCATCTGAAAACTTCTGCACTTTATGGGCATGGTCTTCCGGAATACAGATCAGTATCTCGGCCGGCGGTAAAGACTGCGAAAGCAGAACGCTGATCGTCTTTTCTAGCCAGTCTCCCCCCAGCGTAGCGATCACAGCAGATAACTTTGTATCGGTCACCGGCATATCAGAGCAATTGGGTGCTGTTTGGATTGGTGCAGAAAAACAGGCTCTGGTAGGCGAACAGTCCCCTGAATAAACGGGTGATCCCATACAGTACCTGCAGCAGCCAGCGGAATGCCTTCAAACGCAGGAAAGGAAATACGATGGCCAGCGGCATGGCGGTTACGTTCCTGTCAATGATCTTCCAGCCTGTTTTCGTCAGCATGGACGAAGCGGTCCTGATCGTATAGAAATGAAGATGCGTTTTATCGAGCAGTCCCTTGGAATGATAGTTGAAGCGTCCGAACAGCAGGCTCATCCGCACATAGATATTGGCCACGTTCGGTAATGACACTACCAGCAGCCCGTCTTTCTTCATATGCGTTTTGAGTTTGGACAACACGTATTCGGGATTGACGAGGTGCTCGAGAATATCGGCCGCAACAATGATATCGTAATCATTGTCGATCACCAGCGCCTCCACCTTATCGAGATCGCCGCTGATGATCCTGTTACAATACGGTTTGGCAAGCTCGATGTATACGGGATCGAATTCAAGTCCATCGACAATAGCTCCCTGTTCATGCATTCTTTTGGTGAGGGACGCGTCGCCGATACCGAGTTCCAGTACTTTTTTTCCTTTCAGTCCTTCTTCCTGCAGGTAATCCCAGATAAGGCTATGGCTGGAATACGGATCGTCGAACTTGTCGAAATAGCGCTGCCCCCTGAGGTTCACATCGTATTTGCGGCTATAATAAATACCGCGGCGATACAGGGCAAAACCCATGGAAGTAACCACGCAGTTGAGACCGTAAGAGAGACCGTTCACATGACATATCTCGTCGCCGTAATAAGTGGGAATAGGCAATTCCCTGATCCGCGCATCTACCTGGTAATTCTGCAATAGGATCTGGGTATCGAAATGCCATTCATCCGAATTTTCCCAGAACGGAATGCTTTTAAGGAACTTGATGCTGTAGGCCCTGTAGCCTGAATGGTATTCCGACAGCTTCAGGCCAGTCAGGAATGACTGGATCTTTGTAAGGATGATATTGCCGTAATATTTGTATTTGGGCATCCCACCCACAAGCGCCGTGCGGGATGTCATCATACGCGAGCCGATCACCACATCCGCTTCATTCTGCATAATGGGCGTATACATCTGTTCGAGGAACTCGGGAGCATACTGGCCGTCGGCATGAAGCATAACAACGATATCCAGTTTCTGATCGATCGCCCACTGATAGCCGAGTTTCTGATTTCCGCCGTAGCGTTTGTTGACCCTGTTGCGTATCACTACTATTCTTCCGCCGCGGGCATGGCTGAAGTCGAGCGCTTTTTCCGTCGTCTCATCGGAACTGCAGTCGTCTACGATATACAGAACAGTGATCGCATTCCATACAGCTTCAGGAATACGGCTCAGCGTTTTTTCAATATGGCTTTCCGCATTGTAGGCGATCACGAAAATGCCTATGCGGCAGCCAGGGTTATTGGGATTATCCGGTATAATGGACATGCTGATGCCGGAGTTTTTGTTTTTGATCAAGGCTGGCGGGCAATAATGCAGCCAGGATAGTAATATAGGGAGCAGCCTGCATAAAGTAACGGTCGTTCTCACCGCCTACCAGACAGGAAAATACGATCGCGATCAACAATAAAGGAATGCTGAAAAGGGAAAACTCCATCGAAAAGCGTATCAGCTTCTTCGTCCATATCCTGAAAAACAGCAGCAGCAGGTTCAGCAGCACAATTGCATAAGTAATCCAGCTCATAACCGCGAAAAGTACACAGATGACCACCAGCAGCGCCCCCAGAGGCAGCGGATCTTTTGAAGTCCGCAATCCGCTACGCACCAGCAGCCCGGGTTTGTTCTGGGTGGTATTCAACGGAAATAACGGGCCATATGCAGCAAAGATCGCCTGTTGCACAACAAATGCACGCAGCATACCCAATGGCTCGCGTATGATGGTTTTAAAATATATTTTTTTCGAAACATCACCATAGATACCAATCCACCGGGGATTCAGTTCGGGCGAATAGCCTGCAAACCGGTAAGGACGGATAAGTGCATCAGCCGAATCCTGCCGCACGGGATCGATCAATGCTGCGGGACCGCTGTTACGCAGGTAATTTAGCAATGGAGAAAAATTGAATCTCCATATTCCAATACCACTGTCTTTTTGTGCACCAAAAAAACAGATGCCGAATGCCTGCGACAGATTAAGCCAGTTTTCATAAGGGCTGCCGGTCTGTTCGTTAATGGGAACGGTTGCATGATCGTAGGCCCAGAGATACCATCCGGGTTCATCTGCGATGGCTTTCCTGATCCGGACCGTATCATAATTATAAGCGCGTTGCACTACCATCATCATGGCAGGGCCGCCTTTGTTACTCGTGAGCGCCTCCCCCGTTCCCGACCGGCGGTTTTTCTGGCTGATCACCAGCAATACCACAACAGGCAGCGCAACCATTACCAGTGTGTTCATAAAAAAAGATCGCCAGCGTTTACCGGGAAGATAGATAAATGCTGAGCAAAGCAGCAGGGAAGCCGGCACAATGCCTGCGCTGACAGCA
>JAFBAN010000129.1 GCA_019247775.1 Chitinophagaceae bacterium | reverse complement strand
TTATGCTTCCAGGCACGATGCAAAGATCACTGCAGATGGCTGGTTTACCACGGAAATGCCGGACCTCAACCAGTCCAATGCTTATGTAGCCAATTTCCTGATCCAGCATGCGATCTGGAGCGTGGAAGAGTTCGGCGTTGATGGCTGGCGTATCGATACCTATCTGTACAATGACCTGCCGTTCATGAACCGTTTGAACAAAGCATTGAGCGATGAATATCCCAGGATCACTTATTTCGGCGAGAACTGGGTGCATGGCGTGATCAACCAGGCTTATTTTGCGGAAAATAAAATGGATGTTCCCTTCAAAAGCAACCTGCAGGGAGACGTGGATTTTCAATTGCTGTTTTACGGCATCCAGCCTGCATTGAACCAGCCATTCGGCTGGACGGAAGGCGTAAATAAATTATACACCACACTCAGCAACGATCTTATCTACAAAGATCCCACCCGCAATCTGATCTTTCTCGATAACCATGATATGACGCGGTTCTTCACCACGGTCAAAGAGGATATCGACAAGACAAAAATGGGCATTGCCTGGCTAATGACCTGCCGCGGCATCCCACAACTTTATTATGGCACCGAGATCCTGATGAAGGGCGAAGCCAACCCCGATGGCTGGGTACGGCTCGATTTTCCCGGGGGCTGGAAGGGAGATAAAAAAAATGCGTTCACGGGTGCGGGACTTACCGCCGATGAACGCTCGATGCAGCAATATGTAAAGAAGCTGGCCAATTTCCGCCTGCACAGTTCTGCTCTGAAAACGGGTAGGCTCATGCAATACCTGCCCAAAGACGGGCTGTATGTCTATTTCCGGTACGATGCGCAGCAGACGATCATGTGTGTGATGAATACCAGCGACAAAGAGCAGGCCGTCAGTTTCGATCAGTTCACCGAACGGGCTGCGGGCTTCAGCCAGGCACGCGATATTGAAAGCGATAAGCAACTGGGGAATGTGTTCTCAATTCCCGGTAAGAAGATGTGGGTGCTGGAGTTGCGCAAATAATTCTTGGGAGAAAATTAAAGCCGCAGATTCGCAGATTTCTTTCAAAGGAAAAAAATCTGCGAATCTGCGGCTAACTTCTTAAATGCGTTGAGCTACAACGACACGATCCACAATCGCTTATCCGCTTCCTTACCCCAGTCTTTAAAACCTTTTTTCAGCTCGGTATACAACTGGTTCCAGTTTACTTTTTTTCCTTTCTGAACGGGATTGAGCTGAGCTGAGGTAGGCTCTACCAGTTCCAGCTTGGTGGCAAACCAGGTGGTATACAACCGGGGGATAGCCAGTCCGAGGATCAGGCCCGGGAGTCCGCCGAAAGTTTCAGGACCGCTGCTTACCGGTATCTGGTCTGTATAAAATGCAACTACATACACCGAATCACAAATTTTGGTTACCGCTTTACGGCACTCGAAGCCCGCGATCTCCCGGGTTTCGTCGGTGATCCGCCATTCCAGGTTACGCAGGCTGTCCTTGATCACATAGGTATTCTCGAACACTTCACGCTGCGTGGAAGTAGTCCTGTTCTGCAGATCCTGGATCACCCCGTCCGTTTCTGTGGGTTTGGTGCCCCACATCAGGTATTTATTATCGGGATTTTCTTTCGCAAGTTTATAAGCCGACCTGTTCTCATCGAACCGCAGCTCATACACATCGTTGAGGAATTTCGGATAGGCTTTGAGCATGGACTGCATCCATATATTATTCTCTGCCTGGTCTTCGATGCCCTTGTGCTGGTTTACACGCTTCTCATATTCTACCCGTCCCTTGGTAATGAACTGGGTCTGCGCCGTTGCAGCAAGGCTGATGCCGCATGCTATGATCAGTACTATCTTTTTCATTAGAATCCTGCGTTTGTAGGTTTACCGTTTTTGGTGAAATTATAGGTCAGGGAGAACATGAAATACCGCTGAATGGTCTGGTTGATCGTCTCCGAGATAAAGTTGCTGTTCGCGTTACGGCTGATGCCCTGGTTCTGGTTGAAGAGGTCATTGACGTACAGTTTAACCTCCCATGCATCCGCTTTGGTGAATACTTTGCGGATCGTAGGACTGAATACAAACGCATCCTGCTGGTTGGCAAACGCCGCTGTTTTCTGGTAAATATTCGCTTCCAGGTTCATATCGATATACAGCTTGATCTTCTTGAATTTCAGCTGCACATTCGAATAGGTATTGTAGGTCCAGTAATTGGTTGCCACATCGGGCCTGATAGATGAAGTGGAGCTCGTGTAATTGGCGTTGATATTCATCCAGAAATTGATCCATTTGTCGGCCCAATAACCGGAATACATGCCAATGCTCCAGCCTTTATTATCGGTGATATTCTTCAGGTTATTCACAAAGCTCACATTCCTGCTCTTACGCGGGCCTGCATTCAGGCCGATGTTCAATGACGGTACCAGATCGAACCCGTAACTGGCACTCGCGTTGATGTTGTAGTTGCCGTTTACGTTGATGGCCTGGTTTACCCTGCGGCCTACGCTATCTACAGTACTGGCATTGGTGATCGCATTTTCTGTCGTTGAATAGTTCAGATTGATGGACATGCTGCGGCTTTTCAGCACTTTAAAATCCGAGGCCCGGAAATTAAAATTGTGCACGAAAGACTGCTTGAGATTCGCATTGCCGATGGTAATGTTCAGCGGATCAGTATTATCGATCAGCGGTTGTATCTGGGCCAGCGTTGGATTCCTGGTATTGCCATTGTAGTTGAAAGTAACCCGGCGCTGTGTCTTTGGCGTGTAGTTGAAGGAAACACTGGGCGCAAAATTAGTGAACGTGATCTCGCGGCTGGTACCTTTGTCAACATCCTGCATCCGGTAAGTAGACGGACCAACTCCTGCGCCGATATTGAAATTCACTTTCTTCACATTGTACCTGATATTGGCGCTGCCGAGATGACCGATGGTATTAAAGATGAAATGGTTGCTGAGGGTATCTACCTGGCTCTCATATTTTCCGGAAGTATTTTTCTCCAGCGTATTCACATCCGCATTGTTCTGGTTCAGGTTAAGCCGGTAATTGAGTACCAGGAAAGTGTTTTTCCAGAGCGGCTCGGTATAGGTGGCCAGGGTATTGATGGTGGATGTCACCGATTTCTTCACCTTCATCTGGTCTATCTTGTCTTCGCGCTGGAAAATGCCGCTGGTATTGTAGAAATCGTTGGTGGCCACCACCAGCGTATTCTCTGATTTGTTGCCGAAATTCAGATCGGTGTTGATGGAGATGGTGCGCCCAGATTTCTTGAATTTCTTGCGCCAGAAAATATTGCTGTTTAAAGTATTGTCTTCACCATTCGTCGTGGTATTGCGATCGCTCTTGTTCAGCAGGAAGCCGGCTTCACTGATGGATTGTCCGAGATACAATGATTTGCTCAGGCTTTTCACATTTGCCGCACGCACTGTCAGTTTCAGCGAGCTCGATGAATCGATCTGCCATTCGTAAATACTGGTAAGCTTATGCCTGGTACGATCGCTCACCTGGTCCTGCGAAGTGGTGCTCGTAAAAGTATTGCCCGGCAGCAGGTTCTGGGTCTTGCTCAGTGTGGTGCCCGTTACATTCAGGTTATTGTATTGATAGGTGTTGTTACTGTTGTGCTGGTCCTTATTCCATTTATTGCTGAAATGCAGGCCTGCTGTGTTTGAAGTAGGATACCCGCGGCCCCAGCTGAAATCGTCGCCCTGCGAGAAGATCATAATGCCGCCGTCGTCGCCGATCTGCGTGGTGGTATTGGCATCGCCTGCGTAGTTCCGGTTCTCATCCCAGTTCAGCGATTCAAATTTGGTGTTATCAGTAGTAAGATAACCCGAGATCTTGCGTTTGCCCTTGAAAGCATTGGCCAATACTTTGCCATACCGGTAATGATCGAAATCGCTGCCCGCTTCCACTTTGCCGAAATACCCTTTTTTCTTGTCTTCTTTCAATTGGATATTCAGGGTCTTGATCTTTTGCCCGTCGTCGATGCCGCTGAACGCTGCCTGATCGCTTTTTTTGTCGAAAGCCTGTATTTTGTCAACTGCATCGGCACGCAGGTTCTTGGTCACCACGGCAGGATCATCGCTGAAAAATTCCTCACCATCCACCAGAACCTTCTGTACTTTCTCGCCCTGCGCAGTTATCTCACCCTTGCTGTTCACCTGAATGCCCGGCATCTTGCGCAGGAGTTCCTGTACATCGGCATTGGGGCCAACATGGAAACTGTCTGCCCGGTATTCGGTGGTATCGCCTTTCACACGGATGGCGGAGATCCTTTGTTTCACGATCACCTCTTCCAGGAGTTTGGCCTTCGTGATCAGCGGCAATGCGCCAAAATCACGATCCTTGCCCGCTTCCACGGTGATCTTCTCCACATAATCTGCATAAGTAGGATAGGAAACCAGCAGGATAAAATTACCCGCCGGAAGATTCTTCACTTCAAAATTACCCTGTGCATTGGTGCGGGCATATCTGACGAGCACCGAATCTTTCACCCGCAATACGGAGATCACCGCGTTGTGAAGATTTTGTTTGTTGAGGGTATCGGTAATAGTACCTTTAAGGGAGCTTTGTTGTGCAGTCGCCGAAGAAAGAACAAAAAGACAAAGTAAAAATAGGATCGTTAGCTTTCTCATTTGTTAGTTGGTTAACGTAAAGGATGCAAAGCGGACACAAAATCCACAAAAGCTTCAGTAAAACTAATTTTTTAGTTATAATAAAATGTTAAGAAAATTCTTTATCTGACAACTATCGGCCTATGCGCACCGCCAAACGGGCATCTTCAGGAGATAAGACTACGCCAAAGGTTGGAATCCAGCCCGTTGAAAAATATGAAGAGAAGTATTTCATAGATAAGCGGCAAGCGGTCTGGAATTATTCCCTGTTCAGCGATGAGGATATACGCAATTTTCAGCAGGGCACCCATTACAGCCTGTACCGGTTATTCGGCAATAAACAATTGCAAGTGCTTGACACTGAGGGCAGTTATTTTGCCGTTTGGGCGCCCAACGCCAGTTTTGTTTCGGTGGTGGGGCATTTCAATGAATGGAACAAAGAATCCCATCCGCTCCGCGTGCGCCAGGATAATTCGGGGATCTGGGAAGGATTTATCCCCGGCTTGGGCGCCGGCGAAGCGTACAAATACCATATCCACGGATACAAAGGGATCAAACTCGATAAAGGCGACCCGTTCGCGCATTTCTGGGAGAAACGTCCGCATACCGCTTCCATTACCTGGCAAACGGAGTATGAATGGGGCGATGCGGACTGGATGAAATCCCGTAAAAAGCACAACACACTCGATGCACCCTATTCGGTATACGAAGTGCACCTGGCCAGCTGGATGCGGCCGGATAAGCATGATGAAGAGATCTACAACAGTTACCGGCAGATCACCGAACGGCTGGTTCCTTATGTAAAAGAAATGGGTTTCACGCATGTAGAATTCATGCCGGTGATGGAGCATCCTTTCGATGGCAGCTGGGGCTACCAGGGCACCGGTTATTTTGCGCCCACTTCGCGATTCGGTTCGCCGCAGGACTATGCCGCGATGGTGGATGCATTTCACCAGGCAGGCATCGGCGTGATCCTCGACTGGGTTCCTTCGCATTTTCCTTATGATGCACATGGACTGTTCATGTTCGACGGCACCCATACCTATGAGTATGCCGATATGCGCAAGGGATATCACCCCGACTGGAATTCGTACATCTTTAATTATAAACGCGGCGAAGTAAAATCCTTCCTGATCAGCAGCGCACGTTTCTGGTGCGATCAGTTCCATACTGATGGATTGCGGGTGGATGCAGTGAGCTCGATGTTAAGACTGGATTACAGTCGCAACGAAGGCCAATGGGAACCGAACGAATACGGGGGCAATGGTAACCTCGAAGCCATTGCGTTTATCAGAGATCTGAATGAGACCCTGTACCGCGATTTCCCGGATATCCAGACGATCGCCGAAGAAGCCACCGACTGGCCCAAGATCAGCCGGCCCACTTTCGAGGACGGGCTCGGGTTCGGGATGAAATGGATGATGGGATGGATGCACGATACGCTCGACTATTTCAAGATGGACCCTTTGTTCAGGCAGTTCCACCAGGACAAGTTCTCGTTCAGCATGATGTATTTCTACGACGAGAATTTTATGCTGCCTTTGAGCCACGATGAAGTGGTGCATGGCAAGAGCCCGATGCTCTACAAAATGCCCGGCGATGAATGGCAGAAATTTGCGAACCTGCGCACCTTGTATACCTATATGTTCACGCACCCGGGCGCCAAGCTGCTGTTCATGGGCAACGAATTCGGGTCTACCAATGAGTGGAATTATAAAAGCGAGCTGCAATGGGAGCTGCTGCAGTTCCCCGCGCATGCCGGCATGAAGCATTGCGTACAGAAACTGAACGAGCTGTATCGTGCGGAGCCGGCTCTATATGAAAAGCAGTTCGCCCCCGGCGGTTTCGAATGGATCGATCTCAACCACCGCAGCGAGTCGGTGCTGGTGTATATGCGTAAAGGGAAAAAGGACAAGAACAATATCCTGGTATTGCTGAACGTAACGCCCGTGGTGCGGAACGATTGGGAAGTTTATGTGCACGGCAAAGGCAAATGGACCGAGATCTTCAACAGCGACAGCAAAGAGTTCTGGGGTACGGGAGATGTATACAACCCCGAGATCAGGGCCGAACTGGTAGATAAGCCTTCCAAATGCTATAAACTTACCGTTAACCTGCCGGCCCTGGGAGCAGTGGTTTTGCGCTAATCCCCTGCGTTCCCTGCGTCCCTTTGCGTTCTCTGCGTTACCAAATCCGCGATCATGAAGTAACGCAAAGAACGCAAAGGGAGCGCAAAGTCCGCAAAGGGGCTAAATATTTGCCTGTCGATGTAACATTGTTCGCCCTGGCCCGTTACGGATAAAAATTGTTTATGAAACTGGCATCTATAATCGCCCTAAGCGCCACTCTTCTGGTATCGACCGCTAACGCACAGAAAGTGGTTTATGACGATAACGTCGAAAAACGCGAGGTAAGCGCCTTCCACGCCATCGAAACCTCTTCAGGCATTGAAGTGATCCTCACCAAAGGCGACAAAGAAGAACTGGCCGTAAGCGCCAACCATAAAGACTATCTGCCCGAAGTGCGTACGATAGTGCAGAACGGCGTACTGAAGATCTCCCGCACCGATGACTGGAAGATCTGGCGCCAGTGGAAGAACTGGAGGATCAAAGTATATGTGTCTTACCGCGATCTCGAATCCCTGAAAGCAAATAGCGGCGCATCCATTCATGGCTCGGATATCGCGCTGCAGAAATTATCCGTTCGCCTCAACAGCGGCGCCACAATCACACTTTCCGGAACCGTGCAGTCACTGGACGTGGATGGCAGCAGCGGCGCCCAGTTCCATGGCTATGATCTCTCCACACCCAATTGTAAAGCGGAAGCCAGCAGCGGGGCAGGAGTGCAGATCACAGTGAGTAAGGAAATCTCGGCGAGGGCGAACAGCGGCGGCTACGTGCGCTACCGCGGCGAAGGGTTGATCCGGGATATCAATGTGAACAGCGGAGGTTCTGTGAAGCGGCAGGGTTAAGCAATGCGAAAAGGTTAAGCCGCAGATTCATCCCGCTGTAGCGGGACGAATCTGTGGCTTTAATTTTTACATCCCAAGTTTAAACAGATTGATCGACTGTTTCTCGGGAGTGGTGATGGTAACGCTTGAAACATTTTCAGTTTCCTTCAATTCCTCCAATCCCCCCGCTTTCAATGCAGCGATCTTTTCTTTCATATCCATCGCAAAGAACGTGATCCTGGGTGCAGAGAACTGCTCCGTCTGGTGCAGACCCACTACCGCAATACCATCAGAGAGGATCGCCCAGGGATAGGGTGATGCCATTTTCGATAATACCTGGAAACCCAGCTTCTCCCAGAAAGCGATGGACACATCCAGGTCCTTCACCGGGCAAGCAAATTCGCCGAACATCCCGCATACCTTGTTGGTATATTTTTCAGGGTTGCTGTAATCCTGCGGCGCCATGGTGAGCATGCTTTTTCCCTCGGGCTGCGTAAAGCCTCCCATGCCATTATCCACAAAGCTGATATTCATTCCATCGGGAGAACGCAAAACATACTTCCGGACAAAAGCGCCTGGTTTCGGTGTTTCAACGAAAGCGATGCCGGCCGCTTCGAGCTCGGTTACCCGTTTCGTCAGATCCAGCACGTAGTAAGTAAGTGCGATATAAGGCACCGGATCCTTCCGCAGCATGATCAGCAGGGCGCCGTCGGTGATCTGGATAAAGGCAAAAGGCATATCCATGCGCATCAGTTCGGTAAAGCCCAGTTGCCGGTAAAATGCAAAGGAGCGCTCCAGGTCGGGCGTTGTGATGGTGATGGCCGAAACATGGCCGGGTGGCGGGGTTGGGATTGTCAGCATGACTAGGCGGTTTGTGGTTGCAATTCGGTTTTCGTTTTCCTTCTCAGGATCAGCGCGGCGATCAACGATACGAGGAGCCCAACCGGCAGGATCTCGGCATAGGTCATCAACGCATTGAAGAAAGGATTTTTATACCAGACTTTCGCTTTGTTGAAGTATGCGACCTGCTCGCTGATGGCCGCCTGGGTGGCGCCGCTGGCTTTCATCTTGTCCAGGTAATGCGCCGCATACCGGTCCATAAAATCAGGGATGAAATAAAAATAGTCGATCAGCCATACACCCACATACACAGTGGAAGCGATCAGCGTAATGAACAGCCCTATGCGGAATGCCTTGCCGAAGCTGATCAATCCATGGTTATGCTTGTCGCGGAAATTCTTAATGGCCACGAAGATCAGCGAAAATGCCAGGAGCATGGTAGCATAACCATAGTACATCCCGTTCTCGACATCGAAATGCCCATTGCCCGAAACCGCCATGGAGCCAAGGAACCAGGCGATGCTGATGACGCCTGCGATCAGCCCGTAAATGATAACGATCTTTTTCATGTAGTTGATTTTGGTGAATAAGCGGCAAATTGCAGATCGCCATCCGAAAACGATTCATACTTCCGGGTGATTTTGCTGTGCCGGTCGGTTTTCATTCCAAAGTATGAGCCTTTCAGGGTATCAGCCGCAGTTTTTTCGCTTTTTCAATGGCCTGGGTCCTTCTTTTCGCGTCCAGTTTCTCAAACAGCCTCGATGAATGGGTCTTGACGGTATTCAGCGAAACGAACAGTTTTCCCGCGATCTCCTGGTTGCTCAGGCCGGCCGACATCAGTTCCAGCACTTCCAGTTCGCGCCTGCTGATGCCCAGTTTTTCCATTTCGGGTTCGTTGAGCCGGAATGGCTGTTCAGGAACGAACACCTGCTTTTCCACTAGCACCGTTTTCGGACGCGTGAGTTTTTGTGCCAGCCAGATACCGAGTGCGGTAAAGAGCAGCGCAATGGCTCCGATGTACACTTCAAAGGAATGGTCGAAAATGATCAGCCTCAATTCGAGCCAGCGCAGCAGGAACAGCAGCAGTGCGAGCGAACCGCCATACAGAAGAAGTTGCCTGTTTCTGAGAATTGCCTTGCGCATGAAAAATACTTGGATGACTAAAATATGATTTTTTACGTTGAGTATCCCCATCTTATCCACCATGCCGGCGCAGTAACAATTCCCTAATAGACGATTGGCACGTTTTTATTGTCTATATACGTAATTGCTTCATTAAAAATTGGAAATATGAAAACGACATCTTACCAGTTGCTGGTGAATGCCGCCGGACAATTAATGCAACAGCACGCGTTCGATCATTTACCCGATGCAAAACTTTCCCGGATGCATACCTGTATCCGCCGGATCGGAGAATCTACCGACAGTGAAGAGATGACTGAGGCGGAGTCTGAATTACTCAGCATCTGCAGTGAGGCCAACCTGTATGTGGAAACCGCAACCCCGCAGTCGTTACAGCAGTGGTACGCCGCGATGAGCTGTTTCGGCCGTGAAGCTACCCAGCCGGTGATGGGTGAAGAGGCAGAATGATCCTGAACGTGGTTCCTTTACCGGGCTCGCTCCATTTCGCAAAGAGTTTTCCTTTGTGATACTGCTCAATTATCCGCTTACTGAGCGAAAGTCCAAGACCCCAGCCACGTTTTTTGGTGGTGAACCCGGGCCTGAACACGTCTTTCAAATGATTTTTGGCGATGCCCTTGCCTGTGTCGGTGGTATCGATCAGCATGAAATTTTCGTGGATGCCCGCCGTGATCGTGATCGTTCCATTTCCTTCCAGCGCATCCAATGCATTTTTGATCAGGTTTTCCAATACCCAGTCGAACAGCGGCGGCGACAATAAAGTAAACACGTCTTTTATCGGCGAGTCATCGAATACGAACCGCACCTGTCCGCCGGTCCTTTTCTTCATATAGTCTACCATGTAGTGGATTTGGTCTGCCGGTTTTTTCCATTCGAGTTTGGGTTCGCTGCCGATCTTGCCAAAGCGATCGGTAATCAGCAACAGCCGGTTCACGTCTTTGGCTATTTCCGGTACGATCGCATTATTCCCTTCCTGTTCTTTCAATATTTCCAGCCAGCCCTGCAGGCTGGATACGGGTGTGCCCAGTTGGTGTGCGGTCTCCTTAGCCATCGACGCCCATAACTGGTTCTGGGCGCTGCGGTAGGAGGTCTGAAGCGCAGTGATCGCAATGGTAATAAAAAGCGCCACTATGATGAGCTGAACGATGGGATAGAGCCGCACTTCCTTCAGCAGTTCGCTTTCCCCATAATAATACCTGTTGGCGGTGTAAGGTTTTTCTTTGAGGATGACAGTGATCGGTTTGTTGTTGTAGCGTTTGAACTCGGCCAGTTTATTGCGCAGATAGGAGGGGTCGGCCTTTACTTTGGCCGTATCGAGATTCAGGTAATTGCCGGTGATATTATCCTGTTCATTCGTTTCGATGATCGGGATCTGGTTGTTTTCCGATGAGATCTTGGTGGCGAGATTGAAACTGGCGCTGTCGGATGAATTGACAATGGTGCGCTGTGCTTCTACCCAGGCTTCTACATTCTTCCGCTCCTCCCTTGCGATCTTACCCGCCACATACTGCGAATAGAAGATCGTACCGCTGACCAGGATGATCGCGATACCCACCAGTATAACCCGCCAGTTGAGGAATTGGGAGAGCATGGTTGAAGGTAGGAATTTCTGATTTGTGGTTTTGCGTTTCGCGTTTCTTGTTTCTCGTTTCTCGTTTCTCGTTTGGGGTTTCGCGTTAAATTGATCCGCAAACAAAACGCCCGCGGGAACAGTAGGATGCAACAGCCAGCGGAAACTTACGAGCGCGAAACACGGAACAGCAAACGAGAAACGAGAAACGCGAAACGAGAAACGCGAAGCCCGACGTCAGAAATAAAAAAAGCAACCCTCTCGAGTTGCTTTCACTATAATAAATAAAAACCTAGCTGAATAATCCGCCTTTCTTCAGGGTCTTCACGCCCTGGCCTATCTTGAAACCATTGTTATAAACTTCGATCTTATAGTCGCCCTGCTGGTATTTATCGCTCTGGCGCCAGTCGAAATTCACCGGTATCGCTTTGCCCTGTTCGTAGTTCACGGATACCTTGCTGGTGAAAGGCTTGGTGCCTTCTTCGCGGGCGTTGAAAGTGCCGCCTTCCGAGATGACTTTTCCATCGGGGGCAGTAACAACTACATAAATATCCTTGGTTCCGCTTGGAGTGATCCTGTTCTCGTCGAGATTAAAAGAAATGCGCATCAGGTCGGCGCGTTTGGCAGTAGTGGTCTCTTTTTCCTTGCCGCTGCTTTTCACATTCACGGCTGCGATATTGATATTGGAGGCGTGCAGGGTAGAAGCCACGTCAACTTTTTCTTCCAGCTGCTTTTTTTCTGTTTTTGCGGTATTCAGGTTCTCTTCCAGGTTCTGCTTGTCGGCAGTGAGTTGGGTCTTCTCCGCGGTCAATTGTGTTTTTTCGGTGGTCAGTTGCTGGTTCTCGCCTTTCAGACGATCTACTTCGGCTACCAACCCGTCTACTTTGCCATTCAGTTCGCCGATCATCTGTTTGGCCTGTGCCAGTTCGCCTTCACTGGCGTTCTTCTTTTTCAGGATGCTGGTGATATTGCTTTTCAGTTTCTGGATGGCCGCGCTTTTATCGGCCAGGTCGCCATGTAACTGCAGGTTATTCTGGGTGAGCGAATCGGCTTTGGCAGATACGATCAGGAATTCCTGCTGGATGGCATTACGGGCGCTGTCTACATTGGTGATCTTCGACTGGAGCAGCGTCACTGTTTCGCGGTTCTTGCTTTTATCGAAGATGATATAAGCCCAGGTGCCTAAGAGGGCCGCTATCAGAATACCGTATATTAGTTTACGGTTGTCTTTTTGCTGCGGATAACGGGTGGTAGAGCCGCTTCCGGATGCTTGTGGATAACTCATTGTAAAAAGGTTTGAGGGTGATAGTCAAAACAAAAATATACTATGCTTAATGAACTTTTACTACTGGATATAGAAACAATTCCGCAAATGGAAGCGTTTGAAAAGCTTGATCCTGACTGGCAATCGCTTTTTCGCGAGAAGCTATCGAAAACCGTGCCAGAAGGACAGGGTGATCCTGAAACTTATTCTAAAAAGGCCGGTATACTCGCCGAGTTCGGCAAGATCATCTGCATTTCAACAGCCGTATTCCATAAAGATGGCACGGGCAGGCTCGGACTAAAACATCAAAATATCTATGGACACGATGAGGTAGAAATACTCCGTTCTTTCACGGATTTTTGTGACAGGATGCATCTGAATTGCCCGGGCTTCCAGTTCGCAGGTCATAATATCCGTGAGTTCGACATTCCGTATATCTGCCGGCGCATGCTTATCAATCGTCTGCCATTACCGCATTATCTGCAGCTGCACGATAAAAAGCCCTGGGAGCTGAAGATGTTCGATACGATGAACTGGTGGAAATTCGGAGACTATAAAAACTATACATCCCTGAACCTGCTTGCCAAAGCGCTGGGCGTGCCCGGCTCTAAAGACGATATGAACGGCAGCATGGTACAGGAAGTTTATTACCGGCAGCAGGATCTGCCGAAAATAGCGAGGTATTGCGAAAAGGATGTCATTGTCACCGCCAACATCATCCTGCGCTTCATGAACCTGCCGCTGCTGCAGGAAGAGGCAACCATATGCATATCCTGAGCTGTTGCAGGCTGCATCTGCACTATGTTTAAAAATATAGCCCGGCATTTGTCGTACTTAACCTGCTGCACTACATCTTTGCAGCATGTCTGCGGAAAAGATCATAGGTGAATGGAAAAAAGGAAGTTTCAAGCCCGTATACTGGCTCGAAGGCGAAGAACCTTTTTTTATCGACCAGGTGGTCAACTATGCCGAACACCATATACTCGGCGAATCGGAAGCGGGTTTTAACCTCACGGTTTTTTATGGCAAGGATGCCGACTGGGCTTCGGTAGTAAACGCCTGTATGCGGTATCCGATGTTTGCCGAGCGGCAGGTAGTGTTGTTGAAAGAAGCGCAACAGATGCGCGATATCGAGAAACTGGAAGCCTATATCGATAACCCGCTTAAGTCAACGGTGTTTGTGGTCAGTTACAAGGAAAAGAAAGTGGATGGCCGCTCAAAGCTCGCCAAACTGCTGAAGCAGAAAGGTGAACTGCTGACCACGAAAAAAATGTACGAGAACCAGCTTCCCGAATGGGCCGGCAATATGATACAGCAGCATGGACTCAGCATTTCACAGAAAGCCCTGTTCCTGCTGGTAGACCATATCGGTAACGATCTGAGCCGGATGCAGAACGAGATAGAGAAACTCGCCGTGAACCTTGGCAGCCGCAAGAACATCACCGAAGACGATATCGAGAACTATATTGGCGTGAGCAAGGAATTCAATGTATTCGAGCTGCAATCGGCCATAGCACAGAAAGATCTTTCCAAAGCCATTCGCATCATCCAGTATTTTGAAGCCAATCCGAAAGCTGCGCCCATCCAGCTGGTGTTGCCGGCCCTGTATAACTTCTTCAGCAAAGTATATATGCTCTACGGGCTGTCTAACCCAGACGAAAAATCCGTGGCCTCCGCTCTCGGCGTCAACCCTTATTTCGTGAGGGATTATATGGGAGCCGCCCGGAAATACGATTACCCCGGTGTGGAGAAACTGCTGTTGCTGCTGCACCAGTACAACCTGCGGAGTGTGGGCGTTCATGATGCCAGTACCGGTGATGCAGGCTTGCTGAAGGAGATGACAGTGAAGATCATGAGTTAAACAGGAGTTGGTCGTTGCGTGCGAGCGGATCCATTTCCGAAGCGCAACCTGGCCGACCTATAAAAGGGTAGCGCAACAGCGCTACCCTTTTGTATACTGGTCTGCGATCAGGATAAAAATAAGCGGCCCGATAAGCATCAGCGCCAGGGCAGCTATCCCCAGGGCCATGGTCAGCTTTTTTTTCAGCGGGTTTCCCCCGGTCGTATTGCGGATCTTGATCAGGTTCACCAGGATGGTAAAACCCAGACCTGACCAAATGAGCAGGGTAACCCCGATGCAAACCACTAAAAAACTGAACCGGTATTTTTCACTGAGCCAGATAAATACGGCATACAACACCATCACCAGCCAGTTCAGCCAGTTGAGGCGGGTCTGTGGAAAATGAAGAAGAAAATTGTAGGTGTTGTTTTTGCCCCTCATGGTATTATTTTTTTTGAATTAAGCACGCTTGATAATTGTTAGAACAGATATTCAGGTCGTTGTTGTAAATATTCGCAGCGATAATGGACCCTGCGGCCCCGCCCCAGGCTCCTCCCACCACCGCACCCACCAGGTTTCCCCAGAACGGCACTACCGATCCGCTCGCTGCCCCCACACCGCCTACAGTCACTATCCCTCCACCGGCATATTTTACCAGATTGGTGATGAACGTAGACCTGGCAGTTGATTTACAGGTAGCCAGCTGGTAACAGCAGGGCTCATTGCATCCGTCGCCGCCGCTTTCTCCCGCGCCCTCAAAACCTTCATCATACACATAGCTGTTGTAACCGAAATCGCTGCAGTTGGCGTCTACGAAATCGGACCATAATCCGTTTACCTGTTTCACCGGCTGCCCCGCTGCCATTCTGGCCCCCGCCACCATACGCCGGGCATCATAAAATACCCTGGCCTTATCGGCAGACGACACAGATTGTCCCAGCCCGTACTTTTTATCCAGCTCCTGCAGCGCCGACGCGATAGTTGCCGAACAGTCTTTCATCTGGCCGATATCCCTGAAATGATAGAAATCCGCCAGCTGCTGCTGAAATACCGGATTTTCCGGATCCGCTTTCAGTTGCAGGAGCAGGTCATTACTCTGCTTCGTCAACTGCTCAATGCTCCGTTTTTCCTTATATACCAGCCGCAGGTATTGCGGGTCGAGCCGGTCCACCGCCCCGTTCAACGCCATAAAAGCCGCATCCTTTGCGATGATATTTGCGGTTGGAACAACGCTCCCGGTCTGCTTTCCCGCCTGTTTGGTACAACTGAATATCACCAGTGTCGTCAGCACAGCCGCCGCCAATGAAACCACTATCTTTTTCATACGATCGATTTTTTCAGTAAGCTTCCACGATTCGCAGCATGCATGGGTGCGGAAGTGTTGGAATATCCCATTACATTGGCCAATGCAGGGTAAAATTCCAAACTGAAAAAATCCTCGCCTAGTATTTCACCGGTTAGGATGTTACCAAAGCGGACAACAATCTACCGGTATCAAAACTACCGTTTAAAAAAGGCGTGTCATAGCGTGTTTACACCCTATTTTCAGAGGAACAGGTCCAGTAACATTGCAGTAAACAATTGCTTATGTATCATCCCGGTGAAGAGCGTTTCCGTATTGCCCGCAATATCAAGCTGATCAGGGAACTGCGCAATTACGACCAGCGCTATGTGGCCTCGGCCCTGCGGGTGGGAAGATCTACCTTATCGACCTGGGAGAACGGCCTTACTGAAGTGAAGATCGAAAACCTGATCCGGCTGGCCCAGGTGCTGGGGCTCGACGACTATCGCCAGATCATCGATTTCGACCCGGATGCCCTGTTTAAAAAGAAATAGTCAGGAGAGTACAGACAAGGCCGCCAGCCTGTCTTTTTGCAGCTGCGCTTTCAATGCGTCCAGCCCTTCGAATTTTGTTTCCCCTCTCAGGTAGCCATGGATGCTTACCTGTAACTGCTGCCCATAGATATCTGCATCGAAATCAAAAATATTTACTTCTATCACCTTCTTCTTCCCATCCACCGTAGGCCTGAACCCGATATTCATCATCCCCTTACTCCAGACTCCCGACTCCAGACTCCTCACTGTAACCGCATACACCCCATTTCCCGGCACCAGCTTCTCTTCACTGCCGATATGCAGGTTGGCGGTTGGGTAACCGATGGTACGGCCAAGCTTGTTGCCTTCCACCACTGTTCCCTCAAAAAAATAGGGGTAGCCAAGAAACTCATTCGCCGTGGCGATATCGTTTTCTTTCAATGCATGCCTGATCCGGGTAGAACTGATCACCACTTTATGCAGCACCTGTTCGGGAATTTCCCGCACTTCAAAGCCCAGGCTTTTGCCATAAGCTTCCATCAAATGATAATCGCCTTCGCGGCCCTTACCGAACCGATGGTCGTAGCCGATGATGATCGTATGCGGCCTGAAATACCGGTACAGGAAATCCTGCACATATTGTTCGGCCGTCTGGTTGGAAAAAGCATGATCGAAGGGAACCACCACGAGGTGATCCACACCCGCGGCTTCCAGCAACGCCGTTTTTTCGGCCAGCGTGGTCAGTAACTTAATATCGCCCGGCACCGATGAAACGATCTTGCGCGGATGCGGATGAAAAGTGATGATCACGGTTTCGCCGCCGATACGCGCTGCCTCCTCTTTCAACTGTGCAATGATCTGCCGGTGACCCAGGTGCACGCCATCGAATGTGCCGATCGTAACCACCGCCCGGTTAAATGCAGGCAAGGCCTCAGCTAGTTCACGATGGATCTTCATGGCGGCAAAGTAACTGAAAAGTATTCTGGAATTGGGAAATTGGGAGATTGGGAAATTGGGAAATTGAATTACGTTGAGATAAGCTGCGCGATACGGCCCTTAACTGCAAATCATTACTTTTGCCCCATCAATTCCAAAATTTCCCAATTTCCCAATCCAGAATTCCATGTCCCTCTACGCCCAACGCGGGGTCTCTGCCCAGAAAGAAGAAGTACATGCAGCCATCAGCCGGCTCGATCAGGGCCTGTATCCGCATGCTTTCTGTAAGGTTTACCCCGACAGTTTATGCGGCGATCCGGATTGGGTCAATATCATGCATGCCGATGGCGCCGGCACCAAAAGCATACTCGCTTACCTGTACTGGAAAGAAACAGGCGACAGTTCTGTCTGGAAAGGCATCGCCCAGGACGCCGTCGCGATGAACCTCGACGATCTGCTTTGCGTGGGCATCACCGATAACCTGCTGTTCTCGTCAACCATCGATCGCAATAAGTCGGTGATCAGCGGCGAAGTACTGCAGGCAGTGATCAACGGCACCCAGGAATTCTTTGATCAGCTGCGCGGATTCGGGGTGAATATCCATTACCTGGGCGGTGAAACGGCCGACGTGGGCGATGTGGTGCGAACGATAGCGGTAAACGGCACCATGACGGCCCGCTGGCCCAAAACAAAACTGGTAACGAATGAAAAGATCGACGCAGGAAATGTTATTGTCGGATTCAGCAGCTCGGGCCAGGCAGATTATGAAACGGAATACAACAGCGGCCTGGGAAGCAATGGCCTGACAAGCGCCCGGCATGATGTGCTGAGTAAATATTATGCAACACAGTACCCGGAAACATTCGAACCCGCACTGGCAGAAGAAGTGGTGTATATCGGCAAAAATAAAATGACGGATACGGTTCCGATCGATGGCAGGCAGATCAGTATCGGTAAACTGCTGCTGTCGCCCACGCGCACTTATGCGCCGCTGGTGAAGCCGATGCTGGAAAAATATTTCGATAAGATCAACGGCATGATCCATTGCAGCGGAGGAGGCCAGACCAAATGCATGAAGTACCTGCCACGTCCCCTGCTCGTGATCAAAGACAATTTATTTGAGCCGCCGCCCGTATTCGAATTGATCCGGAACAATTCCGGCGCAGCCTACCGCGAACTGTACCAGGTCTTCAATATGGGGCACCGGCTGGAAGTATTCACAGACGAACAAACCGCTGCTGAACTGATCGCACTCGGCGGATCTTTCGGCATCGAGGGGAGGATCGTTGGCAGGGTGGAAGCCGCAGAGCGGCCGGCATTGCGTTTGCAGGGTGTATTCGGCGAGTTGCTGTACGAATATTAACAGCACTGCATCAGTACCGGGCATTTATCTTCAGAAGAAATCGTAATTTAGAGCTATGGCAGATACAGTCGTTTCCATTCACAACGCCAATATTTACCAGGGCGATAACCTGGTGCTGCGGGATGTCAATTTTACGGTTGACCGCGGCGAGTTCGTTTATCTTGTTGGAAAGACAGGTACCGGTAAAAGCAGCCTGCTGAAAACCCTTTACGGTGAGTTGCCGCTACGGGAGGGAACCGCTTCTGTGGTAGGTTTCGATCTGGGCAGCATGGACTGGAAAAAAGTACCGTTCCTCCGCCGCAACCTGGGCGTGGTGTTCCAGGATTTCCAATTGCTTACCGACAGGAATGTGCATGAGAACCTGAAGTTCGTTCTGAAAGCGACCGGCTGGAAGGACGAGCGCCTGATGGAAGAAAAGATCAACGATGTGCTCGATAAAGTAGGCCTGCGCAGCAAAGGGTTCAAAATGCCTTTCGAAATGAGCGGCGGCGAACAGCAGCGCGTGGATATTGCAAGAGCGCTCCTGAATTCTCCCAAACTGATCCTGGCCGATGAGCCCACCGGTAACCTCGATCCTGAAACAAGTGACGAGATCATGCAGTTGCTGATCCATATCGCCAGGGATTATGGTACCACGGTGGTGATGGCCACACATGATTTCATAGTGATCAACCGCTATCCCTCACGCATGCTCAGGACCGAAGGCGGCAAAGTGATCGACAGCGCAGCGGTTGCCGCAACCTGATCATTTCTCCCATATCAATTGGACCAATCGCTGCGCGTTGGCGTTGTTGCTGAACGTCTGCAGTAAGCTATGCCGCATCCGCAATTCCTCCCCAGTAAAAGGCTGATGATAGAGCTGCGCGATCAGCTCACGGAAGGCGCGGGCTGTTGTGGCAGTATGACACAGGGGTTCCAGTCCCGTACCTGCTACCATGGCATCATTCACTACGCAATGACGGCCGTTAAATAAAGCATTCAGCAATTTTAATTTAATGCCGGTGGCAGTAAAAGCGGGCAGTACCTGCATCTGTGCTTTTCCGATCAGCTCCTGCAACTGCGGTTCCGTAGGGTTGGCAATAAGGCGCGCATTGGGGGATCGCGCTACCGCCCCGGCCAGTTTATCCGATGGATCTTTGCCTGCAATGACCAGCGGCGTCTGCAGCGCTGCAAACACTTTTTTTAACAGCCATTCCGCGGCCTGTTCATTGGCTTCAATGCTGAGATCGCCATGATACAGACAGTAAGAACCGATGCCTTCCGTTGCTTCAATTTCAGCGAAGGGCACAAAAGCGGGCAGGTATCCGATCTGCCTGCAACCCAGTTCGGTCTGGTACACCTGCAGGTCGGCAGTTGTTATGGCCAGGCATGTTGCCCGGTTGCCGATCTTTTTCTCGTAGGCTTTCAGCAGCCGGCTTTCGACCCAGAAATACAGTTTCTTCAACAGTGATGAACTGACGCTGCAGAGCTGGCGGTAGTACATGTATTCGACATTGTGCAGCCTGATCAGACATTTACGGTTGCTGAACCGCTTATCGGTAAGCAGGTAAGTGCAATGGATGCCTTCCATCAGAATGGGCAGATCGTCCTGTAACAGGCGCTGCAAGAGCCGCTCGTTCTTGCGGCTGGAAACGATATAGGGGATGGTATTGGAGATCCCTTTATGCCCCAGGAACCGTTCATAGTACGACACGCTCTCACAATATTTTTCAAGTTCCCCCCGATGGCCGCGGCCGTAGTCGAAGCAATGCAGGTGAATGCGGATCCCCAGCGCATGCAGGGCCCTGATCCGGTAAAACGTATCGATCGCGCCGCCATAGTCGGCAGGATAAGGCACGCTGAAACAAATGATATGGAGCGCTTTTTCCAGCTAGAGGTTTTTATAAAAGTCAAGCAATAATTTTTCTTCATTTTCCCAGTTCAGGATTTCCCTGGCGCGCAGGCAGTTCTCTTTAAGCGTCTGATGCAGATCCGCGTCTTCCAGCAGCCGGTTCAGCGCACTGGCAATAGTACCTGGCTTCGTATCGACGATCGCCAGAGCTACCCCATACTCCGCATTGACGGCTGCATAAGCGGGGTAGTTAACGCAGACCTGCGGCGTACCGGCCATGATATAGTCGAAGAACCGGTTTGCCAGCGAATGGAACTGGTTCATACCCTCCGCCTCGAAAAGCGTAAGGCCGATAAAAGCCTGTTGGGTAACAACAGCCAAATCGGCCGGCAGCAGCGGATCATGAAAAATGATCTGCTGTTCCAGACCATATGCTGCAACCAGCGCTTTTGTTTCCCGGATAAAATTGCCTGTTCCATACACATGTAATGGAGCCCGCACCTGCTGCATAGCCGGAACAAGCGTCTCAAAACTGCGGCCATGGTTCACCGCCCCCTGATAGAGTATGAATTTCTCCGTTGGTCCGGCAACTGTAAGAGGGTAGGTGAGCGGCAGGTTCCGTATCACTCCATAATTCACCTTGTATCGCTGCCGGAATTCTTTTGCCAGCGCTTCGTTTACGGTATATCCGTTCGGGAACCTGGGTACGGCGAATCTTTCGATGCCCAGCCAGAAGCGGAGGATCGAAGGGCGGCTCAGCACTTCTTTTTGCTCCGTAAAAAGTTCATGTGCATCATACACTCTTTTGCATCGCTTCAGTAAGCTTACAAAATATACCGGGAGTATGGTATCGAGATCGATCGCGCAGATGATATCCGCCCGCCGGAACAGCAGGAAGAAAAAAAGCCGCAGGTTGTATTCGGCATAGAACAGAAACCCGGTATTGAAAAAGCAGCGGAGCCTCCGCTGGCGAAAAGACAGGGATGGCAAGGGCACCGATCCCGGCAGTTTCCGGCCCACCAGCAATACATCATGGCCCGTTACGGCCAGGCTGCCGGCGATCCGCTGCATGCGCTGGTCGTAACTCAGGTCGTTGGTAACGGTGAAGATCAGCCGGGACAAGGGATGGTTTTTAACAAATATAATCCCCAAAATCCGGCCTTTCCTGCCAGCGACCGGGTTCGGCAGAAATATGAAAATCAGTCACTTAAAATAGGCAGCGGCGAGCGTGTTAGCGGGGCCTGTTAAATTCTCCACCTATTATACACAGCAGATTTTTTACATACTTTAAAGTCCTGCTTTTTACCGTATGTTCGCAGGTACTTAAACAGGAAATTCGTGAGATTAAAGTCATTAGAAATCAAAGGGTTCAAAAGTTTTGCTGATAAAACCGTAGTGAGTTTCGACGAGGGTATTACGGGCATTATCGGGCCCAACGGCTGCGGCAAAAGTAATATCATAGACAGCATCCGCTGGGTGATAGGGGAGCAGAAGATCTCCGCCCTCCGCAGCGAGAACCTGGAGGCCCTGGTATTTAACGGAAGCAAGACCAGAAGCCCGAGCGGCCTGGCCGAAGTAAGCCTCACTTTCGAGAACACAAAGAATTTATTGCCTACCGAATTCAATACGGTTACCGTTACACGCCGGTTTTACAAAAATGGAGAAAGCGAATACCGGCTCAACGATGTAACCTGCCGGTTAAAAGATATCCATAATCTTTTTCTCGATACAGGCGTAAGCACAGACAGCTATGCCATCATCGAGCTGGGCATGGTGGATGATATTATCAAGGATAAGGAGAACAGCCGCCGCCGCATGCTCGAGCAGGCCGCAGGTATCACCATCTACAAAACGCGGAAAAAAGAAGCGAAGAACAAACTAGACGCTACCGAGCAGGACCTGGCCCGTATCGAAGACCTGTTGTTCGAGATCAATAACCAGTTGAAAACACTGGAGAACCAGGCGAAAAAAGCGGAGAAGTTCTACGAGATCAAAAAAGAATACAAAGAAGTAGCCATCGAGCTGGCGAAAGCAGCACTTGAAGGCTTCAATGTAACGTATAAAGAATTAAACGAACAGCAGGAAACCGAGATAGACAAACGCATCCGGTTAGAAGCTGAGATCGCCACCGAAGAGGCAGCCATTGAGCAGGAAAAAGTGGGATTTATAGAGAAGGAGCGCGCCCTGCAGTCCATGCAGCATGAGTTCAATGAATTTTTGCAGGATCTGCGCAGTAAGGAAAACGAAAAGAACCTCGCTACCCAGAAACTGCATTACCTGAAGGAAAAAGCGGCCGGACTGAAAGAGTTCCTGGAAAAAGCGGAAGGTCAGTTGAAGAACCTTGGCGATTCTATCCAGTACACGCAGATCCAGGTGGGAGAAGAAGAGAACAGGTTATTCGAGTTGCAGCAGAAAGTAGAAACGGCGCAGGCCGATGTAGAAGATAAACGCCGGGCATTCGACGAAAAAAGAAGTGGCGTAGATGCATTGCGCGGTCGTTACCAGCAGATACAGCGCAGTCAGTTCGATGCGGAGAAAAAAGTGGCTGTGGCGGATACGTCCATCCAGAATCTGCAGCGTGCGCAAGCCCAGCTCACCGAAGAAAAGCAGAACCGAGAGGCGCAGATGCAGCAACTGGCTACTGAACTGCAGGAGAAAGAAACCACGCTGGAAGAAAAGCGGATCGACCTGCAGCAGTTGCAGGAGCACCAGCAGCGTACAAAAGAAAGCATTTTCGAAACCCAGGCACAGCTGGAAGTACTGCGCAACGAACTCAACGAAGAGAACCGCAAGCTGGATGCCAAGCGCAATGAATACAATCTCCTGAAAAGCCTGATCGACTCCATGGAAGGCTATCCGGAGAGCATCAAGTTCCTGCACAAGAATCCCGACTGGAACCATGCCGCGCCTATTCTCTCCGATATCATTTATGTAAAGGAAGAATACCGGACGGCTGTAGAAAATGTGCTGGAGCCCTATCTCAACTACTATGTGGTGAACAACCTGCAGGAAGGCCTGCAGGCAGTGAACCTGCTCGATGCCAATAAAAAAGGCAAAGCCAATTTCTTCATGCTGGAGAAATTTGCGGATATCCGTGTAGACACGCATCAGCCCAGCGATACCATCCGTGCGCTGGATGTAATTGAAGTGGACGAGCAATACCGCAAACTGGCAGAATACCTGCTCGGTAATGTTTATATCGGCGAGAACGACGAAGCCATCGCCAACAGCAATGGCGCCGTAGTACTTGAGAAACATGGCAAGTACGTGAAGGGAAAATACACCCTTACCGGCGGCAGTGTAGGTTTGTTCGAGGGTAAGAAGATCGGTCGTGCCAAGAACCTGGAGAAGCTGGCAGAAGAGATCAGTGAGCAAGAGTCTGTGGTGAACCTGCTGAAATCCGATATCCAGGCCAAGCACAATGAAGTGATCGCTTTTAACGATCAGCTGAAAGAAAATGCGATCAGGCAAACCGAGCAGGAGATCAATCAGCTCACCAACCAGGTATTCGCGGCAAAGAACAGGATCGAGAACCTGCAGGCAGCGCAGCAGAGCGGCTTGCAGCGACTGGAAGAACTCGAGCAGCGTTTACAGGCCGAGCATGAAGCCATCGCCTCTACACGCGAATCTTTCCATGAACTGAACGAACAGCTGACCGCTACGGCCGGTGAACTGAAGGCCGTAGAACAGGATTATCAGGACGCGGAACATGCCTATAACCTGGCTTCCGTTCAATACAATGAAACCAATCTGCAACTCACCCGGCAGCAGAGCAAGATCACCACGCTGAAGCAGGAGCTGGCTTTCAAGGAAAAACAACTTGAAGACCTGCATGTGCAGATCGGCAGCAATACCACCCAGTTGTCGGAAGCAGCGGCGAATATCGAAGAGGGAGAAAAAACTTTGATCGCGTCCGAAGAATTGCTGCTGGAAATGATGCGCCGCAAGGAAGAGGAAGAGAAAAAACTGAATGAAGCCGATCAGACCTATTATAACCTCCGCAATGCGCTGCAGGAAAAAGAAAGCGAACTGCGGTTGAAAGTGAAGAGCAGGGAGATGATCGATCACCTGGTTACCGAGATCAAGGACAAACTCAATGAACTGAAACTGCAGCTTGCGGGCATGAAAGAAAGGCTCAGCGTGGAGTTCAGGGTTGAGCTGGATGAGATCCTGGATCAGGCCCGCGCTACTGAAACCAGCCTGGAAGAATTGCAGGCAAGTTCCGACCGCATGCGCAAACGCCTGGAGAACATGGGCGAAGTGAACCCCACGGCTATCGAAGCTTATACCGAGATGAAGAAGCGTTACGAATTCATCCTCGAGCAAAAGAACGACCTGGTATCGGCGAAAGAAAGCCTGTTGCAGACCATCCAGGAAGTAGAAGCTACGGCTAACCAGCAATTCCTCGATACCTTCAACCAGGTGCGTGAGAATTTCCAGAAAGTGTTCAAAGCCCTGTTTACCGAGGAAGATACGGCCGATATGGTATTGGTGAACCCGGAAAACCTGGCTGAGACCGGCATCGAGATCATTGCCAAGCCCAAGGGTAAACGCCCGTCTTCCATCACGCAGCTGAGCGGTGGTGAAAAAACGCTCACCGCAACAGCGCTGCTGTTCTCGATCTACCTGATCAAGCCCGCACCGTTCTGTATCCTGGATGAGGTAGATGCGCCGCTGGATGATGCCAACGTAGGCAAGTTCACGCAGATGATCAAGAAATTCAGTGATAACTCGCAGTTCATCATCGTTACCCATAACAAACAGACCATGGGCGCGGTGGATGTGATCTATGGAGTAACCATGCAGGAGCCGGGCGTAAGTAAACTGGTGCCGGTAGATTTCCGGAGCCTGTCTAACTAAGCCTGTTTGAATAGTTTGGAAGACCTCTGCGACAGCAGGGGTCTTTTTATTTGTACCCTCATCTTGGAAATCCTATACTTCGTAGGTAATTTGCTTTTCAAACTCCGTGTACCTCTGTGTACTTTGTGCCTCTGTGGTGAATGGAGATAACGGAGGCTCAGAGCTTCACCACAGAGGCACGGAATGCACAGAGGTGCACAGAAAATATTTTTTATGCTAAGTCGCCGAAATCCATCTTCCCGCCAGAACAATAACACCGGTTTCAGCACCAATGCGGCCGATAATCTTGGCGGCCGGTTCATCAACAAAGATGGTAGCTACAACCTCGTTAAGGAGGGCATGCCTTTCTGGAAACGTGCCAGTATTTTCCACGATATGCTCCACCTGCCACAATGGAAATTCATTGCCATTATTGTGCTGTTCTACCTCGCGATCAATTGCGGATTTGCAGTGATGTACTGGCTGCTCGGCACGGCCGAGTTCACCGGGTTAACTCCCGGGAATAACTGGCATATGGCGAAAGAATTCTTTTATTTCAGCACGGAAACATTTACAACAGTCGGCTATGGACGGGTAAACCCGGTAGGGGATGCTGCTAATCTTGTTGCGGGATTGGAATCGCTGACTGGCTTGTTGTCGCTCGCCATTGCAACCGGCCTGATCTACGGCCGTTTCTCAAAGCCACGCAGCTACCTGGCATTCAGTGAGCATGCGCTGATCAGCCCTTATAAGGATGGGACCGGGCTGATGTTCCGTTTTGCCGCATACAAAGACATGCATACCCTTACCGATCTTGAGATCCGCGTCAATGTTGGTCTGCGGATCATTGAAGACGGCACCCCCACCTACAAATATTTCACCCTCGACCTGGAAAGGACAAGGGTGGAGAATATGCCGATGAGCTGGACGGTGGTGCATCCCATAACAGATGAAAGCCCTTTCCAGGGTTTTACGGAGGAGGATATGCGGACAGGGGACGTTGAACTGTATGTGATGCTGCGGGGATTCGATGATGTATTTTCCAATTTTGTGCAGCAACGCACTTCCTATACTTACAATGAGATCCTGTTCAACCGCAAATTTGTGCCCATGTACCGGGAAAGCGATGACGGTAAAACGACCATCCTCGAACTGCATAAGCTCAATATCCATAATACGATTGCAGGTTAAGCAGACCACCAGGGAGGCCGGTTTATGATGGTACCATAATTGCAGTGATACAGGAAAACCGGTATATGCCCACCACCGCAGCAAAGCCCCGGAAAAAGACGGCGCGCAAGACCACGGTACGTAAAAAAGCGAAATCGAAGCCGGATATTGCCGCCTCTTATAATCACCATAAATTTTTTGGCAACAAACAGTACACCGGCATGCAGATCGGTCGCAGCCATTCCTGGCATTACGACCGTGGCGACTGGAAGGAGACCAAGATCACGCCCGATCTCTGGCAGATCCATTATGCCGTAACCAAACGCCGCAAGGGAAAAGCCCCCAAGGGCTCAGGCGTACCCGTAGGTACGGGCTACCACTGGTACATTATGGCCCACCAGGATGTGCGCAAGCTGAATGCGGATGACTACAGCACGGTGCTGTCCGGGTTCAAGTTCAAGGTTGCGCATATGCGCGCCGCAAAGAAAAAATGGAGCGCTTCAGCAGCTACCCGACGTAAATACCTGGTTGGTTTTCTTAAAGAGATGATCGCGCAATTGATGCAGGAACCGTTGGAACTGGAGTTCGAATACAAAGAAGAAACTTATCATGGAGAAGCCGTTCCGGTAACCCAGGCTTGCATGAATGGTGTGTGTTACGAATACGAGATAAATCTCAACGGCGAGTATATCGGCATTATCCGCAGGGCTTCCAGCGGCTGGAAAATGAACGAGTCTGAAGATCAGAAATTCATCAAAGCCATCGGCCAGCAGATCGAAGCGTTGGAATGAGGGGGATCAGTCTGCTAAATCCCCGATGATCCGCTCCGCCACTTCTTTACCGCTGTACAGCGCAGCTTCCACCGTGCCCGGATGCGGGCCGTTGTATAAGGCTTCACCGGCAAAATAAAGCGTGCCGGCTACCGGGGTCATCAACAGGGCCCGGGCTTCTGCAGACAATGGGGTTTCATAACTGTAAGCGCCCAATGCCGTTTCGATCGTATGCCAGCGCAGGATCTGGTGCGATTCAAGTAGTGCAGTGATATCTGTAACTGTTCGCCGGAATATGCGAGACAGTGAGGTAACAGCATGTTCCAGTATTTCTTCATCGGTTTTATTATCCCACTGCAACGCATAAGGCCCGCCGATCCATCCGGTCAGCAGAGGCTCATCGTAGGGGAGTTGCGTCCACCAGGTAGGTATTGGCTGATCGCTGATCACAAAACCGACTTCTTCCTGTTGCTCCGCCCAGAATGCCTCTTTGAATTTCAGTAGTATTTTCAGCACACTGCCATATCCGATCTGCTCCCAGGCCGTATCGTAGCTGTCGAGCGGCGGCGTTATATTGATGGAATGAGAGGCCAGTTTCCGCTGCATAATACCTGCAGGCAGCGTGAGGATCAGCTTCTGCGCCTCAAAGGTTTCGCCATCGTCGGTGTATACTTTTACCCGGTCCTGCTCCCAGTCTGCCTGCTTCACTTTTTTATTGGTAAGTATCCTGCATCCGGCTGCCTCGCATTGTTGCTGCAGGTGGTCAGTAATGGCTGCATAACCTTCTTTGATCCGGTACATTTCGTCCATCCCCTGCGACCACTCTCTGTACAATGCCTTTACGCTTGCTTTCACCGGATCTGCAACATCGAACCCGGATGCGTATGCCCTGGTGCGCCTGCGCAACTCCTCATATTCGCCGCCGGCAAAATTCGTTTCGAGAAAAGCATCCAGCGTGATATCATCTTTCAACGCTTCCATTTTCTGCAGCAGCAGATCCCATCCTTCGATGATATCATCCTGCCTGCGCCAGTCGCAGTCGGATACCTGGTAAAAATGGCCGCCGGTCTTTTCCAGGGTAGCGCCGGCTTTTTTCGCCAGTTCCATCGTAAGTGGTAATTCGCCGTGCACAAATTCGGCGCCTGCTTCCATACCATCGATGGTGCGGATGCGGCCGCCGGTAGTGTCTGAAGCTTCGAGCACCGTAACCTGGAATTTGCCTGCCAATTCCGATGCTGCTATTAAACCTGCCGCTCCTGCGCCAACAATAATGAGTGATCCTTTTTTTGCTTTTCCCATGTCTATTGGGCACTGCCGTGCTTTTAAAGTAATTTTGCGATCCTGCGAAATCTACTGATCATATTATACCTGGTTTGCTTCAGCTGTTATGTACTGTACACCCGCAAACCGGATTTCTTCGATGGTGAAACCTCACCTGCTGTTATCCATTGGTTGCCCGACAGCGTTTCATCGCGTACGATCCCCAAAGCTGTCTTCAGTTCAGGGCAAAAAAATTATGCCATTGATGCGCGTTATTTATTCCGTGAATTCAGAGAAGGAGAGCGGGTTACGGTCATCTATGAAACGCAGGACCTGTCTAAAGCAGCGGTCTATTCTGTCTGGGGGTATTGGATCAGGTGGCAGGAATTGCTTGGATCGATCGCTGCACTGGTGATCCTGTTCCAGGTAGCGGTGGCCATCACCCGCAATCCCACGCCCGAAGCAGTGATCGACCAGATGGAATCCGGTAAGGAGAGCACAAGAAAATATATGGACTAGGCTTAGGCGCAGCGTAGTGCACCAGAAATAAATTTATAACCCCAGCTTTCAAGCTGGCGATCCGGCGGGCCGATGGTATCCGGGCTTAGCGCCGAGGCGGATCCTACTTCAGATGCCGCTTGATCTCTTTATCGATATCCCGGTTCTTGATCGTCTCACGCTTATCATGCACTTTCTTGCCGCGCCCCAATCCGATCTCCAGTTTCACCAGGTTCTTCTCGTTCATGAACACCCGCAGCGGAACAATAGTAAGTCCTTTCTCTTTCAACTTGGTTTCCAGCCTCGACAATTCACGTTTTGTCATCAGCAGTTTCCTGTCGTGCACGGCGATATGATTGTTGGCGCTGCCATGAGAATACTCGGCGATATACAACCCGCGCACCCAGAGCTCACCATCATCGAACAAACAGAATGCATCGTTGAAACTTACTTTCCCATCCCGGATAGATTTTACTTCTGTTCCAAGCAATACAATGCCCGCCACATATTTATCTTCTATGTAGTAGTTATAATAAGCCTGGCGGTTATTCATTTCAGTGGCCATGGATAGATGCGAGATTTGAGATTGCAGATCTGAGATTGATTGCAAATCTCAGATCTGCAATCAGATCAGCTTCTGAACAACAACACAAGCTGCGCAAGTTTGTTCTTCAGCGCTTTCCGGTCTACTATAAAATCAAGGAATCCATGATCCAGCAGAAATTCGCTGCGCTGGAATCCTTCGGGCAGGTCTTTTTTGATCGTTTCCTTGATCACCCTCGGACCGGCAAAACCGATCAGCGCTCCGGGTTCTGCAATATTCAGGTCGCCCAGCATTCCGAAGCTGGCGGAGATACCGCCGAATGTAGGATCGGTGAGTAAAGAAATAAAAGGAAGTTTCGCATCGCTAAGTTCGGCGAGCTTGCCGCTGGTCTTGGCCAGTTGCATCAGGCTGAAAGCGCTTTCCATCATCCGCGCACCGCCGCTTTTGCTGATAACGAGATAAGGAAGGCCGTGCTGGATGCAGTAATCGACAGCGCGACTGAATTTCTCACCCATCACACTGCCCAGTGAACCGCCGATGAATTCGAAATCCATACAGGCGACTACGATGCCTTCTCCATTCACTTTTCCAACGGCCACCCGCATAGAATCTTTGAGATCGGTCTTGGAATGAATATCGTCAAGACGTTTCTGGTAGGATTTGAGATCGGTAAAACCTAATGCATCCTTGCTTTGGATATTATCGAAAAGCTCGGTGTATTCATTGTTATCGAACAATAACTCGAAATACTCGTCGCTGCCGATACGGTGATGATAATTGCACTTTGGACATACATACAGGTTTTCCCGTAGTTCCGTAGTGGTGCAGATATAGTTACACTCCGGGCATTTGTTCCACAGACCTTCGGGGGTTTCCTTCTTGTCTGCAGTGGAGGTGAGGATGCCTTTTCTGATACGTTTGAACCAGCGCGGCTTTCCCTGTTCACCAGCCTGTTCTTCATCACCGGTCAGGTTCGCTTCGAAGTCTTCTTCACGTTCTTTTTTCATAAGCTTCCTTGCAATTGGGGCATCGAAGATAGTGATATTTAAGAACTGATTTATCGAATTGATTGTCAGGCTGTTAATGAAGTTGCAACACTAAGGCTATTTTGAATTTTGAATTTTGAATTGAGGGCTTTCAACTCTTGCATTCGCGATATCGGTAATGGGAACTGGTTGATTCAAATTCAAAATCTAAAATTTATAATTCAAAATAATTGCTACGCAACAGAAATGCTCTTGTCGAGATACACATCCTGCGTCGCATTCAGCAATTCGATGCCTTCTTTCATGGGGCGCTGGAATGCTTTGCGGCCGAGGATAAGCCCCATGCCGCCGGCGCGTTTATTGATCACGGCGGTGTAAACAGAATCGGCAAGATCGCTGGCGCCTTTGCTTTCGCCACCGGAATTGATCAGACCGATACGACCGCTGTAGCAGTTCAGCACCTGGTACCTGCAGAGATCGATGGGATGATCTGAAGTCAGCTTCTCATAAACCAGCGGGCTCGTTTTGCCATGCTTGGTTGCAAGGTAGCCGCCATTATTGGTAGGTAATTTTTGTTTGATGATATCTGCCTGCAGTGTAACGCCGAGATGATTTGCCTGACCGGTAAGATCGGCCGAGGTATGATAATCCACGCCGTCTACCTTGAAACCGGTGTTGCGCAGGTAGCACCAGAGTATGGTTGCCATACCGAGTTCATGGGCCATCTCAAATGCTTCGGCCACTTCTTTCAGTTGTCTTGCACTCTCCGCGCTGCCCCAGTAAATGGTAGCACCTACTGCGATCGCTCCCATGTTCCAGGCGCTCTTCACCGTGCCGAACATGGTCTGGTCATAGCGGTTGGGCAGGCTCAGGAATTCATTGTGGTTGATCTTGACGATGAAAGGAATGAGGTGCGCATACTTGCGGCTCATCAGTCCCAGCACGCCATAAGTTGATGCAACTCCATTGCAGCCGCCCTCGATGGCGAGTTTGATAATATTTTCCGGATCAAAATAAATTGGATTGGGCGCAAATGCCGAACCCGCACTGTGCTCGATGCCCTGGTCAACGGGAAAAATACTGCAATGGCCCGTGCCGGCGAGTCGACCATGACCCAATAGAGTCTGGATGCTGCGCAATACCTGGTTGCTGCGGTTGCTGTTGATCCAGCTTTTCTCCACATGATCGGGCGAAGGCAGTTGCAGGGTGGATTTATCTACCGTCGTGCATTTGTGATCGAGCAGGTAAGCGGCTTTGTCGCCGAGAATGTCGAGGATTTTCTGGTTGGCCATGGCAGGTGATTTTGCGGGGCACAAAGATTGCTAACAATTGTTAGTC
>JAFBAN010000079.1 GCA_019247775.1 Chitinophagaceae bacterium | reverse complement strand
ACCAATGAAAGTTTATTGAGGATATCATTCGCCACGGTAATGATCTGCACACCGGCCTGGTCTGCCTGAAATATATTGATGAGTTCTCTCGGGCTGGCCCAGATCACTTCGGTATTTGAACGGGTGCGGGAAATTTCGGCCGCTTCTGTCATGATGGGAATAGGATCCCGCCCGGTATCAGCAATCCGCCCCGCGAATACCGAAATATAAGCGGGTGCATCGCCTCTAAGATTATCCATCACCGCTTTTACCTGGCCGATGTGCATGATAGCGGTTATGTTCACAAATATTCCGTTCGAAGAAAGCCGGCTGATCAGGTCTCCGGCAAATTCACGCCTGGTATTGGTTACAGGCACTTTTACATTCACGTTGCCACCCCAGGAGGCTATTTCCATCGCCTGTGCATACATCTCGTTGAAATCATCTGAAAAAACTTCGAAGGAGATCGGCCTGTCAGGAACGGCCCGAATTACCTCTTGGGCAAACTTTTTATAATCGGCAATGCCCGCTTTACGCATCAGGGTCGGATTAGTGGTAAATCCTTTGATCAAAGGATTTTTTGCCATCTCGATCATCCCGGTGAGTTCAGCACCATCGGCGTATATTTTTACGGTGAGTTGTTCCAGGTTCATGATATAACTCGGTTTTGGTGGTGGGCGCTATTGAAAACTTCTGAAAATTTCTCCCGAAGTGCCGCTTTGCTATTCACAAAGCTGGTGTCGGCCGAATGGATATAGTTGTCTTCCAATTGTCCGGAAAAATCATATATGACCGCGGGTTTCTTCATCCACTCGGAAATATAAACGGTTGATGTGAATGGGATAGAGATCGTTAATGGGTGTTCGCCTATCAATGAAAAAATATCTGCATCGTGCGCTGCAACAGCAGCAATTTTTCCGGTGTTGACAAGAGCTTCGATATAGTCCTGGTAAGAAGATGTGTGTATTTTGGCCGTAGGCCGTTTATGTTTAATGATCAGCCGTAACTCCATTCCATATTCATTGTTAACTTCCTCGCATACGTCGAGAATATCGCCAATAAATTGCCTGAGGTTCTGTTCCGAAAAGTAGTTATTGATGATGCCGAAGTTCAAAGCAGCTTTATCATCAATGGGACTGATATCAAAAATGACAATATTCCTGCTTGTGCTATCAGGGTTGACTTCGTGCGGGAGGCGCCAGGCGATCGGCGCCGTAATATGCGTGATGCCTTCAAAACCGAGTCTGCGCAGATAGTGCGCTATATCTTCATTCCATAACCAGACCTCATCCGCGTGCAAATGCTTATACCCGGGATAGTCGGCCCAGTAGGGGTCTGCTTTATAAACCAGCGGCTTGATATTCTGTGAATAATACACCTGATGAACCGAAAAGCTCCTGGTATCAGATCTCATCCAGGTATACTGGGTGAATATTGCGTTGGTGAATACAACGCTTTCAAGAATTCCCCACTGATCCATTTTACCGATAATTCCGGCATAAGCCGCATCAACATGCAACAGACATAAAAAAGGTTGCCGAAAGCAAGCATAAACGAAACGGACCATCATCTGGAAATGAGCAGCCATCAACCTAGAGAACTTTGCAATACTTAAAGACTGCAGTTCCAACATACCCTCTACCGGCCGCGGATGGTATACAAGGCTGTCGTCGTTCCCGCTGATCAGCTTTTTCCCATATTGCACGATCCTGTATCCTGTTGATAGCGGCAATACAGGACCACTACGCAAATAAGCAGCAAAAGCATCATCGGAGTTTTGGGAAAAAATACTTTCGGCGCCTATTCCCCAAACCAATACTGACTGCCGGAGATTTGAGCTGGCTGATAGCCGGAGCGACTTGCAGATATATAAGCTCAGACGGAGCCAATCGTTCATAAATTTCAGGATACACAAAAACACCAGTCCTGGTGACACCGAGAGCTTCCCCGACTTCTGATCGAATCTTATCCCTTCAAGTTCCAGACTGGCATCCGGGGGTAGCGGATATGATCCGGCCGCATGGCGGCGTGCACATATTCTTGCATATGGAAAGTAACACCGCTCAAAGAACTTTTGGACAAGTCTTTTTCTGGCGGCCTCTTCTGACACACCCGGAAAACACATTCTTTTATCCTGAAGAAATCTGGCAAACTGCTCCTCGAGTTCTGCAAAAGCCCCGAATATGCGCGTATTGTTCCAGTAAATTTTGCTCATGCGCTAGAATTGGTCAATCAGGGGCACTTGAGAATTCAATACTGGGAAAAGTATCCGCAATAATGAAATATCCGGTTCAGGCAACGGCCTTTCAAACATAAGCATTGAAACATCGCTCGTTCCGAACAACATTTTTTGCCAATGCAGCAGTTGCGCCAGCGAAAGATCGGCCTTAGGCTTTACAAGTTTAAAAGACAACCTGCCATCACGAAAAACAAACATTACGTCAGATACCGTAACCGTAAAATCCGATACAAGCGCATTTGCCAGGCGGGTGGTGAGTACCGGCAACATCTTTTGCAAGAAGCCCTGCAGGCTGGCTATACGCATAATATGACCACCATTCCATGCAAACCTGGTATTGAATGTATATGAGTAGTTGTTGCAGATATAAACGCTGAAAGGATGTGTAATGCCGATACCGAATTCTGCATGCGTGCGCGTTGGCTGGGCCGTCTTAAAAAAACGCCCGATCAGCGATGCGAACTGGGGCCACCTGTCGGGAAGAACAGCAAGTTCTTCTATAAAAAGCTCTCTGTCTAACAAAACATAACCAACCATGTTTTGTTGGGCGTCCTTTATTGCATTAAGGGTGAGCGACAGGCGCTTTATCCGGTCGAAAAAAGTTGCCCAATCGGCGGAGGTCCTTTTCAATAAAAACGGCTGACCCCTATAAGCACCCTCATATAAGTTTTGAATTTCGGGGAGGTCGCGGGGCGAACAACTTTCAAATTGCAAACTCGTATCCAATGCAGGCAGGTGCCGCAGTTCTACGGATAGTCGTCCAAAATTCGTAAACCCCAAAAAGCCAAAGCGGTACCAGAATCCGTCCATTTTTTTGCGGGCAAATCCAAGCAACAACCTGTCATTTCCGCTTATGCTTTCGAACAATCCCTTCACCAATAGATCCCGGATGGAAAAATCCCTGAAACCGGTTGCGATACCCATGTATGACAATCCCGTAACTTCCACAGGAATACCACAAAATAAACAGGCTTTATCCAACAGGCAGAGCACTGCGGCCATCTTCCCCTCTTCCGTTCTTACGATTACATAGTTTTTGGGAACAGGACTATCGATAAAAAATCCGAAATGTGAACGGCCCTGTTCCGACTGCATTCCGAAAGCGTCCGTCAGTATCTCAATGACTTCTATTCTGTCACTGGGTGTCAGCCTGTAGACGTGTTCGGATTTGAATCCGGGATTATAATCCTCCATGAATATCAATTGTGCTCCCGCTCACGTAGTCCGAGTTGATCAAAAAACCGATCGCATTCACGATATTGCTTGAATTCCCAAGCCGCTGCGCAGGAATTTCGCCGAGGATCTTTTCACGCTCGGCGGCACTCAGCGAATCGATCAACCCGTTTTCAAAATATCCCAGGTTCAGAATATTAGACGTGATGTTGAAACGTGCATATTCCCTTGCCAATGTTTTGCTCCAGCCGTCCAGTGCAGTTTTAGAGGCGCTGTATGCAGCTGCGCCTTTGACGCCTCTTTGCCCCACCACTGAAGAAATATGGATTATCCGCCCCCATGATTGTTTGATCATCAGCGGCAGAAGGCTGGCAGTAAGAAGAAAATTACCATTCAGGTTTACATCCATCACTTTTTTCCAGTGCTCATAATCCAGTGTCATAACAAGTCCGTCAATACTTAATGCTGCAAAATGAACCAAAGTGATATTTCCCGCATTTTGCAGGCTGGACGCAAATTTTCTGACTGCAGCTTCATCCGTTATATCGAGTTGCTCGAATCGAATATTACCGCTGACCTGCGCCTCCGGCTTTCGCGAATGATATAGACAAACCATTTCGTCGATCCTGGACAGTTCCTGAATGACCGAGTTCCCTATACCACCCCCGGAACCAGTAATTATTATCATGGATTGTAGTTTATAAGGCAGCTTCCCCAGGAATAGCCCACACCGAAGCCAACAAGCATAACACATTCACCTGGCCTGATAACCCCTTTGTCGATAGCTTGCTTTAACGCTATCGGTATTGTTGCGGAAACTGTATTTCCGATATTTTCCAGGTTATTGAATATTTTTTCGTCGCCTATCTGTAGTCTTCTCTGAATATTTGAAAGCACGAGGGCACTTGCCTGATGAAAAATGAACATCCCCACATCATCCATCGTCTTCCCGGCCTTTTGCAGCAGGCGATTAACAGACTTGGGTACCATGTCCATTGTAAACATGAACACTTCCGACCCGTTCATAAATAACCTGCTTTCTCCGGAATCGTCTGTACGGGCGCCGCTATTCCTCACAATAAGGTTATCCGCCCCGCTGCCGTCTGTGCCAAAATCAAAGGGACCTATATCAGAGCCTGCAGAAGGACCCACGATAACGGCGGCGGCTCCGTCGCTGAATACGGGTCTCGAAGTCCTGTCGTGTCTGTCTATATATTTTGTATAGGTTTCACTGCATATCAGCAATACATGTTGGGCAGTACCGGCAGTAATCAACGATGAAGCAAGCGAAAGTCCCACCACAAAGCCCGAGCATCCCTGGTTTACATCAAATGCAAGACATTGCTTAGACAATTGCAGCCGGTGTTGAACGATACAGGCAGATGCAGGTAAAACAAAATCCGGCGACTGCGTTACGAGGATAATTGCGTCGATCTCCTCCTTCGCGAATCCTGCCTCAAAAATTTTTTCAGCGGCCTTAACACCCAGATCTACTGCGGTTTCCCCTGGTGCAGCTACATATCTTTTTTTGATGCCGGTTTTCTTTTCGATGTCTGCCATCCGCCAATCGCTATTTTCGTCCTGCAACAGTCCGTTATCTTCCAGCCGGTCTGGGAGATGATACGAGATATTTTTAATGGCCGCATTCATTATTGCGTCAGAAGTTGATGTTCGGCCAGGCAGCTGACAATCTCTTTAACAGAGCGGCAAGCGGCCAGTTTTTTTACAGCGGCGGCGCGACCTTCCAGTTCTACATCAAGGGAAACAAGGATCCCAAGATGGACCAGCGAGTCCCAGTCAGCAACATTATCCATAGAGCTATCGGCATCGATCGTAACCCCGGGATCGTCGAATTGCCGTGCTACGATCATTATTACCTGCTCTTGTGTAAGGCTTTGCATAAAGTAAAATTTAGTTATGGGCCATGTAAATACTGGTCGTCCAGATATGCGTGCCGAATTTCTCTTCGTAGCTGATCACTCCTTCGTTCCGCATCCGGTCTAACAATGCCAAATGCGGTTTCAGATCATCGGGCAGGGGCCATGCTTTTTGTTTGAGCAGGCTCACTTTTTCAAAACACCGGCGCGCTTCGGCGATAATCTCAGTTTCGTTGGAAAGGGAGATAACCGGAAAAAAAAGCCGGCCTCCGGAACGTAGGTGTTTATGCGATTGGCGAATTACGTTTTTGGTAAGAAGGCTGCCATCATACCCGGATTCGCAGGAAGTATTTTTAAACCATCCCGATACTGCAGCAATCCCCTCGGCTACACCGCTTACATCATCTACAATATAGTCAAATGCAGTATCCAGCCAGGCTTCAAACAGGTTACTATGGCGTGCAGTTACTTCACAGCCGTTCGAAACAGCGTTATGTTCAGTGAGGACTACGGCCTCATGGCTGATATCCGAAGCCGACAGGCTGGTTGCAAGGCCGTATGCCGCCAATGCAATACCCACCACGCCTATGCCGCAACCAATATCGAGAATGCTGCCACGAGATCCGATCTGCTCCCTTACGCTGTCGAGCAGCAGGGTTGTAGTGCCCGTTGGAATGAACACCTTCTCAGATGTCTCAAACAACAAGGTTTTTCCGTTGTGCAGTTTTAAATTATACATCAGTTCAGGTAACCTTTCACTTGTTCCAACCATTCTATACTGGTGTCTTTATGTATCGGTACAGGTATTGTCTTGACAAGCTGAACATTGGAAGCATCCTGGGTACGGTTGAAATGCAGGGGTAGTATTGGCATACAGTTAAATATGATCTTTCTGTCACGCAATAATTCAGCGTCAACCGGAACAACACAGGGAAGGCGATCTTCCGGAAAACGGAGCCATGAAGGCGCGAACTCTCTTACTAGCGATAATTTTTTTTTATGCTCGGTTATCATCGCCTCCAAATTTTTCAGCGAACTGATTATCGCTGCACACAGGATCGCAGGTGGCTGTCCTGATAGCGACTCCGCACCTCCCCAATATCTTCTGGCTGCAGCCGATCGGCCGCCCGCAATTTTCAGGAGGAGCTGCAAATTCCTGGATCCTCTCCTGCTCTGTCTTATCCGCCTTAGCTGATCTGCATCCTCGCCGGATTGGCAGAACACCACGCCGCCTCCAAGGCAACCGAATATTTTAGGCAGGGATACGATCTGGAATTTGCCTTGGTTAGGGAAGACTATCGGCCCCGGTAAAAGGAATGAGTCTGCCGCATCTTCAATGCAAAATGATGCCGCTATCCGATGAATGTATCCCCATTGATGAAAGACGATCGCGGCCGAGTTTTCTGCCAGCACCGGAGTGGGTGTTGCGATACGGGATACCGCTTCCAGCACGCACTGGCTGGAATATGGAGGAACCCATACAAGACTGGAACGGTGCAGGTCCATCAGTTCCAATACAGCCGGGATGCAAGCCCGCGCACTTGAAAACAGCACCGGTACCGAATTGCTGTAAATACCGGCCAGCTCCCTTTCCACAGTCTCAACTGCAGCTGAAGCAAACAGCGAAGAAAATTTAAACCGTGCATCAGGCCACAGAAAATGAGAATTCCTTGCCATTATTCTTTCACTTTTCGCCGCGGCCAATCGGCCAGTTTAAAATATACCTGGGCAAAACAGTATTTGCAAAACCTTCTTTAAAAACAGTAATGGAAATTTCTTTCTCGGTAGGTGCCGGGTCATCGGTTGCAAAGGCCCTCGTGCCCACCTTATACCACTGCAGATTCCTTTTTTTCATTTCTTTGATCGCCTCCATCTGTACTACATGACCCAGGGGCTTCTCGAATAGTGAGCGATCATAGGCAGCCACACCATAAAAACATTCCTGCGCTGAATGAATGAAAAAGCCTGCTCCAACCATCCGCTTCTCACCGTCGCGAAGGCAAACCAGGAAGGCCCGGTTTTGCTGCATGGCCCTTAAGTGAATATCCCAGCTTTTATCGGACCTGGTTTTTCTACCTGATACCTGCTGGTGCAATTGCATGAATTCCGTCCAAAGGTTTTGATCCGCTTCGTTATGGATCTGTACCGACCAGGTTTTCATGCCCTGGCTGATCAGGGATTTATAGCTGCTGCGGAATGCGCCTTTGATCCGCGCCAGGTCCTGGTGAAGGTCAACGAACAGATCGTAGCGCACGGTGGTAGCGGCACCCGCACGGACCAACTCGTACTGCCAGACACTGATCCCCTGTTCATTCACAAAACCCTGCTCTGCGATGCAGGTACTGATCTCATTGGCTGCGCAAAACGATTGCACAAATGTTACGCATTGTTTGATGATCTTTTTAACAGTGACCGTGGGCAAACCCGAGATGAACACCGGCGATTGCAGCCAGGCGCCGAACCCGGCCATGGCTGTCGCCCGGCCATTCTGGATGCGAATGGATATGGGCCATACGGCGCAGGCTTTATTATCATGAAGCAGTATCAGTGATGCATCCGTCAATCCATTGTCTCGCTGCACTTCCAGTTGGAAATCGATGGTTTGCTGCAGATAGTTGAAAGGAACATATGCCGCCTCGCCCAATACACGCTCCCACAGGTCTTCCTGAGCGGCACGCGACACAACAGTGAGGCCGGAATCAGCGATACACCTGTCAAGAATATCAGCGCGAAAAATCGGAGCGGCAAAAGCTGCCATGATCAGATATACATGGTTTTTAATCCTTCTTCCACAAATGGATCTACTAATGCTTTGAGTTCGGGATGTGCGTCGAGAAAACGGATAATTTCCTGAAGCGGGATCAGCGGAGCCTGCTTTTTAAAGTGCTGATAGACCGCCCTGCATAAGATCAGGTCTTCGGGGTAGTCGATCGTGAGCCTGATATCCGTGCGACGGATCTCCCGGGGAACATCGATGTACTGCATGCGGAATTCATCCTTATGTTCTCGTATGTACAGCGAACAGAGCTCCGACCTGTGTTTGCTCTCGCCGCGATCCCAGCTTCGTTTATAGGCATCAAGCGTTGTGATCTCGAAGCCGGAGCCGTCAGGAAGATTATCCAGCGCGGTGATATCATAGTTGCCCGAAACATGGCTTTCCCATGCACCCTTTATCGCTTCGAAGTACGTGAATGGCGATTCTGTCGTTACCCTGAAGATATCGGTCCCTCCTGCTTTCTCGCAGCACCGGATGAGTCGCTGCAGTACATCATTCGCATCGCCTATGATATAATCGATGGAATGTTTTGCTGCGATGTCTACAAAACCGAGATTGTCATTCCCCTCACTGATGCCCAGTACGATCGCATCGATATCAGGGAAACTTTTCAGCGCGGTGATGATATAATCGAGCACTGTTAGCTGCCCGGCGATATCAAGGTTCTGTACGGGTTTACCGTATAACCGACTGCCATTATTCCGGCATGCAAGACAGGCCACCAGCTTCCTCATATGATATTCTGTTTTTCAACGGGCTTATTAAGGCCAACCGCGCGTTTCAGCTTTTTGCCAACCACGTCTTCTTTCCTTGGAAGATAAGCGTCGTTGGGCGTCACCGTTACACGTTTCAAGGCAATATCAGTGTTGCGAAGCACTTTCCCTTTGGGCAAATTGCGGGCAGCCACCACTACTTTACCTGCTTTTTTCTTGTAGGCTATCTCTTTGTCGATCAGTGCAAGCTTGGCGCTGCCGACAGCAGGCTCCATTTTGCGCACGAGCTGTACGAAATGAGAAAACCTGTCGATCGTAAGCGCAGAAATATAGTCCTCTATCTGAAGTGAATGATCCAGTGTGATATGCTTTTCAATGCAATCCACTCCCTGCGCCAGCGCCATCAGCGGCAGATAGAAAGCTTCTTCTCCCGCCCCCGAAGAATGATCCATAAAACCGACTCCTACCATCGGGCAGGCAATGCGTAAACTACCGATCCTCGCAAGATGATTATCGCGGGTTTCCGTCGGCTCGGCCTGGAAACCGTACATCAGCACAACTTTTTCCGGCGCACTGATGCGGTCCAGCAAAGCAAACAGATCGTCGAACGGGACGCCGCTGCAGGAAATAAAAACTTTCGGGAAATATTTCACTGCTTCCAGTACCAGTGTAGAATTGTAAAAATCTGTTGCGGATATCTTCACGCCATCCGCCTTTAGTTTACGGGCAGTCTGCAGGCTTTTAGGTCCGTAGATATCCAGGTAGAATTTTCTTCTAGCTTCTTTCACGGTTGCTGCCAGCCTCTGCCATACGGCCATTGGCATCTGCAGCGATTTAAAAAGATCGAAATATGGGTAGTAAGGCACGCACAGTTCATCGGCATACACCAGCTGCAGTTTCACGGCATCGGCGCCCGCGACTATAGCGCCCTTCACCAGCAATTCAGCCAGTAAAGGCTTGCCTTCGTATCCCTGTGCTATCTCGGCTATGATTTCTGTTCTCATGTATCAGTATTAAGCTTGATCTTTTAAAAGCTCCCAGCTTACCGGAGTGCCGCGTTCTATGTCGGCCTTTACGACCATGCCCATGAGTTCCGCCAGGTGTTTGGGATGAAGCCCAAGCCCCGGGCGGATCGAACGCACATCCTCCGCACCGATGCTTTGCCCCGCTTTCATGTCCTTTACGAAAAATAAGGAACGGGCAGAAAAACCATGGCCGTTCCGGACCGATTCTTCAGAGCGGTATTTCACTGTTCCCAGGCATTTTTCCGCATTGCGCACCTGCTTCACCATCTCTTCAAATTCCGCGAGGTCGAGTGAAAAAGAAGAATCCACTCCTCCCTGCGATTTATCGACGATAAAATGTTTCTCAATGATGCGTGCTCCCAATGCCACCGCTACTACCGGGGCGATAAAACCGAGTGTATGGTCGGATAAGCCCACGAGGGTCTTTTGCTTCCTGATCATATCCGGGATCGTCAGCAGGTCGGCGTGTTCGAGAGGTGCTGGATATTCGACGGTGCATTTCAGCAGCGCAATTTGTTCATTACCTGCCGCGCGGCAGGTGTCGACCGCGAGGCTGATATCGCTTTCTGCGGCGATGCCCGTAGAAATGATCACCGGTTTGCCCGTTCTGGCAACCAGGTCTATCAAGCCCACATCCAGGATCTCGGGTGAGGCGATCTTGTAAGCCGGACATGCCAGCTGTTCGAGCAATTCAACCGCAGTAGGATCGAATGGTGAGGAAAAGATCGTAATGCCTTCTTCCCGGGCCACGCGAAAAAGTTCAGCATGCCATTCCCACGGCGTATACGCCTGCCTGTAAAGCTTGTGGAGTGTAGTTCCATCCCAGATAGTTCCATGCTTGATCTGGAACTCTTCACGGTTGCTATCTATTGTAATGGTATCTGCCGTATAAGTTTGCAACTTAATGGCATCGGCGCCTATTTTTTTTGCAGCTACGATCGCTTCGATCGCGGCCTTTATACGCCCATTGTGATTGCCTGACAATTCGGCAATAATGTACACTGGCGCCTGTTCTCCTATCAAGGTTCCCTCTATTTTCACTGGTTCTCCAGTTTTAGATACTTGGTTCTGAAATCCATAAAGGGGATTTTCTCATGTCGGCCCGAACGTATAATACCGAGTGCATTATCGAACCCCTCGTTGAAAAGCAGATCAATGATACCGAGATACCCGTGAAAAGACCCATAAAGCTGGTGGTATACGGGGTGCACATAATGCTGGTAATACAATGCGATGCCCTGCCTTACCAGCTCGCCACCGGGCGATACCGCTTCAATGTAGTTGGAAGAACCCTGCGGCGAGAGATAATCCCCACAACCGATCTTTTTGCAGATCGCCGCGAGCCGTGCGTCTTTTACGCCCTCCACTTCTCCCAACTCATGCGATTGCACCAGGGTGGTGGTGATGCCGATCCTCTTAAGCACATTGATAATGAAATCCTCGTTGAAAGAGTAAAGAAGGTTATGCTTTTTTCCATAGATCTCAGAGATCAGCCCAAACACTTCATTGAAATGAGCGGATTTTTTATAGTTGATCTCGATGTTTTTCAGGTGCTTGGCCTGCCAATGCTGTTCATAACAGATCTCGGCATCACAGATCATCAGTTCATCCCTGTTTTTTGTCTTTTTAACGGGGACCGTCAGGAAGTATTCGCCACTGGCCATCTTAATGCGGTTCCTTACCTGCCAGCTTCTTTTGGTAAGCTGCACGTTATCGTAAAACACAAATATGTCTACCTGGTCGATGATATCGAAATAACCCATCCAGGGGAAAAATGTCGGTTGCATAATGGCAGCTAAGTTCATCGTCTGTTATTTTCAAATACGGCATATCCGGCTCCGTTCGTTCCGTATCCATTACCATTGTACAGCATATACCGATATCCTTCATGATCGAAAACAAAGCTGTATTCGACCATTTCGGAATCCCATCCCCGGGGCGAAACGTCGATGCCGGCGTTGTGATCCATTCTTATCCAGTTCTTTGCATCGTCCGATTCTGCATAGCCGATCCGGTAGCCAATGGCGGGATCCTTGTATGAATACCACATTCTGTATTTGTCGGCATCCTTCACTACACAGGGTCTCGCAAGAGCCGTTTCTTGCGGAGATCTGAAGTCGATACAGACATGCCCCTCCCGTTTCCAGTTGATGCCATCGGTGGATTCCGCATATTTGATATTATAGATGGGCAGATCCCGATGCAGCCAGCCTTCGCATGACACGTAATACATCCGGAACGATCCATTGTCTTCTATTACAAAAGGCGCAGTAAGGATGGAGAAAGGCTCACGGTCGGTACGGTCCAGTAACGGCGCTCTTGAATAACGGTGGAAGTTCCCGTCATCGTCGCTGATCGCAAGCCCTGCTATAAGGCCCATACGCGTAGTAGATCCGGAATTCCAGCCGATATAGTAAAGATGCTTCCGTCCATTGATTGTGACCACACAGGATGGGGTAACGCCGTTATCATCGAATGTGCCCAGCTCACCGCTCGTAAGAACAGGCTGATCGCAATACCGTTGCAGTTCAATAGTACCCTGATAAACCTTCACTTCGGCATAGCCTATCACCGAGCGGTTATGTTCATCACGACCTGAAAAATAAACCCTAAAAAGATCGCCTTCAATATGTGCTGCCGCCGGAAGCATGATATGGCTTTTCTGCCACCAGAGCTGTGTTTGTGGTTCCAGCAATAATCCTTTTTTAACCCACATGCTATATATTGAAATAGGATTTTCTTATACGTACCGCCATTTCATCCTCGGCTTTCAGCACAGAGGATTTAGGTCCCAGAATTACTGCATCATCTTCGATATCCCTGGTCACCAGCGCGCCCATAGCCACAAAAACCCGGTTGCCCACTTTGATAAAATCCCTGAAGGTAGAATTGACACCGACAAAACAACGCTCGCCTATCTCCGTATGACCGCTGATACAGATATGACTGCTGAGGTAAGTGTGATCTTTGATAATGCAGCCATGACCCAGGTGATTGCCACTCCATATCATCACATTATTGCCGATGCGGACGGTCGGCTGTATCGTTTGATTTTCCAGGATGAAACAGTTATCGCCTATGGAAAGATCTTCCCAATACACCGATCTTGAACACACATAACTGACGAGCTCATACCCCTTTGCCTTTGCCGCAAGATATTTTTCCTGGCGTACCAGGTTCAGCTTGCTGTAACTGAGCGCCACATGCATCGAATAAACGCCCGGCGAATACAGTCGCTCCACGTCTTCGAATGCCACCAGGGGTTTGCCGCGGAATACCGGCTCTTTCACAAAAGCCGCATCTGCCGTAAAAGCCACAACCTCGAATCCGCTATCATGCTGCATATAATATTGTGCAAGCTCCGCGATCTCACCGGTTCCGAAAATAACAACGGGCTTTTTCATGTATCAGTTGTTTAGGCTTTGTATTTCAGAAAAAATGCGTGCGACACCTTTCGTATCGAATAGGGAAACTGAGGCTGCCGCCATTTGCGAACGTTCCATCCGTTCCTCTGCGATAAAACCAAAATACTGCCTGAACCTGGCTTCCGTAAGTGCAGCGGCAACGCCCATATGCCTGATCGTTCTCGCTGCAGCAAAAAGACCCATCACGCTCTCATGCGATCCATCATTTGAAACGCTAAGGCAGGGAAGGCCCAGTAACGATGTTTCGTACTTGATCAGCCCGCTGTTGATGATACCCAGATCAGCATTCAGCATTACCTGGCTGATGGCAGGCGGGTTGATATGCAGTTCCCAGGAGCCATGGTATTGCTGTAACAGGTTCTCCAGTTGCCGGCGCCGGTCTTCATCGATGCGCGCCAGCACAATATGCAGATTGAAGCTGTCTGGATAATGCAGGAGAAACCCAAGTATTTGCTCTGTCAGCAAACCCGGATCGCTCCCCCCCATACAGATAAAAACTTCCCTGACCGCTTCCCTGATCTGCACGCGCCCTGCATGCATGAATTCAGGAC
>JAFBAN010000011.1 GCA_019247775.1 Chitinophagaceae bacterium | reverse complement strand
AATGGCCCGAAACCGAATGCAGGAATTGTTGAACAATACACGGCAGTTACCGGCGCATTCACCGCCGAAGCAAAATGCATGGGCGCTGAATCGTTCACATAATTCATCAACGCGTCCTCCTGCAAAGCCGCCGACTGCAGAAAATCCAGCTGACCGGCGAGACTTATCACAGGAACTATTTCAACTGAAGCCCGGATGTTTTCGCACAGATCGCGGTCCCCGGGAGCACCGAGCAGGTATACTGTTATGCCGGATGGAAGCGCATTAATAAAATCGCCCCATTGATCTGCGGGAAACTGCTTGGTAAACCAGACCGATGCCGGGGCGATACAGATATATGGAACTGTTTTCCACCGCTGCACAAAAGCAAGATCGGCGCCGGCGGGATACAACCTGGGTTTTGCCGGCTTATCGTCGGTAAGCGAACGGATCAGCTGGTGATTGCGTTCGATCTCGTGCATCTGCCCATCGCCCTCGCTCACAACATGGCGAACAATATCGGAAAATAGAAAGCTAAATGGATTTTTATCGAACCCGATCTTTCTGCCGGCTCCGGACAGAATGGTGATAAGGCCGGTAGCTGCAAACCGCTGCACATTGATCAGCAGGTCGTACCGGTTCCGGCGAACCCGTCGTATTACGGCCAGCAGGTTACTATATTTTTTCGATCGCTTATCCCAGACAATTACTTCATGCAGGAAAGGATGATCCCGGAAAAGGCCTTCATTGCCGCTCCGGACCAGGATATCTATCTGCGCCTGCGGCCATTGGGAATAGAGTTTCTCCAGCAGGCCCGTGGCGAGCACAACATCACCGATAAAAGCAGTTTGTACCACCAGTATTTTTTGCATGGTGGTGCAAAGCTAAACTAACTGCAATAAAGAATGTGGGACCTGGCTCTATTCGTATTCCAGCTCATTGCTGAAATATTCCCAATCGAACAGGATAAAGCTGGATGAGATCTTTTTGAGTGTCTGCGACAGTTTCTGCTGTTGCGCAACCGTCTTCCGGTACCGCTTGGTCAAAACGGCATGCGCATCTAAGCCCAGGTTAACGATGGCCTGCAAAAAGGATTGCATCTTGTCTTTCGGGACGTCTACGCTGACTTTTGCCATAGCGGTATTGTTGGTGTTAAATTGACAATTTTGTCGTGAAATCACAAGCTAATAATTCCAATTACCATGCCGTTCTGGCGGGAGCCCGGCTAAGCTATTGTAAAGCAGCAAATTAACAGGAATGCGAATTTACCCACGGGGTTATTCACAGGGCTGGTCAGGGACGGATAATACTAAGTGTCCCATCTTTTTCCCATTTAATGATGGAAGAGGGCTTGCGGCATTCGGTATCGTCCTGCCGGTACTGCACCACATAATCTACGCCGTTAATGATCACGGGCTCGATGTCGGTGAAGAACTGGGGTGTGGGATACCCGCTGATATTGGCCGAGGTGCTTACCAGCGGCCTGCGGAAGCGTTTGATCAGGTGTTTGCAGAATTCATCCTCGCAGATGCGGATGGCAACAGACCCATCGGCCGAGATCAGGTTATCGGCCAGTTCGATCGCCCCATCATAAATAACGGTGGTGGGTTTATTAACGCCTTTGATATAATCGAAGATCTGCAGTCCGGGCTGGGTTACATAGCGGAGGATATCCTTTTCATCCGCCACCAGCACGATCATCGCTTTTGAATCGGGCCGCTTTTTGAGCCGGAAGATCTTTTCCACCGCTTCCGGGTTGGTGGCATCACATCCGATACCCCAGACCGTATCTGTCGGGTAAAGGATCAGCCCTCCTTTTTTCAGTTGCTCCAGGCAGGCTTCGATATCGTTGTTGAAGGGTAACATAGAAGGGCAAAGATAAGTACGAAGTACAAAGTACGGGGTACGAGGGAATATTCGGTAGCGGTACAATTTGAACTTAACCGCGAAGACGCGGAGGGACGCGAAGCAACGCGAAGAAAATCCGTGGCGGCAGTCCCTATGCGCAACCATTGCGTCTTGGCGTCTTTGCGGTTAACCTGACCTCAATATTCAGACTGTACCATTACTGAATATTCGTATTTCTAACTTCGTACTTCGTACCTGATCTGTATTTTTGCAAAAAATTTGACCATGCCGTTACAAACGCAGATCCAGGAAGCCTGGAATAACCGGGATTTATTGAAAGACAGTACTTACAGCGATGCCGTAAGGGCAGTGATCGAGGATGTGGACAAGGGACGGCTGCGGGTAGCGGATCCCGGCGAAAGCGGCTGGACGGTGAACGAGTGGGTGAAGCAGGCCATCCTCCTGTATTTCGGCATCCAGCAGATGCAGACCTGGGATCTGCCGCCGTTCGAGTTTCATGACAAGATGTTACTGAAAACTAACTACAAAGAACTTGGCGTCCGCGCCGTGCCGCATGCAGTGGCCCGCTACGGGGCTTTCCTGGCCAGGAATGTGGTGCTGATGCCAAGCTATGTGAACATCGGAGCATTCGTAGACGAAGGCACTATGGTAGATACCTGGGCAACCGTGGGTAGCTGTGCGCAAATCGGCAAAGGCGTACATCTCAGCGGCGGCGTGGGCATCGGCGGGGTTCTGGAACCTTTGCAGGCCAGCCCGGTGATAGTGGAAGACGGTTGCTTTATCGGCAGCCGCTGCATCGTGGTAGAAGGTGTGATCGTGGAAAAAGAAGCGGTACTGGGCGCCAATGTAGTGCTGACGCAATCAACCAAGATCATCGACGTGAGCGGAAGCGAACCGGTGGAATACAAGGGCCGGGTACCTGCCAGAAGCGTGGTGATACCGGGAAGCTATACCAAAAAATTCAATGCAGGCGAATACCAGGTGAGCTGCGCGCTTATCATAGGCCAGCGCAAAGCGAGCACCGACCTGAAGACAAGTCTGAATGACGCGCTGCGCGATTTCAATGTGAGTGCATAACCAATGTGCAATGCAGAAGGCTCAGAAAAATAGCCGCAGATCCGCAGATTGGACACTGATCTGCGAATCTGCGGCTTTACCCTGACATACTGTAGCCAAATCCGACCCGGTTGTTCATTAATGAGTAAGTCTACAAATAAAACTGATCTCCCCGGCTTCATCCTTGCGCTTTCCGGGGCGATCCTCTTTTCTACCAAAGCGATCTTCGTGAAACTGGCTTTCCGCGAAACGCAGGTGGATGCTTTGACCCTGCTTAGCCTGCGGATGCTGTTCTCACTGCCATTCTACCTGGTAGCGGTATGGCTGGTGTCGAGAAAAGAAAACCAGCGGCCGCTGAGCAGCCGCGACTGGTTATTGCTGCTGGCAATGGGGATCCTGGGTTATTACCTGAGCAGCCTGTTCGATTTTATCGGGCTGCAATATATTTCGGCGGGACTGGAGCGGCTGATCCTGTTCCTCTACCCCACTTTCGCCGTGCTGATGAACACATTCATTTTCAAAAGCAGGCTTGACAAAATACAATTGATCGCCCTGCTGCTGACTTATCTCGGCATCGGCATCGCGTATTTCGGCGAGCTGCAGCTGGATACCAGCAATCCAAAATTCTTTTACGGATCGTTCATGATCTTTCTCTGCGCCATTACTTATTCGTTCTATCTCGTCGGCACCGGCAGAATGGTGACACGTGTTGGCGTAACACGCTATACGGCGTATGCCATGCTGATGGCAACTGCCGGCATCTTCATTCATTTTCTGCTGGTGCATCCGGTAAGGGATATTCCTTTTTCTTCCACGCTTACCGGCTACTCGGCGGCCATTGCAGTGCTCGCTACCGTATTGCCGTCTTTTATGATGAGCAATGCCATGAAAAGGATCGGAAGCAATAACGTGTCTATCATCACCAGTATCGGCCCGGTTTCCACCATTCTGCAGGCACATTTCTTTTTGGGCGAACATATCATTCCGGCCCAGCTGGCAGGTACCGTGCTGGTGATAGTCGGCGTGTTGCTGATCGGCTGGCAGACCAAACGCAACAGCCGGTAAACCGGTCACCGGCTTTTTTTACCGAGGATTTCCCGTCACTTACCGCCTTTCGCCGCTCAATGGCCTAAATGCACTTCTTCCGTCTGCTGCGCCGCTATAGTTTTGGATTCAAATCAAAGACAATGGCAAAAGACAGAAACAGACCCTACCGCATCCGTGAGAACCACGACAGGGTCTGGACCGGACTTATCCTGGTTATCATAGGCGGCGCATTACTGGTGCAGAAAATGGGGATCGACCTGCCCTCCTGGTTATTTACCTGGCCGATGATCCTGGTCCTGATCGGGCTGATCACAGGATTGAAGCACGGGTTCCGGAATCCTTCCTGGCTGATCTTTATAGGTGTGGGCGGATTCTTCCTGGCAGACGATATCGCCGCGGACCTGAACTTCAAACCTTATTTCTGGCCGGTAATGATCATCGGTCTTGGATTGCTGTTCCTGATGCGGCCTAAAAAAAAATGGCACTATCTGAAAGACACTGAAAAATGGGTTGATATGCCGGAATCGGAGATCCCCGGTTACGCATCAACCAGCATTCCTAACGATGCAGTCGCAGAAGACATGCTGGACAGTGTATCCATCTTCGGAGGGGTGAAAAAAGTGGTGACTTCCAAAAATTTCCGCGGCGGCGATATCGTCTGTTTCATGGGCGGGGCCGAGATCAACCTCAGCCAGGCCGATATCCAGGGGCCGGCTACAATAGAACTGTTCCAGGCATTCGGCGGCACCAAACTGGTTGTGCCTCCGCACTGGGAAGTGAAATCCGAAGCCATCGCCATCTTCGCCGGCATCGAGGATAAACGTCCTCCCCAACCCGGCAAGTTCGACCCAACCAAGATCCTGATCCTGAAGGGAACGACGATATTCGGGGGGATTGAAATTAAAAGCTACTAGAATTAGTCTGGAGTGGAGTCTGGAGTCTGGAGTATTTTTTCTTCCAACTTCAAACTTCTACTCCAGACTCCAGACTCCTAACTCCAAACTTACCCTATGCAATGGTTCCTCGCCAAATTGGTTTACCGCATCATCTGCGGTGACGGCGATCACAGAGCGCAGTTCGATGAACAGCTGAGACTGATCTACGCAGATGACGAGCTGCTGGCTTTCAACAAAGCGCAACTGATCGGAGAACGTGAACAGGATCTGTTCCACAACCAGCAGGATCGCCCGGTGCAGTGGAAGTTCATCAACGTTACCGAGCTGCATAAGCTCGAGCAGCTGACAGATGGCGCTGAAGTGTATTCGCGCATCAGGGAAGAAGATGACGGCGAGGATTACCAGCACCTGGTACATGTAAAAGCAGGATATTTGTCTGCACACTGTACAGAACAATTCATCCAGTCGCTTTAATTCATGGTAAGATCGATCACGAAAGGAAGCCGTTTCCGGGTCAGTTTTCTCAGTTGGTGGCTGGTATGGTCGCTGCTGCACGGCATGGTGATCAACAGTTACGGCGCCGGGGTATTGCAGAGTACGGTGGATAGTATCCTGTGCAACCTGCTGCTCGCCGCCGCCTGCCTGCTCATCGCCAATAATATGAAGTACTACCTGCCGCAGCAGGAACGGTACTGGTATATGCTGATCATGGGACTGGTGTTGAGTGCGCTCTGGCTGGTCATCACCCGCACCATCCTGAAACTCTTCTTCCATGCGGATGCAACCTATATGCAGTTACTGGCCAATTCGAGCGCGGTCAGGTTCATGCTATCGTTCCTGATCGTGGGTTGTATGGCGGTAATGAGCCAGTTATGGTACACGCTGCAGGAACAGCAGGAGGCCAATCGCCGCAAGGAAGAGGCCGAACAGATGACCAAGGATGCAGAATTGCTTAAGCTGCGGCAGCAACTGCAGCCACATTTCCTTTTCAACAGTCTCAATTCGATCAGTGCGCTGGCCGGCAGCCAGCCGGAGAAAGCCAGGCATATGATCCAGCAGCTGTCGGATTTTTTACGCGGCACTTTAACCCGCGACGAACGGCAATGGGTAACACTGGAAGATGAATTCAGGCATCTGCAGTTGTACCTCGATATCGAGAAAGTGCGGTTCGGGCAGCGGCTGCAGACGGATATCCGGGTTTCGGAGCAGGCTTCTAAACTGCATATCCCTTCGCTGCTGCTGCAGCCGGTGGTGGAAAACGCCATCAAGTTCGGGCTGTACGATACAACAGGTGAAGTGCTGATCACCATCACCGCGCTGGAAAAGGAAGACCAGCTGCAGGTCAGTATTTCCAATCCTTTCGATGAAGCGACGGCGGTCAACACGCAGGGAACAGGGTTTGGACTGGCTTCCATCAGGCGGAGACTGTTCCTGCTGTTTGCGCGGCACGATCTGCTGCAGGCTTCGGGCACAGATCATATTTTTACAACCACATTGCTGATACCACAATACCAATATGAAAGCGATCATCATTGACGACGAGTTACTGGCCAGGGGCATTGTACGGGAATACCTGCAGCAATACCCGGATATAGAGATAGTGCAGGAATGCGGCGACGGGTTTGAGGGATTGAAAGCGATCCAGCAACACAGGCCCGACCTGGTCTTTCTCGATATCCAGATGCCCAAGATCACCGGTTTCGAAATGCTCGAACTGGTGGAGCAACCGCCTGCCGTGATCTTCACCACCGCTTTTGAAGAATACGCCATCAAAGCCTTCGAGGCGCATGCTATCGATTACCTGTTGAAACCATTCAGCAAGGACCGTTTTGATAAAGCTATTCAGAAATGGAAACAGCAGAATCCCGATGAGCGGAAAACAGAAACGGATAAACTGCTGCAGTCGGCCGATCTGCAGCCGTCGCGGAACAGGATCGTGTTGAAAGACAATGGCAAGATCAAGATCATTCCCGCAGCCACCATCCAGTACCTCGAGGCCGCGGACGATTATGTGAAGATCCATACCGCCGAAGGCGTGTTCCTGAAAAACCGGACCATGTCTTTTTTCGAGCAGAACCTCGACACGCAGAATTTTATCCGCATCCATCGTTCCTACCTCATCAATATCCAGCTCATTACGCGGATAGAACCCTATGAAAAAGAAACCCAGCTTGCGGTGCTGAGCATCGGAGTTAAATTACCGGTAAGTAAAGCGGGATATACGAGGTTAAAGACGATTTTAGGAATCTGAGATTTTGGAATTGGGAAATTTCGAAATTTTGAAATTGGAGAATTAAGATTGCAGGTCTGAGACTTAAATAGGTACTGCGTTATCAATTTCGAAATTTCCCAATTCCAAAATTTCCCAACTTCCAATCCACAAATCCATCATCCCACCACCACCTTCCTCTCCTGCACTTTCTCCACAATGGACGGGATCATCTGGAAATCGCGGGATTTATCGAGGAAATAGTCGGCGCCGAGCCGCATGCATTCATCGCGGTAACCGGCAAATGTGTTATTGGTAAGCATGATCACTACCGGGCGGATGAGTTCGTTCAGCGGCAGCCGTTTGAGCATTTCGATACCGTTCATGCCGGGCATATTGATATCAAGCACCATAATATCCGGCTTGTATTGGTCCATCATGGTCAATGCCTCTTCCGCGCTCATCACAGCTTCGGTGCGGCTTACCTGTTTCAGTTCGGACAGCAGGGTCTGCAAATGCTGAAGTACGATCAGGGTATCGTCGATCAGTAATACTTTAAGTCCTTTTTTGTTCATTACCGGCGGTATTAGCAAATGTTAGGGCATATACGTAAAAAAACCTGAGGAAGACTTTGCATGAGAATACAAAGCCTTCCGGTAGTTTCGGTTTTCCCAGGAAATATTTCTTGACGCAGGCACGGCTATGCGTACCATTGCTGGCAGTTCGCAGGATCATTGCAAGGATACAGGATGGATTCAATACTGCAGGTATAGCCGTATTGACCTGAAGGGTTGATTGATACTGTAAAGGAAAAAAATCGACGCTGAAACCGGGATAGAAAAACGTCTCAGTTTATGTAGGGATTAACCTACGGTTGCAAACGGTTGCAGGAATTTTCAGATGATATTGTTCATGATGGCGTACTTCACCAAATCCGCATTATTCTGCAAATGCATCTTTTCCATGATGCGCGAGCGGTAGGTGCTGATGGTATTTACGTTGAGGGAAAGTATTTCGCCAATAGCGGAGATGCTTTTACCGGTAACGATCATTTTGAACACTTCGAATTCACGATCCGACAGCTGTTCGTGCGGGGCCTGGGAGCTGTTCTGTTCGATAGAGCCCGCGAGTACTTCGGCCACTTCGCTGGTAATGTATTTGCGACCGCTGAGTATCTGCTGTACCGCTTTTACAAGTTCGTAAGGCGCACTTTCCTTGGTAAGGTAACCGGAAGCGCCTGCTTTCAGCGAACGTACGGCATATTGCTCCGGCGCATGCATGCTCAGCATCAGCACCGGTGTCTGCGGAGCGTGCTCCTTGATCTGCTTGAGGATCTCAATGCCCGAATAACCCGGCATGCTGATGTCCGAAATAATGATATCCCATTGCTCCTGGATGGCTTTTTTCAACAGGTCTGCCGAATCGGCTACATCGTGGATGTCGGCAAATGGAAATGATTCTACCAATATCTTCCTGAGCCCTTCCCGTATCAAGGTGTGATCGTCCGCAATCAGAATTCTCATTAGTCCGGTTCTTTTGGTATTAAATATAATGTTTAATTTCCTGAATCCAATGGCGCGAAATTAAGATTTTGCTATCGAAATTCAACTGGATTCCTGCATTATCCCGCAAAAAATAACGCATTTTCCGGAGAGGCATAAGCAAAAAAATAAAGGAGCAAATTGATTGCTCCTTTATCTTCATTCAAGGTAAAACGGGCTTTGTCATAGGAAAGTGGATGATAAATGATAGATTCGAAAAGCACTGCTATCATCTCCATCTGATCTGTTAGCAAATTACCGAATTATCAGTTGATAACCCCTGTTTTAAACACCGATTAGCGATGGTAAAAACACTGAATTTGGGCAGGCGGATGAAACCCTGCCCGCCTTTCGTTCTATTCATATTTTGATTATTTTTAATCCATAACTCTTTCACTATCCAATTTCCGGCCGGAACCCGGCCACTGCATGAAACAGAACTTCGATACCCTGGTTATTTTGTCGCCCGGCTTTGCAGCGGATGAAGCGGATAGCACCTGCCTGCCCCTGCAACAGGAGCTGGTATTGTCTATCAACAGGCAGTTCCCGGAACTGAAGATCGTTGTTCTGGCTTTTCAATATCCTTTCATTTCCGGAACCTATTCCTGGCATGGCAACAGGATCATCGCGCTGAACGGAAGGAACCGGCCGGGGTTATTCCGGCTGCTCACCTGGCTAAAAGCCTGGCGGGCATTGAAACGTTTGCATAGAAAAGAACCCATGCTGGGCATCCTGAGTTTCTGGCTGGGTGAATGTGCAGTGGTGGGGCATTATGCCGCGCGCTCTTTTCATCTCCCGCATTTCAACTGGATACTGGGCCAGGACGCAAGGCCACATAACAGGTGGGCCCGTTTCCTGAAAAAACATCCGGAAGAACTGGTTGCGCTCTCAGATTTTGTGAGCGATGAGTTTGCAGCCAACTACGGTGTAAGGCCGGCGCAAACCATTACGCCCGGCATCAACCCGGCCCGGTATCCTGTAAAGCCCGATCAGCAGAATATAGACATCATAGCCGCCGGTTCGCTGATACCTGTGAAGCGATACGAGTTGTTTATTGAGATAGTGGCAGCGTTGCGGAACAAATTTCCCGGTATCCGCGTCCTCCTATGCGGTGAGGGTAAGGCGCGCACACGATTGCAGCAGCTTATTACAGAAGCAGGCCTGCAAAACGTCATTACGCTTGCCGGTGAAAAATCCAATAGCGAGGTACTGGCGTCTATGCAGCGAAGCAGGGTACTGCTGCATCCCTCCGCCTATGAAGGCTTCGGGGTCGTGTGCCTCGAAGCGTTGTATGCAGGAGCGCATGTGGTCAGTTTCTGCCGGCCCCAGCACGCCTGGATCCGGCACTGGCACTATGTGAACGACAAGAGTGCGATGCTAAAAAAAATGGAGGAACTGCTGTCCGATCCCAACCTCGATCACAACCCGGTGCTTCCCTATTCGATCGACGATACAGCACAGGAAATGATCCGGCTTTTCAGGTCATAGTTCGCTGCAGATGGCTTCCAGCCGGTCTGCGATCGCCTGGAAGGAAAGGTTTTTCCTATAGTGATCTGCTATCTTTTCCCTTAACGATGCGGTGTCTGTTTCCATAGCAATCTGCAATTGCAATAACAGTTCATCCTCGCTGCC
>JAFBAN010000223.1 GCA_019247775.1 Chitinophagaceae bacterium | reverse complement strand
TGTGAGGTTCTGGATCATTACGATCATGTGCCTGGTATTGTCTATCGTAACCCTAAAGATCAGGTAAGAAACAGTGAATGGATAAAGTGAAACACAGACTAGTCATACTTGGATCGGGCGAAAGCGGCGTAGGCGCCGCCATACTTGGAAAGAAGCAGGGGTATGAAGTGTTCGTGAGCGACGGAGGTACACTAAAGGATAATTACCGAAAGGAGCTGACAGAGCATGAGATTGAATTTGAAGAAGGAAAACATACTGAAGAAAGGATACTGGCTGCCGATGAAGTGATGAAGAGCCCGGGCATACCGGAAAAAAATGAGATGGTGAAAAAGATCAGGGCAAAACAGATTCCTGTGATCAGTGAGGTGGAACTGGCTTATCGTTTTAAGGGGGATAGCAAAATTGTCGCGATCACCGGCAGTAACGGAAAAAGCACCACTACCGCGCTTACCTATCATATCTGTAAAAACGCCGGACTGGATTGTGCGATGGTGGGGAATATCGGGATCTCTTTTGCAAAGCAGGTGGCGCTTGATCCGAAAGCGCTGTATGTGGCGGAGATCAGTTCGTTTCAGCTGGACGATATCAAAGATTTCCGTCCGGATATAGCAGTGCTGTTGAATATAACGGAGGATCATCTGGACAGGTACGATTATCGGTTTGAGAATTATATCAACAGCAAGTTTAGGATCATCGAAAATCAGACAAGTGACGACTATTTTATTTACTGTGAGGACGATCCGGTGATCATGGAAAAACTGGCTTTACTAACCATCCATACTAACCCATTACCATTCTCTATGAAACAAGAAGTTAAAAAAGGCGGCTACATCAAGGGCGACCAGATGATGCTACGCATCCAGGAAGAACGCGTCAGCATGAGCATCTACGATTTTGCCCTGAAAGGCAAGCACAACAACTACAACACTATGGCAGCAGGCATCGCCGCAGCAACGCTCGGCATCCGGAAAGAGAAGATACGGGAAGCAGTAAAGAATTTCCACAGCCTGGAACACCGTATGGAGTTTGTGGCCATGGTGCGCGGCGTTGAGTTCATCAACGACAGTAAAGCTACCAACGTAAACAGCACCTGGTTTGCGCTGGAGAGTATGAACAAGCCCACCATCCTGATATTGGGGGGTACCGATAAGGGTAATGATTACTCGCTGATCGCCGAACTCGTGAAAGAGAAGGTGAAGGCGATCGTTTGTATGGGGGTGGATAATAAAAAGATCATAGAGGCATTTAAAGACATCGTACCGGTGATCGTGGAAACGGATGCTGCCAAAAAAGCGGTGAATGCTTCCTTTAAGCTGGCCACCAAAGGAGATGTGGTTTTGCTGAGCCCGGCCTGCGCCAGCTTCGACCTGTTTAAAAATTACGAGGACAGGGGAACACAGTTTAAGAATGCTGTAAAGGAGCTATAAGTAATAAGTTATAAGTAATAAGTTATAAGTAATAAGTGTTGAGGAGGGTAGTACCACTTAAAACTTATTACTTAAAACTTGCAACTCATCATATGTCAGAAGTAAAAGATACCTTATTCGCACAGATACCTACTATCCAGGGGGTACGCGGCCAGATCGTTAACCGGACCCGCGGGGATAAATATATCTGGGGTATCGTGGTGTTGCTGGCGCTGATCTCTATCCTGGTGGTCTATAGTGCAACGGGGTCGCTGGCCTACAAGATGTACAAGGGCAACACCAATGTGTACCTCTTCAAGCAATTATCGTTTTCGGTATTGGGTTTGCTGCTGATGTATTTTCTGCACCGGATCAATTACACGATATTTTCCAAAGTGGCCACGATACTGTTCCTGTTATCGATACCCTTACTGTTGTACACGCTTTTTTTCGGAGCCCGCATCAATGACGGGAGCCGGTGGATCAAACTGCCGATCATCAATATGACTATCCAGAGCAGTGATCTGGCCAAGCTGGCGCTCTTCATGTACATTTCGCGATTGCTGAGTAAAAAGCAGGAGACGATCAAGGATTTCAAAAAAGGATTTATTCCGGTGGTCACACCCGTGCTGATCATCTGCGCTTTGATCATGCCCGCCAACCTCTCTAACGCATTGCTTACCGGCGCAACATCCCTGTTGCTGATGTTTATCGGCCGGGTAAGCCTCAAACATATTTTCTTAACTATCGGCGTGGCATTGATCCCGGTTGTGATCATCGTAACAGTGGCCATGCTCACCTATAGCGGGCCGCAGAAGGCAGAACCCGCAAAAGCGGGTGTTGCAGAGAAGGTAAAATCCTTCGGGCGCTTTGGTACCTGGGTAAGAAGGGTGCAGGATTTCATGTATGCCAGGGATAATGAAACGCCTTACCAGGTACAGCAGGCCAAGATCGCGATCGCAAATGGGGATGTACTGGTAGGATTGGGCCCTGGCAATAGCCGGCAACGGAATTTTTTACCGCAGGCATACAACGATTTTATTTACTCGATCATTATTGAAGAATATGGGTTACTGGGTGGCGGATTCATGATCTTTATCTATCTGGTTTTCCTGTTCCGCTGTATCCGCATTTTCCGACGCTGCCCCTATGCGTTCGGTGCTTTTCTTGCGCTGGGACTGAGCTTTACATTGGTGATCCAGGCTGTTGCAAATATGGCCGTCAATGTGAACCTGGTTCCCGTAACCGGTGTTACCCTGCCGCTGGTGAGCATGGGCGGCAGTTCATTCCTGTTCACCTGCGGTGCTATCGGTATCATATTAAGTGTTGCCCGAAATGTTGAACAACTCGAAGGCAAAGAACCCGTAGCTCCGGTGATACCTATTACAGAACCTGTAAAAACTGTGGAGGCTCCAGATGTCAGGTAAAAAGATCATCATAGCGGGCGGTGGAACCGGCGGACATATTTTCCCTGCCATAGCCATCGCTAATGCATTGCGGGCGATCGATAGCGATATTGAGATCCTGTTTATCGGCGCAAAGGGCAAAATGGAAATGGAAAAAGTGCCGCAGGCAGGATATCAGATCGAAGGACTGGATATTGCAGGATTCGACCGGCAATCTCTACTGAACAATATCAGCCTGCCCTGCAAGCTCATCAAAAGTTTTTTCCAGGTAAAACGTATTATCCATGATTATGCACCAGATGCCGTTATCGGTGTCGGTGGCTATTCATCATACCCGGTGCTGCGCTATGCCCAATCGCAGAACATCCCAAGTTTTATCCACGAGAGCAATTCCTTCGCAGGCAAGAGTAATATCATGCTGGGAAAACATGCAACCAAAATATTTGTCGCTACCGATGGCATGGAAAAATTCTTTCCTGCAGAGAAGCTGATGGTTACCGGCAATCCTGTGCGTAAAGCCATTGCCGACATGAACATCAGCAGGAAACAGGCACTCGATTTTTTTGGGTTGGATGAAAATAAGATAACGGTATTGGCGGTGGGCGGAAGCCTGGGAGCCAGAAGTATCAATGAAGCCCTGGCCGCACACCTGCAGGAGTTCGCAAACAATAACCTGCAGCTGATCTGGCAAACCGGTAAGACCACGGCCTCGGAATATCTCGAGAAAGCAGCAGGTCATAGCAATATCAAAGCAAGTGAATTCATTAAGGAAATGGAAATGGGTTATGCGGCGGCCGATATCGTGATCAGCAGGGCCGGCGCAATGGCTGTAACGGAATTATGTGTGGCGGGTAAGCCCAGTGTATTTGTTCCTTATCCGTTGGCGGCAGAAGATCACCAGACTTCCAATGCGATGAACCTGGTAAACAAACAGGCGGCGTTGATCGTAAAAGACAGCGAAGCCAGAGACAAATTGGTAGCGGTTCTTGTAGGATTATCAAAGGATCAGGCTCAACAGGAAATGTTGAGACAGAATATTAAACATTTAGCCGTCAGCAATGCGGATCAAACCATTGCCCGCGAAATCTTAAAGCAGATAAATGCCTGAACTGAATAGCATACGGAAGATTTATTTCATCGGCATTGGCGGCATCGGAATGAGTGCCCTGGCGCGGTATTTTTTGTCGCGCGGCGCCCGCGTCGGCGGCTACGACCGTTCTTCCACGCCGCTTACGAGAGAATTGGAAGCTGCAGGTATCCCGATCCATTACGAAGAGAGGGTGGACCTTATTCCGAAGGATGTAGATGTAGTGGTGTTTACGCCGGCCATTCCTGCACAGCATGCGGAACTCGTTTACTATCGCAACAATAATTACCAGGTGGTTAAGCGCAGCGATGTGTTGCAGTGGATCACCGAAGGCAGTTTCAATATCTGTGTGGGAGGGACGCATGGAAAAACAACGGTAACATCCATGACCGCACATCTGCTGCGCCATTCTGGTTATGGCTGCAACGCTTTCCTCGGAGGCATATCGGCCAACTACCAAACCAATTTCTGGAGCAGTGAGCGGAATGTGGTAGTGGTGGAAGCCGATGAATATGACCGCAGCTTCCTGAAGTTATTCCCGGATATCGCGGTGATCACCGCTATGGATCCCGATCACCTCGATATCTACGGAACGCCGGAAGAAGTGGAGAAAGCTTTTATCCAATTCTCTGAAAACGTGAAACCCGGCGGTTGTCTGGTAAGCAAATATGGGCTTAAACGCCAGGACGATCTGAAAGCAGAACACCACTACACCTATAGTTTTCAGGACAGCCGGGCTGATACACATGCCGCCAATATGCAGGTTCGCGATGGCAGCTACCATTATGATGTGATCGGGAAAGGATGGACGATCAGGGATATGGTGCTTCATATGGGCGGTCTGCACAATATCGAAAATTCGCTGGCGGCCATAACAGTGGCCAGGCACCTGGGAATAGATGACGAAAAGATCAAAGCCGCAGTAGCCGAATTCAAAGGCGTGCACCGACGGTTTGAATATGCGTTGAAAAATGAAAAGCATATCCTCATCGATGATTATGCCCACCATCCCGAAGAACTGCACGCCCTGCTTAGCGGCGTGAAAAGCATATTCCCGGATGAGAAGATCGTGCTGGTATTTCAGCCGCATCTGTTCAGCCGCACCAATGACCTGGCCGACGGTTTTGCCAGAAGCCTGGACATGGCGGATGAAGTGATCCTGCTGCCGATCTACCCCGCCCGTGAACTGCCGATGCCGGGTGTGACGAGCGAATTGTTACTTGGTAAAATGTCTATCGAAAACAAACAGGTACTGGACAAAGAGCAAATGAAAGCATGGATGCGCGAGCATAAACCCAGGATAACAGTGATGGCCGGCGCGGGCGATATCGATGCGTTGGTGGAACCGGTTAAAAATATTCTCGAACGATCGTGAAATACCGCTGGAAAAAAATATTGATTCTTACGCTCTGGCTGCTTGCGGGTGCCGGCACCATCGTTTTGCTTGGCGCCGCGATGGTAAGGAAAAACCAGAAAAAATGCATGGATCTCCGCATCGAGATCACCGGCGCCGAAAAGCACATGTTCATCGATGAAAAAGATGTGTCCGATATCCTGAACCAGGGTGGGGCGGTTACCGGAAGACCGATCTCGGCGCTTAACCTCCGCGCGATGGAAAGCCTTGTAGAAAAAAATCCCTGGGTAAGAAATGCGGAGATGTTTCTCGACAACCAGCAGGTATTACAGGTGAGGATTGAAGAACGGCAGCCGGTAGCCCGGGTGTTTACCGTTGCGGGCCAATCGTTTTACCTGGATAGTGCAGCACTGCGTTTGCCGCTGAGCGATAAGTTGTCAGCGCGGGTGCCGATGTTCACCGGGTTCCCGTCGGATAAGGCAATCTTATCAAAGCCTGACAGCGCATTGCTTCGTGATGTGGTGAAACTGGGTCAATATGTGCTGGCCGATTCTTTCTGGATGGCACAGACCGCGCAGCTGGCCATCACTCCCCAGGCGCATTTTGAGCTGGTACCGGTACTGGGCGATCAGCTGGTTTCATTAGGTGATGCGGAAGATCTGGATGGGAAATTCAAAAGGCTCTACACGTTTTACAAAAAAGCCTGGCTGCAGAACGGGATCAATACCTACGAAAAACTGGATGTGCAATACAGTAATCAGGTTGTCGCCATCCGCAGGGGAACGGCAAAGGCGCTCGCCGATTCAGCAAGGGCCAAAGAGATCATGAACGGGCTGGCGGCTGTGCCGGTGGTTCCGGACGGTGTTGCCATGGCAGGCAACGGGCAGGCAGCTGCCACAGTTGCCCGGCTTGATTCTGCTTCGGAACATCCGAAAAAAGCGCAGACCCCGGTAAGGCAAACAGCAGCGCCGCTGAGCAATAAAGCCGATAAAAAAACGTTATCGATTGGGAATAAACAGCAGCAACCGAAGCAGGCTAAAAGCCCGCCGAAGGCAGTGATGACGAAGAGAACGTGAGGCGTGAATCGTCAATCGTGAGACGTGAGACGGCAGAAAGAAACTGCAAGATACTCCCGCCTCACGATTCACGTCTCACGATTGACGATTCACGTCTCACGACTGACAATTCACGCTCACAACACAACTAAACATAACAACTAAAACACACCATCTATGAATCACAATGAAGCGCCAATCATTGTTGGTCTCGACATCGGAACTACCAAAATAGCGGCTATTGCGGGAAGGAAGAATGAATACGGCAAGCTCGAGATACTCGGGTTTGGCCGTGCCAACAGCAACGGCGTGCAGCATGGCCAGGTGCTGAACATCGATCAGACCATCAAAGCCATCCAGCAGGCGCTGGAGAACTGCTATGAAAGTAATCCCGATCTCGAGATCAGCGAGGTATATGTGGGCATCGCCGGGCATCATATCAAAAGCCTGCAGACCCGCGGCGATATCGTAAGGCATGATCCGGATACCGAGATCAAGAGGCCCGAGATCGATCAGCTGGTAAACAACCAGCGCAAAACTTTTATCCCTGCCGGAGATCAGATCATAGACGTTATCCCGCAGGATTTTCATGTGGACAATATCCAGAACATCAAAGATCCCGTCGGTTACAACGGCGTGAAAGTGGGCGCCAATTTCCATATTATCACCGGCGACCGCAATGCGATCCGGAACATCAACCGTTCGGTGGAAAGAAGCGGTCTTACTACCAAGGACCTGGTATTGCAACCGCTGGCATCTGCAAGCGCCGTAATGAGCGATATCGATATGGAAGCAGGCGTGGCCATCCTGGATATTGGCGGCGGCACCAGCGATCTGGCAGTTTTCTATGAAGGTATCCTGAAACATACTGCCGTAATTCCTTTCGGGGGCGAGAATATCACCAACGATATCCGGATGGGACTGGGTGTACTCAAGAGCCAGGCCGAAGCCATGAAAGTGCAATTCGGCAGTGCGCTGGCGGATGAGGCCAAGACCAACGCTTATATCACCATTCCGGGATTGAAAGGCATGCCCGCCAAAGAGATCAGCGTGAAGAACCTGGCCGGCATTATCCAGGCAAGAATGAGCGAGATACTGGATTTCGTGACCTATCATCTCAAGCAGGTAGGGCTCGACAGCCGAGCATTGAATGGCGGTATCATTCTTACCGGGGGCGGATCTCAGTTAAAGCACCTGATCCAGTTAACTGAATACACCACAGGGCTGAATGCCCGTATCGGCCTGCCGAACGAGCACCTGGCGCCCAACCATATCGAGGAGCTGAAGAAACCGATGTACTCCACCTGTATCGGGCTTATCCTGAAAGGGTATAGCGACTACGATCACAAGTACAAGGAGTTCAAAGAGAAGTTCAGGAAAGTGGAAGTGCCGAGGAACCTGACCGTTGAAACGGCAGAGCCCGTTAAAGAAACGCCTGCCGTATCGGTAGATGCATCGGCGCGCAAACAAAAGTTCTGGGATAAGTTCAAGAACAATCTGATCGATCTCTTTAAGGAAGAAGAAGACCAGGTGATAAAATAAATGGGTGCTTGTTGCCGTTTGTAGTATTACCAGGAGTGTAGAAAAACCCGTTATATCACTAAAATCAAGTTTATGATCCATTTCGATCTTCCCAAACAGAAGTCTTCCATCATCAAGGTATTGGGTGTGGGAGGAGGAGGAAGTAATGCAGTTAATTTCATGTTTGAACAGAATATCGAAGGTGTTGACTTCATTATATGCAATACAGACGCCAAAGCGATAGAGCAGAGTAAGATCCCCAATAAGATCCAGCTCGGGCCGCATCTCACCCAGGGGCTCGGCGCCGGCGCCAATCCTGAAGTTGGTAAAAAAGCCACCGAGGAATCGCTCGATGAGATCAGGCGGATACTGGAAGTGAACACCAAGATGGCATTCATCACCGTAGGCATGGGCGGCGGTACCGGTACCGGAGGCGCGCCCATTATTGCGCAGATCTGTAAAGAACTGGGCATACTCACCGTAGGTATTGTGACCACGCCTTTCGGGTTCGAAGGCCCAAGGCGTCACCAGCAGGCAGAGCAGGGTATCGCCCAGCTGAAACCCTATGTAGATACTCTGCTGGTGATCAGCAACGACAAACTGCGGATACAGTATGGCAACCTTAAAATGAAAGAAGCATTCTCCAAAGCGGACAATGTACTGGCCACAGCTGCTAAATGTATCACCGATATCATCAACAGCCGCGGACATATCATTGTGGACTTTGCCGATGTATGTACGGTGATGAAGAATGGCGGGGTAGCTATCCTGGGTAAAGCAGAGGTAGAGGGTGAGGATCGCGCGCAACGCGCCATCGAAGAAGCGCTGGCTTCTCCTTTGCTGAACGATAACGATATCAAAGGGGCCAAATGGATCCTGATCAATATCAACAGCGCTGAAGGCGAGCATGAGTGCACGATGGATGAGCTGGAGATCATCAATAATTATCTCCGTATGCAGGCCGGAGAAGCCACCGATGTGATCGTGGGTATGGGATACGACGGCGACCTGGACAAAAAGATCGGCATCACGCTGATCGCAACCGGTTTCGAACACAAAGACCCGTTCGCCAAACCTGTTGCTTCTATCAATACAAAAAAACCGGAGCCCGAGCCCGAGAAGATCGTGATGGTACTGGAAACAGAAACTCCGCAGGCAGCAACAACACCCGCACCCGTGCCCGCAGAATCGCAAACTCAGGCCGTGGCCGAAACGCCCGATCCGTTCGCGCCCAGTCTGGCGGAAACGGCCCCGATCGAGTCGATGCTCAGCATTTTCAGTGAGCATACTCCGCTAAGCGCATTGAAAGCGCCCGAACCGGTGATCGAAATGGAAAAAGAACTGAGCGTGCTGCAATTCGAACTCAGTACGGAGATAACAGAAGAAGTGAAAGTGGAAATACCGGTAGCGGAAGTTCATGTTCCGAAAACCATGATGGAAGAACTGGTTGATTTCAAAATAAGCGAAGAACCTACGCAGCCCCTGGTGCAGTCAACCGGATTGCTCAGCAAGCCGTTGAACATCTACGCGGAGCCTGAACCCGAACTGCCTGTTCCTGCGCCGGTACCCGAGCCGGTAGCCGAAACAAAACCGGTGCTGGTGGCGGAAGCTCCCGAAATGCAACTGGTGGTAAAAGACCCGGTAATTGAACAGCCTGCAAGGATGCAGCAGCCGCCCGTTGGCGCTTTCGAAGACGATACTGTACTGGATGAAGTGGAAGAGCAGAAGAAAAGAGCGGCTGAAAGGATCCAGAAGCTGCGTAATCTGTCGTTCAATATGAATTCGGCGGATGCCAACAATGAATTCGATGCGGTGCCGGCCTATGTACGTCGCAATATGGAGCTGTTCGGAAGCACATTGACTTCGGTAGAAAACTTCTACAGCAAATACACCGTGAGCAAAGATGAGAACGACCAGACCCAGATCTCGACGATCAACACCTTCCTGGACGGCAAGAAACCCGACTAACCCATGCTTGCTATAAATTTGTGTTTAACCTGGTGATTTTAGTTGTGGCCCCCGATGCAAATCGGGGGTTTTGTTTGGAACTACCCTGCGTAAACTCTGCCGCTCTTGTTCTCTGCGGTAAAAATCTCGGATCCGGAACACTCCGGATGCCGAAAGACAATTCACCGCAGAGAACAAGAGCGGCAGAGTTTGCGCAGAGCCTGGTCCCCACACAACATTTGCACTGTTTTTGTGTTAACATGATATGCCCATTGTAATAATAACCGGAGGAAGCGGGATGATCGGAACAAGGCTATCCCGGATGCTGGCAGAGAAGGACTACCAGGTGATCATCCTCACAAGAAAAAAAAGCAAAGCCCCGGAGTACGGCGGCAGGATCAGTTATGCCAGCTGGGATCCGGAAACAAATTCAATCGATAAGAATGCGATAGCCCAGGCAGATCACATTATTCATCTTGCCGGAGCGGGCGTTGCAGACCAGCGCTGGTCGGAAAGCCGCAAACAGGAGATCGTAAACAGCCGCACCCAAAGCAGTGCACTGATCGTGCAGGCGCTGAAGGAGGTCCCGAATAAAATCCAAAGCGTGGTAAGCGCTTCGGCCATTGGCTGGTATGGCCCTGATGTTCCGGGTGCAAAAACTGCATTCGTGGAAACCGATCCGCCCGACAGTCATTTTCTCGGTGAGACCTGCAGGCTTTGGGAAGAAAGCATCCGCCCGGTGCAGAAGATGGGCAAGCGGCTGGTCATATTCAGAACCGGCATCGTACTTAGCCCGGACGGAGGCGCCCTGGAAGAATTTACCAAGCCGGTCCGTTTTGGCTTAGCCGCTATTCTGGGCTCAGGCAAACAGATCGTTAGCTGGATCCAGTTGGATGATCTTTGCCGGCTGTATATCAAGGCGATTGAAAACGATCAGCTGAGGGGAGTTTACAACGCGGTAGCGCCCAATCCCGTCAGCAACAAGATATTTACGCTGGAACTGGCAAAACAGATGCGTTCAAAATA